>NZ_CP030848.1:2400000-2748375 GCF_008274825.1 Sphingobacterium hotanense
CTTGAACGTAATTTGGACGGCGTATGGGCGAAATCTTGGTAGACTACACTGCCATTCTGACTTGCGACAAATTCTAGATAACGAATTGAACTCTTGAAGTCCTGGATAGCATGATAAAACTCATCTCGCTTAACACCCAGCCATTCACACACCGTAAAAGCGCCTGCGACATTAGAGAGGTTATGTTTTCCGAAAATCTTTAACGGAATGCGATCTTCGCCATGATTTAAATAGGTTACTCCTTTGTTTATAGAATACTCAGGGAGCTTATATCCATGGCGATTTATTTTGATATCCATAGTGCGCTCTACAATCGCTCTAGTGCGCTCATCGTCCTTATTATAGATTAGAGTACCTTTGGGAAAAATCGTTCTTATAAAGTCCTCAAATTGCTTATAATAAGCTTCTTCATCGATAACAGTTTTAAAGTGATCCCACTCTACTCCGGAAATCAATGCGATATTAGGTTTATATTCTAAGAATTTAGAATGCTTATCCACGGAGGATGCGTAATATTCATCACCCTCGATGATCATGAGATTATTGTCCGGATTTAGCTGCAATAAGTCATCAAATCCTTCTAATTGAGCGCCTACTAGGTAGTCGAATGGCTTGCCGAGCTTCTTCAACACATGCATAATCATGCTTGTGATGGTCGTTTTACCATAAGTCCCTGCGATTACGACGCGTATTTTGTCTACACTTTGCTCATATACGAATTCTGGAAACGAGTAGATTTTAAGACCTAATTCCTGAGCCTTTTTAAGCTCCGGATTTTCTTCCTCGGCATGCATCCCAAGAATGACAGCATCGATATCCTCACTTACTTTCTCGGGAAACCATCCTAATTCTTTAGGAAGCAGCCCGGCTTCCAGTAAATGCGATTTAGAGGGTTCCACGATTTGATCGTCAGAACCACTAACCTGATGGCCTTGCTCGGCTAAGTTAATAGCCAAATTATGCATAATGCTTCCGCCTATGGCAATAAAATGAATACGCATTTAATTAGCTTTAGTAAACTTGGCTGCACACCAATTATCGAGAACTTTATTTTCCACATATTGGAAACCAACTGAC
The DNA here is from genome assembly GCF_008274825.1 of Sphingobacterium hotanense. NCBI lineage: Bacteria > Pseudomonadati > Bacteroidota > Sphingobacteriia > Sphingobacteriales > Sphingobacteriaceae > Sphingobacterium > Sphingobacterium hotanense. Next base: position 2,401,078 of record NZ_CP030848.1, read on the forward strand.
TCGGCCTTTTGTTTGAGAATTTCGAGATCTTCTCCATCATAGAAGCCGGAAAGATATAGTTCGCCTCCATTAGCCAAACAGGCAGCATAGGTATCCAACTGATCTAGCAAAATATTCCGGTTGATATTAGCAAGAATAGTCTCAAAAGACAAGCCCTCAATAGCTTCCTTAGAACCCAATTTAGCCGCTATATTACTAACATCATTTAATTGAACATTCTCAATCACACTGTCGACACAAACTGGATCGTAGTCAACAGCAAGCAATTGCTTTGCTCCTCTTTTTGAAGCAAGAATCGCTAAAATTCCCGTACCACAGCCCATGTCCAAGACTTCTTTTCCATTGAATTCGTTTTCTAGAATAAAAGAAAGCATCATGGAAGTCGTCTGATGATGACCTGTGCCAAATGACATTTTAGGATCGATGATTATCTGATATGGGTACTCTGGGCGATCTTCATGAAATGTTGCACGAACATAGCACGTATTATCGACAAGAATCGGGTTGAAGTTACTTTCCCAAATCTGGTTCCAATTTTTCTCCTCAATTTCCTTTACCTGATAGTCTAGGTCAAATCCATCAACTTCGCTTAGCAACACAGATTCCAAAGCTTGGATATCTAAATTAGCAGAAGGGATATAGGCTTCGAAACCTCCATCAATATCTTCGAAAGTATCAAAACCAATTTCTGCTAATTCAGAAATTAGCAAATCCTTTTGCCAATCTTCAATACTTGAAGACGTAAAAGTAACTGCTGAGTATTTCATATATTACGCGTTAAATACACTAATAATTTGTAAGAAATCGCGAGATTTCAAAGATGCACCGCCAATCAAACCGCCATCAATATCCGGTTGTGAGAATAAGCTTTGCGCATTAGATGGATTAGCACTTCCGCCATAAAGGATAGTCGTATCGTCAGCAATAGTTTCTCCATACTTTTCAGCAATAGTTTTGCGGATAAAAGCATGAACTTCTTGCGCTTGCTCCGGGCTAGCCGTTAATCCTGTTCCGATAGCCCAAACTGGTTCATATGCTAAAACGACCGATTTAAACGCTTCAGGACTTAAATGAAATAAACCTTTGCTCAATTGCGTTTTGATGATATCGAAGAAAGAACCCGATTCGCGCTCTTCTTTTGTTTCACCAATACAGAATATAGGCTTCAAATCATGTTTCAAAGCAGCATCTACTTTTTCAGCCAATAACTCATCAGTTTCACCGAAATAAGCTCTACGCTCTGAATGGCCTAGGATAACATAGCTCGCACCTGTAGATTTTACTTGAGAAGCCGATATTTCGCCTGTAAAGGCACCTGATTCCGCTTGATGAATATTCTGTGCACCTATCGCCACGTTGGCTACAGGAGCGCTTAATTTAGCTAAAGCCGGCAAATGGATAAAAGGACTACATACCACAACTTCTTGATTTCCTCTGACCTCATCTTTCACCATGTTCACAATTTCTGAGAAAAGGCTTACACCCTGCTCATAATCCATGTTCATTTTCCAGTTTCCTGCTACGATGTTCTTACGCATAAATTATATATTAATGGTTGATTAATTGCACTCTTAAACTCTCTGTGTCCTTAAAAACACGTCTTATTATTTCATAACCTTTTAAATGATTGCTATTTGCCGAGCCCTGCTTTCGCTGCAACATATTTAAAAATCCATCCAACTTATAATCGGTGTACTCCTTGTCGGTTAACCAACTAAAATCTGGAACAAATTTGGGAATAAATTTCGACAATGCTATCTGCGCACCGACGCCAATCACGCTTCCCGTATTAAATGAGGAATTTATAGCTGCCATTGCATAATCCCCCATCATCAATCCACATTTCTGCAATTTGGTATCACGCATTCCTCCGCTAAAATAGTCATATAATTTGACTGTACTCCAGTTATTCTTCAAGTTTGAGTTACTTGTGCCGGCGCCTAAATTGCAGCCCTCACCAATAACCGAACATCCCAGATAACCGTCATGTCCTTTCGCGCTGTTACCCCAAAGGACAGAGTTATTGACCTCACCTCCTACTGTGCTTTGAGGCCCGATCGACACATTCTCATACAGTCGAGACCCCATTTTAACCCGAGCGCTATCTCCAATTCCTACATAGCCTCTAAGAAAGCTGCCCTCTTCTAGATTCGCGTGCTTTCCAATATAGATGGGTCCATTCAGGCTATTTAAACTGACGCTTTCAACTTGAGCACCCTCTTCAACAAAAATCCATTCACCAAAGATCATATTGCTACTGCTCAACTTGGCGGTACTCCTTCCTTTGGTCAATAAATTAAAATCGAAAAGCAATTGTTTCTTATTGTGCAGATAAATGTCTTCAGGGTAACAAACTTCCTCTATTGGAAAATCAACGTTAATCGGTTTAAGATCAGAAAACGTAATATCTATTCCTACAGGAAGTAGTTCTGTTTTTGCTGCTATCCACGCTCCATTCTTAACCAAACATTCGCCGACAGACAACCTATCGATTGCCTCAAGCAATTGATCTGATGGCAGAACACTAGCTTTAATAATCAGATTATATGTAGTATCGGAATTGATCAGCGGAAATGCATCCTGAAGATAATCTACGGTCAAATAGCCAACCTCCTTTCCGAAGATTTGGCGCCATTTTTCATCTATCGTACATATGCCAACACGTAGATTGCCTACAGGCCTCGTGGCGCTAAAAGGCAACAATTGCCTCCGCCATTCGGCATTATCATATAATACGATAGAACAGGACATAAATTAAATAAAAATACATAAAAAAACCCGATAAGCTAATGTTATCGGGATCTTCTTTAATTTCTTGTAGGAAATAAAACTTATTTCTTGTTGTAACGGCTACGGAATTTATCAATACGTCCGGCTGTATCAACTAATTTCATCTTACCAGTGTAAAAAGGGTGTGAAGTGTGAGAAATCTCTAATTTCACTAATGGATATTCAGTACCATCTTCCCAAGTAATGGTCTCTTTTGTGTCAACACAAGATTTAGTGATGAAAGCGTAGTCGTTAGACATGTCTTTGAAAACAACTAATCTGTAGTTCGATGGATGCAAATCTTTTTTCATTTTATCTTATGATTACTATATATTCAACAATTGAGGTGCAAAGATAATTTATTTTTTCATCAAATACAAAAAACCATAAAATTTCATTCCACATAGTGTTAATAAAATTCCTTTGCTTTATTATCGTTGAGCACTCAACATGCAAAAATTGCAAATTGCTTTGAAATTTACAAGCTCAATACTATAATAATCTCCTTTTTTTGCCTTCCCATATCGATTAAGTAGTTCTAATTTCCTACTTTTGCAGTCAATTTAAGTTCGAAAAACAACTTGCATGTTTTCCTCGAAATACCAAGAAGATTGAATTTTCTTATTGGCCTTTAAAAACAGACACATTTCAGAAAAAATGAGTATCGTATTATCAGAACAAGAACAACAGCGCAGGCTAAACCTTCAAGGAATGATCGACCTCGGAATCAATCCTTTCCCTGCGGAAGAATTTGTCGTAAATGCAACGGCAGAAGACATATTAGCAAACTACGAAAGAGATAAACTCAACTATAAGAACATCCAATTTGCAGGACGCATCATGAGTCGTCGTGTGATGGGAAGTGCTTCTTTCATTGAATTACAAGACTCTACTGGACGTATTCAGGCTTATGTAAAGCGTGATGATATCTGCCCTACCGAAGATAAAACCCTTTATAATACAGTATTCAAAAAACTTCTTGATATCGGTGATATCGTAGGGATTAGAGGATATGTATTCACAACGCAGACTGGCGAGATCAGTATACATGTAGAAGAGTTAAAAGTATTGACGAAGTCTTTACGTCCTCTTCCAATCGTAAAAGAAGCTGATGGTAAAACATTTGACGCCTTTACTGATCCAGAACAAAGATACCGCATGCGTTATGTGGATTTAATCGTTAATGCACAGAATAGAGAGATTTTTGTGAAGCGCACAAAGCTCTTTAACGCGATGCGCGAATATTTCAACAACGCTGGATATATGGAGGTTGAAACTCCAATTCTTCAGTCCATTCCTGGTGGTGCTGCTGCACGTCCGTTCATTACACATCACAATGCGCTTGACATACCATTGTATCTAAGAATTGCAAACGAACTTTACTTAAAGAGATTAATCGTTGGTGGTTTTGATGGTGTTTACGAGTTTTCTAAAAACTTCCGTAACGAAGGTATGGATCGCACGCATAATCCAGAGTTTACCGCAATGGAAATCTACGTTGCTTACAAAGACTACAATTGGATGATGGATTTCACCGAAAGACTTCTTGAGCACTGTGCATTAGCGGTAAACGGAACGACCCAAGCTACCTTCAACGAGCATAAGATTGATTTCAAAGCACCTTATCCTCGCGTAAGCATGACGGAAGCAATCAAACAGTTCACAGGATTCGATATTACCGGAAAGTCTGAAGACGAGATTCGCGAAGCAGCAAAAGGTATGGGAATCGCCGTAAATGAAACAATGGGTAAAGGTAAATTGATTGATGAAATCTTTGGCGAGAAATGTGAAGGAAACTTTATCCAACCAACATTCATCACAGACTACCCTATCGAGATGTCACCATTGACGAAAAAGCACCGCGACAATCCAGAACTGACGGAGCGTTTTGAATTGATGGTATGTGGTAAGGAAATTGCAAATGCATATTCTGAGCTGAACGACCCTATCGATCAACGCGAAAGATTCGAAGATCAGCTGAAACTTTCCGAAAAAGGAGACGATGAGGCGATGTTCATCGATCAAGATTTCCTACGTGCATTAGAGTATGGTATGCCTCCTACTTCAGGACTAGGTATCGGAATGGACAGATTGATTATGTTCTTAACAAACAATCCTTCTATTCAAGAAGTATTGTTCTTCCCTCAAATGCGCCCTGAGAAAGTGGCTAAAGTAGCTTCCGTAGCAGATTATGTTGCTTTAGGAATTCCAGAAGGTTGGGTACCGGTTCTTCAAAAAATGGGCTTCAATGCCATCGAAGCATTGAAAGAAGCCAATCCAAACAAGGTTTTCAATGACCTTGGCGGAATGCGCAAAAAAATGAAATTAGATATAGCTATGCCAACAAAGGATGAAGTCCTTGCTTGGTTTGCATAAATAGCGCGCAGAATAGAAAAATTCTGAATCAAACTAAATTTAAGCCTCACAAATTGTGGGGCTTTTATTTTTTTCAGACCAATTGCTAAGAACTAATCTCCTATTTAACTTCCTTGCTATCAAACAAAACAATGGATTAACGACTTATTACCCATATCATCAACGAAAGGATATGAAATGAAAAACATGATCCCATTAATTCTTCTCGGCACTATATTCGCCTGCGGCACATCTTCAAACGGACCTAGAAAACCAAAAATTGAAGGAAATTGGCGTTGGATAAAAACGACAGGGGGCTTTGCTGGTACAACGACCACACCGGAGTCTTCCGGTAAACAGATCCACCTGCAGATAACCAAAGACAGTATATTTACCTATGCAGATGGCGAACTGCAACGGGCTATTCCATACAACCTACAACTAGGAAAAGTTATTGAATCGCAAAAAATGGAATGGTTGATTCATAACGGAGAACATAAAGCATCCGTTTATAGAAAAGACACTTTACTTTTAATGAATGAACAATGTTATGATTGCTTTAATCAAACATTCGTGAAAATGAAAGAATAAGAAAAAGGGCTGTCTTTTGACAGCCCTTATTATACCCGATTCAATCGGTCAATTTTAATTGTTGCTATTTTGCTGGAGCATCCGGTAATAAGATAAACTTAAACAAACGATCTTCTTTCAGATATTTATTAGCCACATCTTTTACAGATTTAACTGTCACCTTGTCAAGATCATTTAAATAACGTGTAATATACGTTGGATCTTCGCCCAATTGGTAAGCAGAAAGTAACTGACTCATCCAGAATCCGTTTTCTTTAAGACTCAATTCCAACTGACGTTTTTCCTCGATCTTAAATTTATCTAAATCGACTTGCGATGGTCCATTAGCTTTAATTTTCTTAAACTCATCTAATGCTGAAGCAATTAAAGATTGATATTTATCAACGCTTGTTCCGAATGAAACGTGGATACTATAGCGAGGCTTAGGATTTTTAGAATAACCAGCGCGCGCACCAGTACCATAAACACCACTCTCCTCTTCGCGCAAGCGCTCCAACAAACGAGTAGACAACACTTTCTCGAGCGCATCCATATTCACATTCTCTACGTCGTTGTAGGTATAATCACCGTAAATCGATAAACGAACGTTAGCTTTTGCCTCTTTTCCTTTATTTACAACAACCTCTTTACCTTTTGCTGGCTCATAAATTCCTAAATCCTTAGGAGCCTCTTTACGCGAAGTAGTTGGCAATGCTGCAAGATAATTTTCCAAATAAGGCTTGATCTCATCTTCTGTGATAGAACCAACGATGAAGAAAGTAAAGTCCGAAGCGTCAGCAAATCTATCCTTGTAGATTTCTAATGCACGCTCTTGGTTCACTTTTTCCAATTCTTCTTTGCCATAAGGAATACGACGAATGTTATTACCGTATAAAGCGTTCATCGTAGCTTTTGAATAAACAAAGTTAGGATCGTTATCTCTGTTCGCCAACATGTTCAATTGCTTGCTCATGATACCTTGAAATACGTCGCTTTCAATTCTAGGCTCTGTAAAATATCCGTAGATCATTTCGAATGCCGTTTTCAAGCCTTCCTTATCCGTGCTTCCAGAAATACCTTCTGAACGCTCGTTGATATACGGGCTAATGTTTACATCCTTGCCAGTTAAATACTTTTGCAATTCGAAAGTATTCAATTGTCCAATACCACTAGAATTAATCAGATTTCCAGCAAATGATGCAGACATGAATTCAGCATCCGGATAAAGTGAAGTACCTCCTGGGCTGAATGCACTAATTAAGATCTCATCATTCTTAAAGGTAGTAGGTTTCAAAACAACTTTAACGCCATTATTCAAAACAAATTCTTTCGAGTTAATCTTATCAATTGATTTTTCCGACGTGATACTTCCTTTTACCGGCTCTTTAGAGAGCATAGGTAAATCAGAAACTTTATCATCATAAGCCGTTAATTGCTCTTTATCAACATCAGCGAACCAAGTCGTCACTGTTTGCTCATCAGGCAACTTATCTTTCTCTGCATCTGGCGCTAAGATTACAACATCACGGTTAGTATCAACATAATACTTTTGACCGATTGCTTCAACTTCTTTCAGAGTCAAGCTCGGCAATAATTGCTTAGTAATCTGATATCTATCTTCGTTACTTAAAGCAGGTCCATCGTTTAAGAAATGATCAAGATAAGTATTTACATAACTATCAGATTTCTTTTTGCTGCGCTCAGTATAAGCTGTTTCATTGTTTTTATTCAATGCAGTAATGGCACGTTGAAATTCTGTCTCTGTGAAACCGAATTTGTCAACACGATCTAACTCACGAACCAAAGATTTGAAACCCTCTTCGAACTCTCCAGGTTTTGCAACGAAAAATGCCGACAGATTATCTAAACCTCCCATGAATTCACCAATATCAATACCACCTTGAATAAATGGAGGATTTGCAGATTGACTCAACTCGCCCAAACGAGAGTTGATCATTTGATTATAAACCGCTTTCATCAAAGAACGACGGTAATCACCTACAGTGCTCACCTTCTCTTCAGGATGCTTAATAAGAACCTGTCCAATCGTATAAGTCATTTCGGGATCTGTAACTTTGACGAATTGATTCTTGTTGATCAAATCAATCTTGTATTCAGTGCGCTCTTTCGGTTTTGAATTTACGCGCATGTCTGAAAACAAACGCTTGATTTCACTTTCAATATAAACAGGATCAACATCACCAACTACGATAATCGACTGTAAATCCGGACGATACCAATCTTGGTGAAACTGACGAATCACCTTAGGATCAAAGTTCATCACAACCTCTTCCGTACCAATCGGCAAGCGATCAGCGTAACGCGAACCATTTACCAATACTTTTAAGAATTGATCGCGCATACGTTGCATGGCGCCACGGCTACCGCGCATCTCTTCCATAATAATCCCGCGCTCTTTATTAATTTCGCTATCCTCTAGCATCGCATCCTGAGCCCAGTCGCGCATTACTTGAAGACCGTTCTTTAACAATTCAGGATCATCCGATGGAATTGGAAGCTGATAAACCGTTTCATCGAAACCAGTGTAAGCATTTAAATCTGACCCAAAACGAACACCTGCTTTTTGCAAGTAGTTAACTAACTCATTTTTCGGGAAATGCTTAAGACCGTTGAAGTTCATATGTTCTAAGAAATGCGCTAATCCTAGCTCTTTCTCAGTTTCTACAATAGAACCTACTTTTACCGCTAAATACATCGTCACGCGTTTTTCCGGCTCGACGTTTTTACGGATATAATACTGAAATCCATTTTTCAATGTACCGGTTTTAACCTCATTATCGAAAGGAAGCTTCGCATCCCATTTCAAGGAGTCCTTTTGAAGTATAACTTTCGCTTCTGTGATTAAGGAACTTGACTCATAGGCTGTTGCAACTTCCGCAGTAAAAGGCAACAAAAAGGCTAGAGCCAATGGTTTTAAAATTTTCATAAAAATAATTTATCTGAATGGTTACTGATTTTTACCGGGACCAATCTACGACAATTTCTTTAGTATTAAAACAACATTAATACTAATCAGAATAAATTACATATATTTAACATATGAATTGGGATACCGTAAATAGAGACTTTAAACGCTACTTACTCTTAGAACGCGGTTTAGCTGAAAACAGCATAGAAGCCTATCAGAATGACGTTCTGAAACTACAACACTATTGCGAACTGCACGAAATAACAATCCCCCAAATTACCACAAAAGAGTTACAAAACTTTTTACTCTGGATTAACGAATTTTCCATATCGACCTACTCACAAGCTCGTATATTGTCGGGTATTAAAACCTTTTTTAAGTTCCTACAAATCGAGTACGACTACGAGTCAAATCCAGCAGAGCTTATCGAAGCACCACGTATCGCACGCAAACTTCCGTCGGTGTTATCAATCGAAGAAATAGATCAATTGATCGCCGCTATTGACCTCTCCAGTCCGGAAGGAATGCGCAATAAAGCGATCTTGGAGATACTCTACGGCTGTGGTCTACGCGTTTCTGAACTTTGCAATCTCAAGCGCTCTAACCTGTTTTTAGATGTGGAGTTTATTAAGGTCGAAGGAAAAGGAAATAAGGAACGATTAATCCCTATCGGACAGCAGGCTATACAATATTTAAAAATATACCTAAATGAGGTCAGAGTACACACGCCTGTGAAAGCCGGAAATGAAGATTATGTCTTCTTAAACCGTCGCGGTGCTGCCCTATCTCGTGTAATGATTTACATCATCATTAAAGACCTTGCAACCAAAATCAATCTGCAGAAAGAAATAAGTCCGCATACATTCCGCCATAGTTTTGCTTCCCATCTCGTTGAAGGCGGTGCAGATTTACGTGCCGTGCAAGATATGTTAGGACACGAAAGCATCACTACGACAGAAATATACACGCATATTGATAAAGATTATCTACAAAGCGTAATAACACAATACCACCCCAGATCTTAATGCAACTTTGTTTATTTTAATTTGCAACTAGATTGCATTTGCTGTATATTTGCAACGTGATAAACATCATTAGACATTTTCGAACATCAATAGCCAGCCTTTGGTTGGTCGTTCTATCTATGTCTTTTGGATTTATGCTAGCACATCAGCATGATCATACGCATGAACATGCTGACCATTGCCATCACCATTCTACCACGGATGAACATGCAGATCATCAGCATGATGATTGTACCTACTGTTTTCTATATTACCATCAGCTCATCTCACAATCTCCTACGTATTCATGGGAAAGTAATCCTGGAGAATTTGAGAGAAACGTAAGTTATTCTATCGACTTGCCGTCTGAGGTAAATATTAAACGGTATTATACGAATGGCTTAAGAGCACCCCCTGCTCTCAAAAACAGCTAACGAGTAATCACAAAATCCATCAAAGTTTAATGTAATCCTACATGTCAAAATATGTTTTGACTGTGTTGGCGATTCTGATTTCATTATCAGGGGGAGCACAGACAAATAAATCGGCCAATTTACGTGGTCTGGTTGCTGATGAGAATCATCAACCATTATCTAATGCAACTATAAAACTTACCGACGCTGACCTTCAGACAAAATCTGATCAGGAAGGTTCATTTTCTATTGAAAATTTAGACCCTAAGAAAACCTACAGACTTAAAATTAGTGCATTAGGTTTTCATGATTATACCCAACGCATCAATCTTTCAAAGGATAGTGTACTGCATATTCACCTAGTTCAAAAAACAACAGAATTAGACGGTGTAACGGTTCAAGCCAGTCAACAGGAACAAGTTTCTGCTGTACAATATAAGCTTAACCAAACACAGATTGAAGAAAGCAAGGGTAAACTGGCGGCTGAGGTATTTTCTAAACTTGCTGGGGTTAGTCTTTTAAATACGGGCCAAACTATCGCTAAGCCGGTCATCAATGGTCTTCATAGTAGTCGTATCCTCCTATTGAATCAAGGAGTAAAACTAGAAAGCCAGCAATGGGGTGCAGAGCATGCCCCAGAATTAGATGCTTTCTCAGCTGATCAATTTGAAGTCATAAAAGGTGCACAGGCGGTAAGATATGGTGCGGACGCTTTAGGCGGAGTGCTGATTGCAAAATCAGAAAATATCGATCCTGAACGTCTACAAGGACGTGTAGATTTGATTGGACAGAGTAACGGCAGAGGCGGAACGCTGAATGCGGAGGTAGAAGGTGGAATAACCGCTATCCCTAATCTCGCCTGGCGTTTGCAAGCGTCGGGTAAGAAACTCGGAAACAGCAAAACCGCAAACTACTATTTAGGAAATACGGGCTCGGAAGAACTGAACTGGAGTACCGCACTGCAATATCAACATAACAACCACAAATGGGATGTATTCTATTCGCGATTTGCAACACAGCTAGGCATTTTCTACGGAGCTCACATCGGAACTATCGATGATATTTTTGCTAGGATTGAACACGGAAAACCCTTAGAGGACTACGGATTTACGTATGATATCGCAGCACCCAAACAAAAGGTAGATCATCAACTTGCAAGACTTAAATACCAATACCAATTTCAAAACGATTGGAAATTGGATGCACAGTATTCATGGCAGAGAAATCACCGTCGCGAATTCGATATGCGCCGAGCGGTTGCAGATGATGTGCCGATGTCGGATATGTTATTGTCAACCCAACAGCTCGAATTACTAATGAAACGCAATCAGCATTCATTGGGTATATCGGCTGTTAGCCAAGTAAACAACAATGTTGAAGGGACTGGCACAACGCCAATTATTCCAAATTACGACAGCTACGGAATTGGAGTTTTTGGTATACATGATTTCGCTTTCAATAAGATCAACCTTGAAGCAGGCTGGCGTTACGATTTCAAACATTTCGATGCTGCAGGATATCGTTTTCAATACACGGATCAAACGGGAAGTACGCCTCAGCAGTACCTTATGGAGGACGTTCGCAATTTCCACAATGTATCGGGTTCCGTAGGTCTTCGCTATGCCATTAATCAACAGTGGACTTTCAAATCAAATGTGGGATTGGCTTGGCGTGCACCAACAGCAAATGAACTATATAGCGACGGAGTGCATCATGGCGCAGGAATTTATGAAATAGGAAACTTAGATCTTAAAGCAGAGCAAGGCTATAAGTGGGTCAATTCGATTAGTAGAAGAGCGGACAACTGGAATATTGACATCGATGGATTTGTACAATATATTGCAAACTATATCTACGCCACCCCTAACCCCGACTCTGTTCGCCAAACCATTCGCGGAACATTTCCGGTATTCAGTTACGAACAGCACAACAGCATATTTTATGGCGTTGATATCAATGCAAGCTGGAAGATAAATCAACTTTTCGATTATCAGTTTCAGGGTAGCTTAGTTAGAGCAAAAAACACAAGTTTAGATGCTTATCTCCCTTATATCCCATCAGATAGGTTTTCACAGGCTGTACAATGGAACATCGAGGCAGAAAGCTCAACCTATTTGAAATTTACACATGAATTTGTAGCCAAGCAGGATCGTTATGCTGAAGGAACAGACTTTATTGCTCCCCCAGCAGCATATCATCTATTGCATCTACATGCCAGCAGAACGTTTCAAATCCAAAACAACAAATTAACAAGCTCGTTAGCTCTAGAAAATTTATTCAATACCGAATACAAAGATTATATGGATCGATTCCGCTATTATGCGCATCGTCCAGGAAGAAACATCAAATTATCAATTAGTTATAAATTCTAAAAATATTAAGACCATGAAAATCAGTAAATATATCGCATCTGCTATTATCGCATTAATAGCTCTAAATTCTTGTTCCAAAGATGATCCAATTCCTGTCATTGATCAGGAAGAAGTAGGATCGGCGAGATTAGTTTTTACGGAAGTGGAAGTAGAAGCGCACGGTGATCATTTTCACTACAATGATTTCGCAGGACAAGAAAAAGATAGCATTATCTTCGAAGGCGAGAAATTCCTTCCACCAGTTGGAGCACACATGCACTTAGAAGTGGGCAAAACTTACCGTTTTGAATTAAGAGTATTTGACTTTGCAGGTCGTCAAAGCCAAAAGACTTTTATCGATCGTGACGATCAGCACTTCGCATTCTGGATCGGAGCACCTGCAGACGCATTGAAAATTATCTATGCCGATAAAAAGGAGGATAAAACAAAAGTGAAAGTAGGTACGATAGGTTATATCACGGTATTGAAAGCAAGCGAATCGTTCAACTGGCGTTATATTATGCGTCATCTAAACCCTGGCGTAAAGACTAGTATTGATGTTGAGAAAGACATACAAAACAAAGATTTCAGTAAGTTCGGCGGTGCGAATGATATCGATGTGAAGTTTGAAACGCATCTAGTTGCTGATGACCACAGCGGACATGGTCACTAAGCTCAATTAAGACAATTAAAAATCAATAGGTTGCCGAATTCGGCAACCTATTCTTGTGTAAAACTCAAAAATTATATTATTTTTGGCGTGCCGCCTGCGTAGTTCAATGGATAGAATATCAGATTCCGGTTCTGACGATGTGGGTTCGAATCTCGCCGCGGGCACAAAAGAAAGGACTTTCCAAAACGGAAAGTCCTTTTAAATTTCTTTTACTTTATCAAAACACTACCATATTGTAGTACCTGCCGACGCTGAATTTCCTTTTCCCATTTATCTAATTTATTGTTCTTGAACTGAAACAAATAACGTTGATCACTAACATAGCCTTGATAAAACACAACCTCTATCGTATCCTGATCCACAATTTCTTTCCTGGTAATTGTATAATCCGGTCCTAAAATTTCAAGAACCTCGTTTCTGTTCATCCCTAAATCTAGCCCTTTTATCTTATCGGGAGTAAAATGCGTAAATTGAACGGATGCACCGCAGGAACTTAGAAACAACAATATTAGACTGCAACAAAAAAATAGATAACTCTTCATAATATAGAATTGATTAATAAATTATTTTAATGTTTGACTTTTATCCATTCATTAAGTTTAAAATAGTAGTTAGTAGTTAGTATTAAGACATGACCAAAAAAACATTCATGATACTCGGGTATCACCAACAGCCATGAAAGTCACGGGCTCATAGTCCCAATAGGCATTTAGCCAAAACGGTATCTTAGTACCAATAAATATAAGACCTATGGCTGTCAGCGGATTACCCTTTATTCTTGATCGTGGCTGTGGACTGGATGTCCATAAAGACACAGTAGTTGCTACCATTAAAGGTAGTGATTTTGATACAGAGACAAAAACCTTCTTAACTTTTACGGATGACCTGTATGATTTAGTGCAATGGCTTCAATCCCATTCCATTACACAGGTTGCCATGGAGAGCACCGGTGTTTACTGGCGACCGGTTTACGCGGTTTTGGAAGATTACTTTCACATTTTGTTGGTCAATGCCCGCCACATCAAGAATGTTCCGGGGCAGAAGACCGATAAGAAGGATAGCGAATGGATCTCCAAACTGCTTCTTTCCGGTCTACTGAAGGGTAGCTTCATTCCAGCACAACATATCCGGGAGCTCAGGGAGCTCTACCGACATAGACGCAAGCTGATCGCGATGCGGACTGCAGAAAAGAACCGGTTGCAGAACATCCTTGAATCTGCCAACGTCAAACTGCGGAGCGTGGTCAGCGACGTATTCGGTGTAAGCGCCATGGAAATGGTCCGATCCATGGCTAAAGGTCAGAGCGATCCTTTGCTGTTGGCAAGCATGCCAAGGGTTCACTGGTCAAGAAACACGCAGAACTGATTAAAGCACTTACTGGCAAGGTCACAGATCACCACCGCTTCATGTTGACCCTTATACTGCAATCCATCGATCATATCAATCTACAAATAGCACAATCAGAGGCTCAGATGGAACAGTACGCAAGGATCATGTATCGGGAGCTGGAACTACTGGAGACTATTCCGGGAGTGTCTTCCAAAGTAGCATTAGGAATCGTCTCAGAGATCGGTACGGACATGACCCAATTTGCAACACATCAGAACCTTTCCTCATGGGCTGGTGTTTGCCCGGGCAACAATGAGAGTGCAGGAAAAAAGTATTCCTCCAGAACAACACATGGAAATAAGTATCTCAAGACGACGCTCGTAGAGGCCGCATGGGTAGCCTCTAGATCCAAGGCCAATCCCTTACTTGCAGTCAAGCATCACCAGATCGCTGCCCGAAGAGGACATAAGAAGGCGACAATAGCCATTGCACATAAGATATTGACCGCTGCATACCATGTGCTGAGGGACATGGAGCCCTATCAATTACATCCCCAGGATATAAAAATACTGGAAAATAGAAGACTTAAAAGAATTGACAGATTACAGAAACAATTGAGTACCCTGAAGAACACGTCTTATAAATAAAAGATCGACCTTTTTTTGGTGGTTAGACTCCCCGTGAAAAAAACTGATAACAGACGTTTAAGAACCAACAGTTGATGCCTTTAGAGCTCGAAGAAAAAATTATACTCTTGTTTTTAGTAATAAAGTCCTTTTTTTGATCAAGAAGAATACTTAAGAAACAGAAACAAAATATTCCAGACAAAAAAATAGACCCTTGAACAATCACTGGTCTGATTTTTTATTGGTTTAAATTGAAAAAACAACAATAACTTTCAGAAAAACATTCATGATACTCGGGTATCACCAACAGCCATGAAAGTCACGGGCTCATAGTCCCAATAGGCATTTAGCCAAAACGGTATCTTAGTACCAATAAATATAAGACCTATGGCTGTCAGCGGATTACCCTTTATTCTTGATCGTGGCTGTGGACTGGATGTCCATAAAGACACAGTAGTTGCTACCATTAAAGGTAGTGATTTTGATACAGAGACAAAAACCTTCTTAACTTTTACGGATGACCTGTATGATTTAGTGCAATGGCTTCAATCCCATTCCATTACACAGGTTGCCATGGAGAGCACCGGTGTTTACTGGCGACCGGTTTACGCGGTTTTGGAAGATTACTTTCACATTTTGTTGGTCAATGCCCGCCACATCAAGAATGTTCCGGGGCAGAAGACCGATAAGAAGGATAGCGAATGGATCTCCAAACTGCTTCTTTCCGGTCTACTGAAGGGTAGCTTCATTCCAGCACAACATATCCGGGAGCTCAGGGAGCTCTACCGACATAGACGCAAGCTGATCGCGATGCGGACTGCAGAAAAGAACCGGTTGCAGAACATCCTTGAATCTGCCAACGTCAAACTGCGGAGCGTGGTCAGCGACGTATTCGGTGTAAGCGCCATGGAAATGGTCCGATCCATGGCTAAAGGTCAGAGCGATCCTTTGCTGTTGGCAAGCATGGCCAAGGGTTCACTGGTCAAGAAACACGCAGAACTGATTAAAGCACTTACTGGCAAGGTCACAGATCACCACCGCTTCATGTTGACCCTTATACTGCAATCCATCGATCATATCAATCTACAAATAGCACAATCAGAGGCTCAGATGGAACAGTACGCAAGGATCATGTATCGGGAGCTGGAACTACTGGAGACTATTCCGGGAGTGTCTTCCAAAGTAGCATTAGGAATCGTCTCAGAGATCGGTACGGACATGACCCAATTTGCAACACATCAGAACCTTTCCTCATGGGCTGGTGTTTGCCCGGGCAACAATGAGAGTGCAGGAAAAAAGTATTCCTCCAGAACAACACATGGAAATAAGTATCTCAAGACGACGCTCGTAGAGGCCGCATGGGTAGCCTCTAGATCCAAGGCCAATCCCTTACTTGCAGTCAAGCATCACCAGATCGCTGCCCGAAGAGGACATAAGAAGGCGACAATAGCCATTGCACATAAGATATTGACCGCTGCATACCATGTGCTGAGGGACATGGAACCCTATCAATTACATCCCCAGGATATAAAAATACTGGAAAATAGAAGACTTAAAAGAATTGACAGATTACAGAAACAATTGAGTACCCTGAAGAACACGTCTTATAAATAAAAGATCGACCTTTTTTTGGTGGTTAGACTCCCCGTGAAAAAAACTGATAACAGACGTTTAAGAACCAACAGTTGATGCCTTTAGAGCTCGAAGAAAAAATTATACTCTTGTTTTTAGTAATAAAGTCCTTTTTTTGATCAAGAAGAATACTTAAGAAACAGAAACAAAATATTCCAGACAAAAAAATAGACCCTTGAACAATCACTGGTCTGATTTTTTATTGGTTTAAATTGAAAAAACAACAATAACTTTCAGAATCGAGTAGGAAGATAGGGATTATTTCCCTATCTGTCCTCTCACACCACCCG
Source organism: Sphingobacterium hotanense (assembly GCF_008274825.1). Classification (NCBI taxonomy): domain Bacteria; kingdom Pseudomonadati; phylum Bacteroidota; class Sphingobacteriia; order Sphingobacteriales; family Sphingobacteriaceae; genus Sphingobacterium; species Sphingobacterium hotanense. The sequence continues at coordinate 2,418,019 of NZ_CP030848.1, forward strand.
GCATACGGATCCGTACCAAGGCGGTTTGTTAGAATAACGTCGTTTGATGCGTTGTTCTCCAGTAATAGTAGTCTGCAAATCCTTCGTAACCTAATTTAGTAAAGTATGAGTTTGTTAGCGTTGTTTGAACGATAGGACTTGTCCCTGTCCGAGTATAGGATTTACGGGTGTTCGCATGTTGGTAGGCAAGCCAGCGTTGGGCTCCCAGTTTCATTAAGTTCCGAATTCGATTACCTGCCGTCTTCCATTGTTTCCAAAGCAGAACACGCAAGCGTCTTCGCACTAGTTTATCTAGTGCTACCATCACCTTCTTATTCGTTGCTATACGAAAGTAATCCACCCAGCCGTGAATAATTTGCCGTAGTTTAGTCAGTCGCTCATGCATAGGAGTAACTGTATTACGTCGAGTATTTTGACGTAACTTCTCTCGGATTCGTTCGATACTCTTTGCAGAGATACGAATCTGCCAATCTCCTTGAGTTTTGAAGAAACTAAAGCCGAGTAAACTACTTTGGGAAGGTTTGCTTACCTTACTCTTTTCACGGTTCACTTTCAGCTTTAGTGTAGATTCGATGTAGCTGGTGATGTTGCGCATAATACGAGTGGCGGATTTATTGCTCTTCGTGTAGATACTACAGTCATCCGCATAGCGTACAAATCGATGTCCACGGGAACTGAGTTCCGTATCCAGTTCGTTCAGGATGATGTTTGACAAAAGTGGACTTAAAGGACTGCCCTGGGGTGTGCCCTTGGTTCGCTTTTGTTCAAGACCATGTTCCATAATCCCACAACGAAGGTATTTCCCGATCAGGGCTAGGACTCGACGATCCGTAATCTTCTTGCTCAAAAGGTGCATCAGTTTGTCGTGGTTCACTTGATCGAAGAATTGTTCCAAATCAAGTTCAACGCCCCACGTGTAGCCCAAGTTCAGATACTCTTGCGCTTTACTGACGGCCTGATGAGCATTACGATTCGCACGGAAGCCGTAGCTGTTATCGTGAAAATCACCCTCATACTTTAACCCAAGCCATTGGGAAATGCTTTGCTGAATAACTCGGTCGATGACCGTGGGGATACCCAGCATACGCTTGCCGCCACTTGCTTTGGGAATCTCTACTTTCCGAACAGCTTGTGGGAGGTAAGTGCCAGAGAGAATATCCGACCGAAGGGTTTTCCAATTCGTATTGAGGTAGTCACGAAGGTTATCGATCTGCATACCATCAATTCCGCTGGCACCTCCATTAGAGATGACACGATCAACTGCGTGTTTGACATTTCGGATGTGTAATATCTCTTCCAGCATAGTATTACTAAAAAAAATTCCTCAGGCATTGTGTCCATTGGTTGCACAACTAGGCTAAGCTCCTCTTACATTCTACTATCGGTTTCCGACCTACCCTCATGTAAGCAGTTCTCTTAAGTGGTTCGGCTTTTAGCGCTTCGTCATAAACTTCTTGGTTCCTTTGCCATTCTAACATTCAGACCTTCCCCCGTAGAAAATAGAGAAACAGGGTACTAGTCGAGTAGATAAGGACATTTCAGTCCAAACCTCTCACAGAACCGTGCGTAAAGATCTCCCTTTACACGGCTCTTATTATCCAACCGACAACTTTATCCCTATATACCAGTGTTCAAACAGATGCGGACTTCTTTCGGAAATCTCTGACATCCATTTTATGGCTCTGACTTTTCGGTTCCGTAGCCTTTTATATTTCCGCATAGCCCATCTTACCAGTAACCTGTTCATGTGCTGAAGTACTTTGTGTAGCTCTGTTTTGTAGAAAGCTCCGTAGTAATTGATCCATCCTCTGAGGACTGGATTTATATACCGGGACAACGTTTCTAAGTCACTGCCTCCTCTTCTGTGCAATTGCCATGTCCGCATCTTTTCTCGTATGGAAACTTTAGCTTTATTGCTGACTGCAGGAAGAAAACTGGTAAAGTTCAATCCCTGTTTGGTCTGAGCTTTTCGTCTTTTGAACGTATACCCTAGAAAGTCGAAGGCAATTATGGGATAGGATTTCTGTCGTTCTTTTCTGCCACAATACACGATCTTGGTTTTCTCTGGATGCAGTTCAAGTCCACAGGCTTTTAGTCTGTGTTCTAATGCTTTCTTCAGTTCCACTGTTTGTATTTCTGTTTTACAGTGTATCACACTATCATCAGCATATCGTTCAAACGGACAGTCCGGATAGTTAATTCGTAACCATTCATCCATACAGTAGTGTAAAAAGAGGTTAGCGAGCAGCGGACTGATAACTGCTCCTTGCGGCGTCCCTTTTGATCTCTCTGTAAGAATCCCATTGGATTGCTGTACCGGTGTTTTAAGCCACCTTTCAATATACAGCAAGATCCATGGGCAATCTGTGTGCTTACGAACTGCTCTCATAAGCAGCTCGTGTGGTATGTTGTCGAAGAAACCTTTGATATCAAGATCCAGAACCCAATCATACTTCCAACATCGCTCTCTAGCTGTTCCCACCGCCTCCTTTGCACTTTTGTTGGGGCGATAGCCATAAGAGTCCTTATGAAATATCTTATCCAACTTTGGTTCCAGAAACAGTGTGACCACCGTTTGAGCAATGCGATCTGTTATCGTGGGTACTCCAAGTGGACGTGTCCCCCCTCCTTTCTTGGGAATTTCTACTAGTAGAACTGGCATGGGCATATAGCTGCCAGAACTCATCCGATTCCATAGTCGATAGAGGTGTTTCCAGCTATCTGCTTTGAAATCCTCTAAGCTCATGCCATCTACTCCAGCACTACCACGGTTTTGTTGTACCCGCTGGTAGGCTTCCAGTACTATGGACTGAGAAATAATAAATGGTTTTGTCTTAATCATTCCTGTACCTCCTATGGTTTGTACCATAGTTTTCTTTGTGATAAGAACTGGATAATACACCCCCTTCGCTCCATCTCCATTACAGAGACTTCATCACTACTACGAGATGTTCCGCCCGTGTGCTTCGCATCGGTACTTTTGCTCTTGTGGGGCTACCACTTGAGGGTTTCCCTTAACATCGAAACGACACGTTCTCACGTTCCGCCTAAATGCCTATAATAGCTTCACGCCATCTTTACGCCGGATATCACGGAAGCAGTAATCAGGTTTCCCTTCCGTTTGTCCCAGAGCAAGGTCAAGACTCTGGTTTCGATATCATCTATTCAGCTTTCGACGCTTCATCGATGGTTCTCTTTCGTTCGTCTCTCTATTACATACCTGACATCTTTAACTATGCCTTTTCCTTTATCGCTTCTCACCAGATCTCTTTAACCCAGCAACATAAAGGTGGTTTGAAGCCTGCGCCTGAACGTCGACTTCGAGGGGCCTACCCTCATCATTTAAACAGCACCAAAGCAATATCATGCTTTGTTCGTGACACACTGTCCTCTGCTGACTTCTGACTAAAGCATACTAGCATCATTATTCTGCTATATGTTTCTTCGCGGGCATTCGCGTATACCTTTGACAGAGTTTAGTCAGATCTCCCCAGGTAAGAACAATAACTTTCACCTCATATATCCGCTACATTTACCATAGTGTTTCCGTACAGTTTGGGGCTTTGGCTTGTTTTGCAGCCTCACCCAACACTTGCGGCCTTGTATGTAGTTTCTGTTCGTCGGACCGAGGTTTTGCCTCAGACTTCCTTCAGATTCCACCTCGCGGTGGACACCCTTGTCCTAAGCTAACACTTCCCACTGCAAAGGCGTGTTCGGGACTTACACCCTAGAGTTATTGCACATGCTGGGCACACAAAAAAAAGAGCGCTGCTTCCGCAACGCTCTTATATCTAATGTCTATTATCTAATATCTAAACCACAATATTAATAATCTTACCCTTCACGAAGATAATCTTCTTAACAGGCTTGCCGTCGATGTACTTCTGCACATCGGCATTTTCTTTAAGGATTGCCTCAACTGCAGATTGGTCAAGATCTAATGCAAGCGGAAGATTCATCTTCATCTTACCATTGATCGAGACAGGATATGCAAACTCGCTCTCGACTAGGTATTCTGGGTTGAATTTAGGATATTCTGCATAAGAAATTGTTCCAGGCGCATTTCCTAATAAGCTCCAAAGCTCCTCGGTGATATGCGGTGCATAGGATTCCAAAACAATAATCAAGTCTTGAAGAATTTTACGCTTATTGCATTTTAAATCTGTTAGTTCATTCACACAGATCATGAACGCAGAAACTGATGTATTGAATGAAAAGCGCTCGATATCTTCTTCTACTTTTTTGATGATCTTATGTAATGCCTTATATTCCGCTTTGCTAGGCTCTTCATCCGATACTTGGAAGTTACCTTCAGCATCATGGAATAGGCGCCATACCTTACGTAAAAATTTATATACACCTTCTATTCCATTGGTATTCCATGGCTTAGCCTGTTCCAATGGACCCAAGAACATCTCATACAGACGTAGGGTATCCGCACCATATTGACTGATGATATCGTCTGGATTGACTACGTTGTATTTTGATTTCGACATCTTCTCTACCTCAGTGCCACAAATGTATTTCCCGTTTTCTAGGATAAACTCAGCATTAGTAAAGTCTGGTCTAAACTCTTTGAATTTTTCTAAATCAAGCACATCGTTGTGGACAATATTTACATCCACATGCAATGGAACCGTGTTATACTGATCTTTTAAACCTAAGGAAACAAAGGTATTCGTCCCGCGACCTTCCTCATCCAATAAACGATAAACGAAGTTTGAACGGCCTTGAATCATACCTTGGTTGATCAACTTCTTGAATGGCTCCTCCTCATTGTGATAACCCATATCTTTCAAGAACTTGTTCCAGAAGCGTGAGTACAACAAGTGGCCCGTAGCATGCTCAGAACCACCGATATATAAATCGACAGCTTTCCAATAATCGACAGCATCCGGCGATGCAAACTGACCCTCGTTTTTAGGATCCATGTAGCGGAACCAATACCATGAAGAACCCGCCCATCCTGGCATCGTGCTCAACTCGTACTCGTACTCATCCTGATATTTCCAGCCCTCGGCGCGACCTAAAGGAGGTTCTCCAGTTTCCGTAGGCAAATACTTGTCGACCTCAGGAAGCAATAATGGAAGCTCCTCTTCTTTGATCAAATAAGGAAGATTGTTTTTGAAATATACCGGCACAGGTTCACCCCAATAACGCTGACGACCAAAAATCGCATCGCGCATACGGAAGTTGATTTTCGCTTTACCCAATTTTAAGGACTCTAAGCGTTCAATTAAGGCAGGTACAGCCTCCTGATACGTCATTCCGTCGATAAAATCAGAATTGATGTATTTTCCATCTTTGTTCGGGTCTGCTGCTTCTGAAATATCTTGCGAATCAGAAATAGGGATAATAGGCAGGTTGAAATGCTTAGCAAATAAGTAATCACGTTGATCGCCCGATGGAACAGCCATAACAGCTCCAGTACCATAACTTGCCAAAACATAGTCTGCAATCCATATTTGTACATCCTCACCGGTGATTGGATGCTTCGCATAAGACCCCGTAAATGCGCCAGATACGGTTTTCGCATCTGCCATACGATCTAGCTCCGATTTCTTCGAGGTCTTCTCAATATACGCCTCTATTTCAGAACGTTGTTCATCCGTAGTTAAAGAAGAAACTAACTCGTGCTCGGGTGCCAAAACCACGAAGCTAACACCAAAAATCGTGTCCACACGGGTCGTGAAGACTTCAATATTTTCATTTAACTGAGGCACTGGGAATTTAACACTTGCCCCAACAGATTTACCAATCCAGTTGCGTTGCATTTCCACCAATGGCTCTGGCCAATCGATGGTATCCAAGCCTCTCAACAATCGGTCTGCATACGCAGTAATGCGCATAGACCATTGCATCATTTTCTTTTGCTCAACAGGAAATCCACCACGCTCGGAAACTCCATTAATTACCTCATCGTTCGCTAACACAGTTCCTAATGCCGGACACCAGTTTACTGTACTTTCACGTAAGTAAGCTAAACGGTATTTTAATAATTCCGTCTGTTGCTCCTCTTCAGAGAATGCATTCCATTCCTCCGCTGTAAAAGATAATACATCCTCATCAGCCTCGGCATGGATGCCTGAAGATCCGTTAGATGCGAAATGTTCTTTCAACGAAGCGATAGACTCTGCTTTGTCGCTCGTTTTATTATACCAAGCATCAAAAGCTTGCATAAAGATCCATTGCGTCCAACGGTAGTAATCCGGATTGGACGTGCGAACCTCGCGACTCCAATCATAGGAGAAACCAATATTATCTAATTGCTCACGATAGCGTTGGATATTCGTCTCCGTTGTAATAGCCGGGTGTTGTCCCGTTTGAATTGCATATTGTTCAGCTGGAAGTCCGAACGAGTCATAGCCCATTGGGTGCAGCACATTGAAGCCTTTAAGACGTTTATAACGTGAGAAAATATCTGAAGCAATGTAGCCAAGTGGGTGCCCTACGTGCAATCCTGCTCCGGACGGATAAGGAAACATGTCAAGAACATAATATTTAGGCTTTTCTGTAGACTCCTCTGTTTTAAAGGTTTGATGGTCTGCCCAATACTTTTGCCACTTTTGCTCAATAGATTGATGATTATACTCCATGATTGTATGTAAGAAATATATAAGAGATGCGAAAATAGCGATTTTAGCCTAATAAAGCATAAAAGTTTTTTATTCTATACAATAAATTCTGATATTCGTTGTTAGAATTTAAGTGAAGGGAAATTATTCGTATCAAGGAATGCTTAATGCTTTTATTACATTAAATATTCGAGGTATGCCACGAATTATGTACTTTCGCATCAGTAAATTAAAACTACTATATGTCAGTGATCGAACAGGGTTCACCAAGAAAAAAAACTAAATCGGTATATGTTTCCACAGTAATCAGTATTGCACTTGTGCTATTGATGACTGGTCTTTTAGGTTTAATACTCGTTCATGCCAAAAACCTCTCCCGTTACGTTAAAGAAAACATCGTATTAAATGTTATCGTGAATGATAATGTTAGTGAAGGTGATGTATTGACGCTACAAAAGGACTTAGAAAAAGACCCTTATGTACTTCGCTCGGAGTATGTGAGCAAGGAACTTGCTGCTAAGAATTTGAAAGAGGATCTAGGCGAAGACTTCGTTGAGTACTTAGGCCATAACCCGCTCCTTCCGTCGGTTGATATCTATTTAAAGGAACAATACGCGAATAGCGATAGTATCCAAACTTTTATTGATAAAGTAGGTAAAAACAGTCGTATCAAAGAGGTTGTGTATCAAGAGTCCTTGATCGACATGGTGAACAAGAATATCCGTATCATCAGTATCGTTATTCTTGCGTTTACTGCTATCCTTTTGATTATCGCCGTAGCATTGATCAACAACACCATTCGATTGGCCATATACTCTCAGCGCTTCTTGATCAAGAGTATGCAACTTATTGGTGCAACCAAGAATTTCATTCGTCGTCCGTACATCATGTATGGAATTGCGCATGGACTAATCGGTTCTTTAATCGCTATTCTTCTTTTAGTGATCACCCTGCATTTTGCGCAGAAGCAAATCCCAGAATTGGTGATCCTACGCAACTGGTATGAGTTTGCTGTTATCTTCATATTCGTTATTGCATTAGGGATTCTAATTGCCGCAGCGAGCACATATTTTGCAGTTACGAAATACTTACGTGCAAAATCAGCTAGTCTATACCGATAATATCAATTGTTAATCTTCATATAATGAGCCAAACAGTTAAGAAAAAAGTAAACAACACAGAAGCTGCTAAAGGGCAGTTTGTATTCCAAAAGATAAACTATCAATTATTTATTCTTGCTATTGTTGTAGTAGCAATAGGCTTTATTTTAATGATGGGTACTGAAGATATCTATAGCTTTACCAAAATTACACTTGCTCCACTTGTCGTAGTATTGGGTTTTGCTTTAGGATTTGTAGCTATTCTTTATAAACCTAAAAACAACAAAGCAGACTAATAAGAATGAATTATTTTGAAGCCATTATCCTTGCTATCGTTGAAGGATTAACCGAATACTTACCTATTTCGTCAACCGCCCACATGGGCTTTACTGCCGCCCTTATGGGGATGGAGGAAAGCGAATATTTAAAGATGTTCCAGGTGTCTATACAGTTTGGAGCCATTCTTTCCATTGTCGTATTATACTGGAGAAAATTCTTCGACCTAAAGAATCTAAATCTATATCTTAAATTAGCCATTGCAGTAATTCCAGCCTTGGTGTTAGGTAAATTATTCGATGATAAAATCGAAGCCGTATTAGGCAATCAGGTAGCGATTTCAGCAGTATTAGTATTAGGTGGTGTTATCCTGTTATTCGTCGACAAATGGTTTAAGAACCCAACAATAACCGACGAGAAGCAAATTCCTATTAAAAAAGCATTAATCATCGGTTTCTGGCAATGTTTGGCGATGATGCCAGGTACATCCCGCTCCGCAGCATCTATCATTGGTGGTCTGACACAGGGTTTGGATCGTAAAGCAGCAGCAGAATTCTCTTTCTTCCTTGCTGTACCAACCATGCTTGCCGTAACGGTTTACTCTATCTTCGTTAAAACATGGGGCGAAGGAACAGCACAAGCGCAAAAGGGATACGAGATGATCATGGCAAGCAATGAAAATATTATCGTATTCATTATTGGAAACGTCGTTGCCTTCGTTGTCGCGATGATCGCCGTGAAAACATTCATCAGCGTATTGACAAAATATGGTTTCAAATTCTGGGGCTGGTATAGAATCATCATCGGTATCTTTTTATTGGTATTCTTCTGGAACCAACAATAAAAATGACGAATCAACATATACAGGATAGCCGCTAAACAGCGGCTATTGTTGTTTTGGATGGATAAGATTAACTAGGCATCCTTACTCCTTTCTATAATTATGGTAAAAAAATGCGCCCCCTATCCTAACATTCATCTATCCTGACATACATCCCACAATTAAATCGGATACATCCGAATAATATTCTTATTTTTGCAGAAAATTTGAAGTTTCCTAAACGAAAATTGTCATTTTACTTATATCCAAATACGACAACAAACAGAACAATAATCAGGAAGCCGATAAAGAAACGGAATGGAGAACACGAGTAAATTAAAAGAGCATACAGATTTTAATTTTGCACAAGGCGAATTGTTGTTGATCGACAAACCGCTCACCTGGACAAGCTTCGACGTTGTCGGAAAATTACGAAACAGCTTAAAGCCGCTAAAATTAAAAGTTGGGCATGCCGGAACACTAGATCCATTAGCGACAGGCTTGTTGATTGTTTGTACTGGAAAAATGACCAAACAAATTGACACTTTTCAAGCTGAGGATAAGGAATATATCGGTACCGTTACTATTGGAGCGACCACACCGTCGTATGACCTTGAAACCGAAATTGAAAACACTTCCGATATCAGCCACATCAGCGAACAGCAAGTTCATGAAGTTGCAGCGACTTTTCTTGGCGAACAGGAACAGTATCCGCCGGCACACTCCGCAATTAAGATAGGTGGAGAGCGCGTTTATGAGAAAGCTCGTCGTGGCGAAGAAGTTGAACTGAAAGCTAGAAAGGTAAATATCTCCGCATTTGAAATTGTAGATGTGGAGTTCCCCATCGTACATTTTAGGATAAGATGCAGCAAGGGCACATACATCCGATCCATAGCTAATGACTTTGGGGTGAAACTAGGTGTTGGAGCTCATCTATCTAGTCTTCGAAGAACAAAAAGTGGAGACTTTGATGTTAATAATGCATGGGAGCTTACCGAATTGATAGCAATCATTCAGAAAAACAAAAGCTTAGAATTACACAAATAAGAAGCATATAACACAGCATGAAAATATATAGAAATCTGGACGAATTCGAACCATTGGATTTTGCCATTGTTACCATTGGCACTTTCGATGGGGTTCACGTCGGCCATCAAAAGATTCTAAACAAAATAACGGAGTTAGCGAAGCATAACACCGGCGAATCGGTGCTATTGACCTTCTACCCTCACCCACGTTTGATAATCAATCCTGACGACGATTCTTTACGTCTAATCAACGATATCGAAGAGAAGGTAGAGCAATTAGCATTAGCAGGAATCGATCACCTCATCATCACACCATTCACAAGAGACTTCTCTAACCAGACGCCCGAAGAATATATCTCCAATGTATTGGTCAATAAGATCGGTTGTAAAAAGATCGTCATCGGATACGACCATCACTTCGGAAAAGATCGCAAAGGAACCATCAAAGAACTGATCCACTATGCAAGTATTTTCGATTATACTGTAGAGGAGATTCCAGAACAGGATATCGAAGATGTAGCAGTTTCATCGACAAGAATTCGCGAATCATTGATCAAAGGTGATATCGACACCGCAAATAAGTATTTGGGCTATCCCTTTGAATTAACGGGAACCGTTATCCGTGGCGACCAAATCGGTAGAGAAATTGGTTTCCCTACAGCGAACTTACATATTCATGAAAGCCATAAACTGATCCCTGCATATGGTATTTATGCGGTGGAAGTGGAAGTATATCCGAGAGCCGCAGATATTGGTACGGGCGAGTATTATCAGCCAGAACCAGAACGTATAGCAAAAGGGATGTGCTATATCGGCACAAGACCAACGGTTGATGGAATGAATCGTAAGATCGAAGTTAACCTTCTAGATTTTAACGACGATTTATACAGTAAGAGCGTACGTGTGAAATTCTTATCGTTTATTCGTCATGACCAATGGTTTGAAAGCTTAGATTTGATGAAAGACCAGATCAAGAAAGACGAAGACGCCATTCGAAACTATTTTCAACAAGTATAATCAATAAAAAAGCATCGGTTTTTTCAGAACTGATGCTTTTTTTTAAACGGTCAGTCTATAATATTGTGGCGGTGTTTGACTGAATATTTAGACCACTTCTCGATTGATCATTTATTTACCCCTTCCTCACAACAAATCTAAGTCCTGAAGTTTACGACCGAAAACGTCGTCTGCTGCAAGTTTTAAGAAATCATCTTGAAGGCTTAAGACACGTAATACATTGAAATATGCACCCATAGCAACACTAGTATGACCCTTTTCGACCAGATACAATGTAGAACGTGCTATACCTGCTCGCTCTGCTACCTGTACAGCAGTCAACTTACGACGTTTCCGTGCTAGTTTAATATTCTCTCCCATCTGTTCCAATATAAATTGGAACTTGGGTAATACAGGTTGTCTTCTCATTTAAATGTTCGTTATTCCAATCAAAAATAATGATTATGTTTGAAATAACGAACAATGAATGCATTATACTATTTGAACAAAATATCGTGTCATTTTTAACGAAATTAAAATTGGAAAGTCAAAAACCTGCGGTTGAGGTATTCAGCATAAAACTCTTTATCGCAGCAAGGAATTCAGGTATTCTTGACCTATTGGACTGGCAACCGGATATTCCTCTTCTTGCTCCTTTTTCATCTTTCCAATTTCCCCTTCCACATTAATTGCGGCGATGGGAGTCGTAAAATAATCGTTCGCTTTCTGTAAATATTTGTTATAAATGTTAAACAGCGTATCTGATACATTGATATCCTTACCTGAGGATATTCTTAACACATATTGATTACGGACCATATCGATATTCCAATAGATTCGATAGATTACCGCTTTAATATCGCGCATAGCCTCATCAGGAATCTTTTTAATACCGGTCGCATAGTCGATGTCGTTAATATTTCATATCGACCTCAATATATTGATCGCTTTTCGCCAGCGACTCTACGTTCGGCTCAACATGTTTCGAAGACTGACATGCTAATAATGACATGATCAGTACTAGGGCAATTAGAATAATTGGATTTTTCATAACAAATATTTTAATGGTCAATTTTATAGTGCTGAGATTGCTGAAATAAGGATTTACCTACAGAGTAAGCCTACCCTAATGAGCGATTCGACAAAGGAAGCAGCCGAACAGATAATCAACATCTCATTCAAATTTATCGTTTTAAATCTTATAACGAAATATATTATCCTACAACTTACATACTATAAAAAAGCGTTTCATAGAAAAAATAGCTTCTCATATCCCCCCTCCTCAATTACCGATTGCAGGAGACACAAAATTTTTATCGCAATGAATAATCGATTGTACCATATGACCAGTTTGGGTCTCTCCTATTGATGTCCTAATACAAACCCCAATCATAGCCCCTCTAAAAGGGCTATGATTGGGGTTTGTATTGGGTTTGAATTGGGTTTAAAAGGGGACTAGTATTTAGTAGTTAGTACTTATTATTAAGACTTAGAGCTACTTATTAAAGGTGCATGTTTTGATTTGAGAGAAGATGGGAATTGCTGAAATTCTTTGTCTATTTTTTTGATTTTCTGCACTACCCTAAAAGAAAAAGAGGTTATCTGCAATAGATAACCTCTTTTTATATATTTCTCAAAACCATTAATTGTACCAATGTACGCTTGTATGGTGATGTCTTCCGTTATTGCCGCGATTGCCGTTATTCCCCTTCTTGCCTTTATATTTTTTCTTTTGTTGTCCTGGAGCAAAATGCTTAGCAGATTTTTTACCGTAAATCTTTTTTGCCTGCCCTGGAGGCATCCCGTGTGGGTGATGTCTGTGGCTATAACAAGACGCTGCTGTCAAAGCTAACATAACCACCATTATTAATCCAATTATCCGTTTCATAAGCATGTGTTCTATTAATCTAGTAGATGTTACCAAATACTCTGCCATTTATTACAAGAATTCGGTAGTTTCTTAATTTAATAGACTTGCTAACCGCGAAAAGGATTAATCATTTAATAACTGGAATAATGCATGAATTTTTTCTTTGGGCAAAATCAGATAGCCATGTAATTGCATGGTACGTTGATCTCTTGCGCGTCCTTCCAGTTTAATTTTTTGCCAACGATCAAAAAATGGAAGCCAACTAAGATGTCTGGTCACTGAAGGCGATTTTGAATAGTTTAGATTAAAAACAAGCTTCGCTTTATCGAAAATAGTATCTGTAGAGCCTTCTTTCCCAGTGAACAAACTGATCAAATCAGCTTGATTAGACTTATTGAATTTATAGAAAAGCTTTTCTGGTAAATAACCTAGCAGATGAGGCGATGCTTTTAAGCGTAGCAATAGATTCGGAGCATCTATCTCCTGAAGCTGTACAACTTCTTTCATCTCGAAATTATCATCATATTCATAAGAAACAATGCTCTCTTCCTGTTTAACATCTTGAGCAAGCCAATGTAAATCTGCATAACCGCCATAATACTGATAAATGCTATCAACAGGGACATTCAAGCGATGCAATAAACTGTCTTGCGCTTTTATCCATTCACTTAAGTCGGCATCTAAATAAGCACTCAATACTGCATTGGGTATTGGTTTGAGTTGTTTTGGTGCATCGGATAATCGCCATTTATCAGATTTCAATAAACCATCTACATGGACACTACCATTTAAGAAGTCGAACGTAAACCAGTTTTTGTCGACATTTGACCAAAGGATATCACCTTTGCGATCTTCGGTATGTTGCTTAGACCAGTTTAGGGCATTCACCCAGGTGCTTTGATTATCTTGTAATAAAGCTCTCAGCTTAGGCGACTGATCGGTACTATCTCTGCCGATGGAAAACGCAATACGTTCATCGTTCATCAGTAATGCTAAGTTTTTCTTTTGAAAATAAGAAAATCCACCCTCTACAGCGGTCGAAACTGAATCTAAATCGATCCTCATATTCGATTTTAAAAATCGCTTAAACCGATTGATATCGCTTACTCGTTGTACCGTATAATATTGATCGGATTCTTTCTTATCGGAAAATAAAAATAGCGTAGATGGGATGGCCAAGCCTGTTTCCCACAATTTCGGTTTCTTGACGCGAGTGCTGTCTCTTTTTCCGAAGAAATAAGTATTCGGGTTACTTATTGCATTGCCCATTAGTTCCGATACCAACCCATCCACATTTAACTGTATTAAAGCTTGTGTATTTGATGGAATCATAAGATCCTTTGCCTTCGAAGCACGAATCTCCTTATAGATAAAAAGACTTATAGCTAGCACAGCTATAAGTCCAGTTAATATGATGAACGTCTTTTTTAACCACTTCATTCGCTTAGTCTTCCAAATCTAAAGTCCAATTTTCGATTAAATTTACTAAAAATGATAATGCGTTTTCCTGTCCTTCCGGAAATTCTATCGAAAGTTCACCTTGCATAGAATTGCCTTTGACTTTTGAACCTACCATATAGATATTTCCATATTTGGACAGATCATCTACTGATTTCTGAACCGAACGGTGTACTGGAATATCAAGGTCGGTTAACATTGCTGGTAGTTTCGGCGTATTAAATAAGGCTACAACTGGGTTTTTCTTTACCAAATTGATGAAATCTCTATCACCGGTCGCTCGGAAAGAACCATCTTTAATTGCCTGCAACTTCGTTAAGTCATTGCCCATAAACACGATACCCTTGTCGATTAATAGGTAAGGTTTAATCGTTTCACGAGAGCTTACTTTGAACTCATATATTCCATCGTGATCGATCAATCCTTCTTCGCGCAAACCAATCTTCACAATTTTTTCAAAGATGCTTACGTCGTCAGACGAGAACATCCAAAGAAAATCAGGTACTGCTTCGGTTTTAGTACGTTCAACTTCCGTATAGTTATAATCCTCATCGTATTCGTAGTCGGTATAGGTAATTTCCTTGTTTGTCACGCCATTTAAAACAACCAGGTTATCTCCTTTAAAGACTTTCGCAATGGCTTTCTCATCCAATAGGATCGCGAAGGAAGTCGCGAATACATCGACGATTTCAGAATAGCGATTGTCGTTATCTTCCCCAAATACACGGGTGACGATTTTCGGAAGATGCTTTAAGTATGCTTCTGTATTAAGATTTAAAGTAAGAAAACCTAAGGCGTTTTTATCCAAATATTTATAGAATTTAGGATTAAACTTGTTTTGATAGATTTCTTTATAATACTTCGCCATCGTTTTATCGAACGCCAAGTCACCTTTCAAGCTCAATTTGTTACCCTCGATAACAGCAGCACCGCTGACAGACTTATAACCGTAGTCGAATGCTGGGCGCATTCCTAGGGTGCTGTAGAGCATATCTGTTGGATAGTAATACTTGTAAAAGTCTGCTATATGGTCCATCTCGAAACGGATCAATTCATTGTCCTTAATATTACGTAGGTTCTTCGAAGTATGGCGTTCTACTTTACCAGCGATAATATCGTTTATCTTTAGATCAACCCAACCGCTCACCAATACATTTTTTATGGAGTCATTGTGGTTTTCAATCTTGCGATATTCCAAATAGTAATCATCCTGATACTCGTCGCGTTCCAAAACCGAATCAACGTATGCATATTCATCTTCTTCAGTTTCCATGGTTGCAGGAGGAATTCCTGCTGGTGGCGGTGCGACCATTATCCCTACTTCAACTCCTTCCGCAGCCTCTTCTGCAGCTTCAGCTACGGCCTCAACAGCAGCTTCTTCCTCTTCTTCCTCCCAAGCTTCCCACTCTACTTCGGTTGTATCTGCGGGAATTACTGGCGGACCTGGTATTCCAAATTCCTCAGCAATGGGATCCCCTTCGTGTTCCAAGAAACCATAGCGCTGCTTAATATCATCTCGCTTGAAGTAATTGTCCATCGCAAGACCTCCTAAGATATAGATGGTATTGTTATCCCAACTGATACGTAACGTTTTATCCGAGCTGTAGATGGTCGGTAAACCATTGACTTGTACAATTTCCTTCTCTTTGGGAAGCAATGCTTCAAATTTAGCTTTATCAGATAGCGGGAACAGTGCTCCCAAATACTGGACGCTATCCGTTGTAATTGAATTGATGTAGGCATTTGCGCGGATATCTATTCCCATTTCTTGGATATCTTTTGTTCTCAATGGGTTGTTTTTACCCATCACATTGTTAAAGAATCCTGTGCGTGATAGAATGCGATTAACTTGCTCGGCATCAACATGTTTAAAGAATGCTTTACCATTGATTGCAAGAACAAAGTTCGATTCGCCAGGAACCTTATTGATCAAATCTTGGGAAAAAACTGGGCTTGCAAATCCGATCGCCCCAGCAATCAATGCCATCTTTAATTTATTCATATGTATATCTTGTTAATTTTTATCTGGAATTATTGTAATACTATACTGTTTGCCAAATTTACCTGACCGGAAATAAGGCTTGGAATGCTTGTTTTTAGCATGACCGCTTTCTTATTAGGTGATATTTTCGCAACACTGCTAGCCTGCTTTGCCACGGAACGATCGAAGCGATAAATGCTCGTATAGAAAGCTTGATCGAATGACTTACGATTTTCAGTTTGAAGTTTTGAGAACTCTTTTTTCGCGTCAGCACTATGCTTGTAGCTTCGAACAAAGGTTTTAGTCTTTGTATCATAGGCATAGCTTGTATTCTCGTTAAAGCGAGATTTAAAATGGGTGCCTAAGGTTTTAGTGTAGGCGTTTAAAGCTTGAACATTTTGAAAATCACAAGAAATACTAGCTATATAATTATTGAAATCTAAACGATAATTGACGTTCGAGATGCCTTTGGTATTCTTAAGTAGATTTACCATCGTATTTACTTCTTTCCGGATTTCTGACTCCGAAGGGATTTTAATGCCATCTATTTTGTCCAGCTTCATGAGCGAAGCAGCCTTAGTCTTGCTCTTGCTAAGGTTTAAAGTTCCCTTTATGGTACCCGATCCATTTGCTTTCATATCGATTTCCTCGACGATATCAAAACAAGAACTCAGGCTAAAACAAGCAACAAAAAGTAGTAATCCAATTAGTAATTTTTTCATAGAATTTGAATCTAAACGAAAGTACAAACATTTATATAATGCTGAAATCACTGTTTTCAGTGAGTTTCTAAACTTAACAATAAAAATGTGAATTAAATCTCTCTTAGTTGACATATTTATATAATCTAAACAGAGAAAACTGAGAAAATTAACGAATTAAGCTAGCAAACTATCTACATGTAGAAGGGATACTACATTCCACTTCGATATTCCCATGCATCGTAGCCAATATTCTACTATATCGGAAACATTTTGAAAGCCGACAAACTGAATTTAATTATTTTGATACTTTTATCCGATAACAACAACAGATTGCTTGAAAAAGTCTTCCGCTATTGTTGCTGCCGGTGAAAATACACTATGGAATTCAAGGGTAAACCATGGAGAATCTCTCCACTAAATAATAATTAAAATGAAATATTTCGTAAAAAACGGAAATGAGTACAAGATGAAAACACCGTGGGGGCTATATTCTCCGATAGTCGGCGGTTTTGCATTAATGACGATTCTGAGTTTTGTTAAAGCGCCAGAATCTACTTTATTTTGGTGGCTTTTAGCTATGACAATTTTCCTGATCATTTCTTTTCTAAGAAGATGTTTTATCATTGATCTGGATAAAAAACACATCAAAGTTAGACAAGGACTTTTCGGAATTGGCGACACTATTCTTATAGACAATCAAGAGGGCTTCACGGTGCATGAAATGAAACAACTGTTCATTACAACTAATGTAAGTCTAATGGCGCGTTATGTCAACAACAAGGGAAAGTATCGCGAAATACAACTTGCACAAGGAATTTCGAAAAAAATGATTCAAAATCTCCTAAATGAAGTGGAGGAAATATTAAGCAATGAGCATCAAGGATAAACTAAATCTTATTAGGCAAATTGATTCTATATCGTTTCAGCCCAACAAGGGTATCAAAAGAAATCTATATTGGTCGGCTGTTGTCGGTTTTATTGCTTTCGTTGCACTGACGATATTCTGGCAGCAATTAGGCGTGGGTGGTCGGTTAGTTTGCGGATGTATCATTGCATATGTTATCATTTTTGGATTTATTGATATTACCTTTCGTCTACATGTGCGCTATACATTCGACAAAGCCAGCAATGCTATTTATAAGGAGAATCCGATTTTGGGTAAGCATAGAATCATGAAATTGGATGAAGCGACGATTTTTCAGAGTTCTGAAGTCGGCGAGTGGCACTATAGCCTGGGCAGAAGGAAGAAGGAATTCCTAAAAAGTTATACGATAAGTCCGTCATTTTTCGAAAGGAAAGCTTCAGAATTAGAAGCCGAAGAATACGAAAGAGAAATTTTAGTGCCGATAATTGAACTTATCGGTGGTGACAATGTTCTTTCACCCCATTCCGCCAGAAAGGCAGCAACAAACCATAAATAAGGTTATTTGAATTTAAACAAAATTGGGAGAGCGAGCTCTCCCAATTAAAATTTTAGACCTTTCCGGTAAGCATTATTACTACTTTTCTTGATCAGTCGACTATAAGAACGAATTCTGCTAGTACTCGTATTTTTCAACCGATTTGATCTGGTTATTTCCTTCCGTGAAAACTAAAGTTGGCTGATAGGAATCCGCTTCATCCGGGCTCAGATTGATAAAAGAAAGAATATGCACCGTATCGCCTACTTTCGCGTGTAGGGCTGCACCTCCATTCATACAAACCTCACCAGAACCTCTTTTCCCAGGTAGTACATAAGTCATAATACGACTTCCATTAACGGCATTGTTAATATAGACTTGCTCGTATTTCAAGATACCTGCTGCGTCTAATAAATCAGCGTCAATCGTGATTGAGCCATTGTAAGCAACATTTGCTTCTGTCACTTTAACCGTATGAATCTTTGCTTTTAATAGGGTTACTTCCATTGATAAATGTATTCTTTTTAAATTGATTGTTTTATTTGATTGCTATGCACTTCTTTCGCAAGAAATGTAATGTTATTTTCTACTTGTTTGATGATATGCTGCTTATAGTGAATATCATAAGTAAACTCAAAGTTAGCTAAACTATCGAACTTCCCTATAGGATTCACAGCAACGGTATAATCAACAGCACCTTTGTAATTGTACTTTGTAATTTCATAGTGGTCCCCTTGCTCCGAAAGCGCGAACCAACAGCCCTCTCCCAGCCCACCGAGCCAGGTGGCATGTTTTGGTACATGCGCCGGACGAGCTGGCTCGCCCAGCAAGCCTAGAACAGCATCTTGTGGGAGATCTTTTGATCGTTTGCTGGAAAAATTATCAGTCAGTTGATTGACTTGAAATTTCAACGACTCCTTACGGTTCATTTTCCATTCCTCTAAATGTTGCTTTGCATAACAATATACAATGCCATCTAGGTTAGCGTTGACTACATTGCTCGTAGGGCTAGCCTTTAGCGACTCTGGGTATAATATTTTTGAAATCCGCTGGTCGTCCTGCATCATCCCTTCGACAAGAATTTGAGCAACATAGCGTGAACAACTGTTATTTCTAGCGGCTAAAGCGCCGTAAAGTACTGGCCCCTTGTTGACCAAGGCTTCTGCATATGCCGCTGCTTTCTGAAAGCTTATATCTTGAGAAACAGAACATAATAGTCTTCCTCCGCCATGTGTTGCTTCTTCCATCATCGAAAGTTCTGCTAGAATCTCCTCTAAGTTCATCAGCTCTTTCGCAGTGGAAAATTGGGCAAGGGTATGTACTTTCAGTCTAGGATCGAATGCTGCCGAGCGCGCGCGTCCGTAGCCACGGGGACAGATGTATCGACCAAAGTCAAAGTACTTTACTTGTCCAGAATTTCTTTCAATCAGCAAGATAGCCGCATGTCCAATCCTGAAGTTCAAGTTTTTTACAATACCTAATGCTTTCAACACTTTAAACCACAATTCATCACCCCGCGCCGTTTGATCTGGCCAGGCAATGGGAATAGCGATATCTTGATAGGTATGCATCATAATATATCAAATGCTTTAGTGGTTTCCTGTTGATTGTTATTGTATAATTTCTGTAAATAACGATCTCCATGATCTGGAAAATATAAAACAACATGATCATCATGCTTAAAGTTCATGTGACTCAAGTTCTGCTCGACAGCAGCCAACACTGCCGCACTGGAGAAGCCTATCAATTGATCCGTATCAGCTCTATAATCTTGCGCAGCGCGCTTTGAAGATTCTGCGTCTATTTGATAAATTGCATCAACCGCCTGTACATCGAAAGTTCCTGGTATAAAAGTTCTACCAATCCCTTCGATCGCGTCGTGAACTACACCCGTGTTTTCTACTTTACCATGTTCTAGAAAAGTTTGATATACGGAGTTCGTAGGCTCCACGCCTAATATTTTAATATTTTTCTCTTGTTCCTTCAAATATCTTCCGATTCCTGAAATAGTACCGCCTGTACCAACTCCTGCAATCACGTGGGTGACTTGATGATTGGTCTGCTCCCATATCTCCGGACCGGTTGTTTTATAATGTGCCTTTATGTTCGCTGAATTGTAATATTGATTAGTAAAATAAGCGTTCTCGTGGTTGGCTGCGTAAGCCTGCGCTTGATACTGAGTTGAATTGAATACATGTAAGCCAAATGAGTTATCACAGATTTCAATGGACGCCCCATATGCTTCCAATAACGCCCTCTTTTCTTCGGAACAGGACTTAGAGACGAAAATCTTTGCTCTGCATCCCAATTCTTTAGCCATCAGAGCGATACTGATTCCAGTATTCCCGCTACTCGCCTCCACAATTGTCCCTCCGGGCTGTATTTTATTCCCTTTGATTGCCTCTTCTAACATAAAATACGCAGCCCTGTCCTTAGATGACTTCCCAGGATTGCAGCTTTCATCTTTCATATAGATGTTGGTGCTGAACTTATTGGATAAGTGCTCACATCGTCTCAAAGGTGTATTGCCAATTTTTTTTTCGATCAAAATGCTTGTTAAGTTTAAATTTGATTTCTCTGTAAATAAACGTGTATTACCTGATATTATTTCACAAAAATCATTCTACAGAATTAATAACAATTAATTCGTTACAAATGTTCTTCATTTTGGTCCATGTTTTTCATTACACCGATTTTTCATAGATTTGTTTCAAATGAAAGCATATGAAACCAAAAACCATCATAGTAGCTATAGTTTTAGCGCTCCTAATAGTTATCTTATTCAATAACAAAGAAGAAGCCAGTTTTTGGTTATTTGGGGAAATTAGAACGTCGAAGTTATTCATTCTAGGAGTCTTTTTCCTGATTGGTGTTGTCGTAGGCGGAATTCTGTTCCGGAAAAAAAACAAGCATCCGAAAGAGTATGGAGTCACAAATCCCCATGCGCCGATACAGTCCGACGAAGAGTTTTTAGGTCAGGATGATGGTTTATCGGATGAAGACCGGGAATATATCCGTAGAGATTAAACAAATAAAAAAGCGATCAGGAATTATCCTGATCGCTTTCTTTTTTAGATTTAACATTTGTTTTTTTTAGCCTTCCAGCTTTCTGAAGGCTGGAATGGATAAGGTATTCGACTTGGCCATTGACACTTCTGAATTCATCGTGCGCCCACTTTTCCAATTGTTTATATAGTTCGTCATCAACACGGATTACAAAACTCTTCTTCATGATATCATTTTTTTAAATCGTAGCCTACTCCGGCCAACCGTCTAGTTATATAGTGTTCCAGCATTGACTACGGGCTGGGCCGCCTTCTCGCCGCATAATACGACCATCAGGTTGCTTACCATAGCTGCTTTTCTCTCATCGTCCAACTCCACAATATTTTCCGCAGACAGCTTCTTCAAAGCCATATCGACCATTCCCACAGCACCCTCAACAATCTTTGCTCTAGCGGCAACAATAGCGGTAGCCTGCTGGCGTTGAAGCATAGCGCCAGCGATTTCTGCAGCATAGGCTAAGTGAGTTATGCGGGCTTCTTCAACGATTACACCAGCTTTCGCTAAACGCTCCGTCAATTCCTTTTCTAGGATCGCATTTACTGCATCTCCGCCTTCGCGTAAAGTAATCTCGGCATTTTCGTCTTCAAAGTTATCATAAGCAAAGCTTACCGCCAAGTGACGAACTGCAGCCTCACTCTGCACGCGTACATAATCGTTATAGCTTTGCACGTCATAAGCTGCTTTGAAGGTATCTCCTACTTTCCAAACGATTACAGCAGCAATCTCGATTGGATTACCCATCTTATCATTCACCTTTAGGGTATGCCCCTGTAGGTTTTCTGATCTTAAGCTTATCCGTTGTGCCGTAAAGAACGGGTTGATAAAAAATAGTCCGTTGTCTTTAATAGTTCCCTGATATTTACCGAACAAGTTCAATACCCTTGAGTGATTGGGATTTACAATCAATAGTCCCTTGATGATTACAATGAACACAATGAACGCTAAAAATACTAGAATAAGTCCTAACATTTTATTGTCTGTTGTGACGGCCATGTATAGGGAATACACTCCTCCTGCAACTGTTAACAATAAGATTAACAGTGCTAAATAGCCTGATGCGGGTTTGATAATTCTTTCCATCTTATTAGATTAAAGTGATATTAATTTGATATCACTAGTATATCAAATATTTTACAAGAATTATGTATGTGGGTGTAATTATTTTTTAACTCCGCTATTGAAGAATGTGGTTCACAGCAGCTTTAAAGCATGAAATTTTATTCCTTTTAAAATGAGGGACTTTCGACTTTTTTGTAAAAAAAAGCTGCTCAGAATTTGCAATTAAAGGCAAAAGCGCTACCTTTGCATCACTTCAAACAACGAAGGGTACTACAAAAAACAAGTACAAGATTCCGTAGCTCAGCTGGTAGAGCAATACACTTTTAATGTATGGGTCCTGGGTTCGAATCCCAGCGGGATCACAAAAGGCGCTAGAGATAGCGCCTTTTCTCGTCTAAATAGCCGGAAAACCGCCGTCAGGATAAATTTTGGATCATACCGAAAGTTTGGGGGGTAAAGATTTTTAAGCATACAATTTCATCACTCTGTACAGGAAGAATGTTGTGTCCCTAACGCCACGGAAGACGCTCCTGAAAGCTTTGAGTTTTGCATTGAATGATTCTGCCGATGCATTAGTACTTCTGTTGTCGAAGTAATGGAGAATGTATTGATGATGAGCTGCAATGGATCTTGCTACGCTCTCAAAGGAAGCAATGCCCGCATTCTCAACCTGATTATGCCACAGGCCTAGTTTGGTAAATGCGACCTTTTTGTCCCGGCATTTGTTGAAGATGTCTCCTAAGGCAATTCCAAGATCATAAGCCTGTTTTAGCTTAGGAAACCGCAGGAACAGCAATTCAGCCCGGTTTTTCTGGCTTTCTGACCATCGGCTAGGATGCTTGAACAAGAGGTGTCTGGATCTAGCCAATAGCTGTTTGAGCGTATCGCCATTGGGCAATAACTCGGGTTCATATGGGGTTCCTCGCTTTCGCGATTCCATTATCTTCTTGCTTTCTGCATCCAAGACTTCCCAACGATATTTGATACGGAGTTCCTGAACGGCATCGTAAGCTAACTTTTGGACATGGAACCGATCGACCACACGCCTGGCATTCCTGAAACATCTACGGATAGCCTTGGCCATGTTGGGAGCCATATCCATGGTCACCTCCTTTACCTTATTCCTTGATCGCAAGGGTATTCGCTCGATAACAGCTATGATATCCTCAGCCTTTGTGCCTTTAATAGTTGCTAGGATCGTCCCTTTACGGCCTTTTGCCGATTTACTGCTAACAATGGTATATAATTCACCGTTGCTAAAGCTGGTCTCATCGATGCTCAGGTGTTCCGAGATGTTTTCAGGGAACAATGTCCAGCTCTCTGCATGCGGCTTTTGGTCCCAATCATGGAAATCACTGAGGTGGTTCTTGTACTGATCCTGTAGTTGCTTGCCGTCCATTTGGAAGAACAGACCTACCAATTGGGCGCTTACAGGATGGTTATCCAAATATCTTCTTTAAAAAAAGCCCGAATTCCGTAGTCATTCGAGCGCCCTCACGCACCAGGTTCCAATCTCTCGTGATGATCTCTCCTGTATCCAAGACTGTCCAGCGACGGCGACGGATATGTAGCGTAACTTTCTGACCTCGAATAGGAAAGTCCGAAATCTCAGTAGAAGGCATAAACCCCTTTGACTCCAACTTGCTGTTCTCATAGCCTGTCGGAGCAATATTAAGTTCATCTAAATAAATATGGAGTTGATTGTCGACCTGATCGACTTCTAAAATCTGGAAGTATTCCAAAAGCCCTTCGGGCATCAATAGGGATAGTAATTTACGTTCGGCTTCTTGCAAGGGATATCTGTATTAAGGACGCTAAACTAACAAATTTTTAACATTCCCCCCAAGAATTCAGCTTGATCCTAATTTACCATAATTGGTTAATCGAAATGGTGCCCAAACTGGTGCCCTTTTTTGATTCGTAAATTAGGGCACCAGTTTTTGACAGTAAGTTTTGAATTGGATAATAAGAACATTTTCTAAACATCAAAAAAAATTAAAGAAAATGAAAAGCAATCAAAAACTCACGGTGCTATTTTGGCACCGAAAATCAAAAGCCGACAACAAAGGCCTTGCCCCGATCTTCTGCAGGATTTCCATTGACGGCTTCAACGTCGAATTTTCCATCGGGAAAAAAGTCAGTTTTGAGCATTGGGATCCATCCTCAAAACGTGTGGTTTCAGGAATACAAGCTAAGCAGATCAATAAGCGGATCTCCGAGATCTCAACCGATTTAGATCGTCATTTCGCCATGTTGCAACTCCAACATGCCTATGTCACACCAATGATGGTCAGAAATGTATTCTACGGTCTGCCTGCTGATCACAAAAAAGGGAATCCAAAACAAATCCGAACGGTCTCCTGCAACCTTTTACAATTAACCGAAAAATATATTGCGGACTTCCAGACGATGGTTACAAAAGGTCTCCGTTCGGCGCAGACGCTTCGACAGTGGAGAGCCACTTACAACAAAATTCAAGAATTCGTCCAACATGAATATCGGAATATGGATATTGAAATAAAGGAAATTGAATACTCTTTTGCATCTAGATTTTATCGTTATTTGACCATAGAGCGGGAAAGAGTCATTGGGGAAGCTGCTGCAAAAAAACAGATCAAAAACACCAAACAGATTTTGACTTTGGCGGAATCCGAAGGATACATTGAAAAAAATCCGATCCAAAGATTCCGATGTGGTGGTGACGACACGGACATCTTGCCATTAGAACTCGAACAGGTCAGATCCATCTGGGAAAAGGAAATTTGTCTAAAGCGCCTTGAAGAAGTTCGTGACGTTTTTGTTTTTCAGTGCTTTACTGGATTCGCCTTTCAGGATGTCTATGCTTTAAATGTTAAACACATCCTAAATATTGGTCTTAAACAAGAAAGCTGGATTATCAAGGAACGAGGAAAAACGGGAGTGCCCGAAATGGTTCCCGTCATGCCTATAGTCGAAGAGATTATCGAAAAATATAAAAACCATCCCTGTAGAACTGTTCTGGGACGCCTGCTCCCTGTCAACAGCAACGCTCGATATAATGGATACCTCAAAAAGCTTGCTGTCTTATGTGGTCTCGATAGAGAGCTTAATACGCACCTTGCTAGACACACCTTTGCCGACATGATGTTAAATGTCATGGGGTTCTCCCTAGAGGAGGTCAGTAAAATGCTCGGACATCGTAGTATTCGTACCACTCAACGTTACGCGAAAGTCAAAAAGAATAAAATAAGCAAGACCTGGGAAAATGTAAGAGAAAAAATCTTTACCCCAGAGGGAAAACTCCGTACGATTTCTTAGGAAACAAAAACCTCCTAAAAACTTTTTTTTAGGAGGTTATTTCAATTTTGAATTCCATCATTTCTTGCTTATTATCCAATTCCACGCGAGAGCTTTCCAGTTGCTGAGCAGATTTCCGTAGGAATTCATCCAGTTCCTTTCACTATAATAATCAAAAAAACTTTTTGCAACAAGTTGCGATTGCCCCTTCTCAAAAAAGTAAATTTTTACATATTGCCATTTTGGGGGAACGGCACGTCCGAGGCCACTCATCTTACGATCGACATTTAAACTGATTGTTACTAAAAAGACTTTTTAAATCCTCTGGATCATAATAGATGTTCCCTCCTATTTTAGTGTATTTGAGTAAACCACTTTCCCTAACAGCCTGAAGCTTCCCGGGAGAAAAGCCCAATAGGGCTCTGACCTCTGCCGATTTCAACCATCTATGAACAGGTGAGTTCAAATTACGCTCGGTTCCAATCCGCTTAATACATTCTAAAATCTCGGATTTTGCAGTCTCTAGGTCTTCGATCGTGACGATCTGATCTTTCCTTAAATTTCTCATATTGTTCTAATTAAGTTTCCATTGAGAAATTAATTTAGAACGAAAAAATGAGATTAACACCACCTCTGCAAAAGTGTGCATAGGATGGCCGACTGATCAGAAAAGCTAAAAAATGTTGTAGTTACTTATTTCGCAAGAGCTCTTCTAAATAAGAAACTTTATCTTTCTCGGCTTGAAGTAAACGTTCGTAAAGTTCAACTAATTTATCAGTAGTATTAAACGTCGGCAAGTAATTGGCGGAACTTGCAATAAGCGTTGAATTATCGCTACTATTATTATTGAATGTGTTATTGATAATATTGAATACCGCTTCCTCACTAAAATTCTCTATAGCTTCGGGAGTTACCCCCAAGATTTTGGCTACCTGAGCTAACAAATCTGACTCGATTGTAGCACTTTTCTCAATATTGGAGACTGTCTGCTGACTTACGCCCAATTCCATTGCCAGAGCTTCTTGTTTCATCCCCCGCAATTCACGAATGCGGCTGACTTTTCTTCCTATATGGTTTGTCGTGTTAGTTGTACTCATAAGTCCAAAGTTAAAAAATATTCACCATTCAAGTTACGAATTATTATTAGATGGTACAAAACAAGATAAGCCTTGTAGAATACTGGCTACTGTGGTTTTTTACAACCGTTTTTGGTTCGCTACATAGCTCAGACCGTGTTCATTTGTGTAAACCAAAATACACAGGATATGAAGAAGAAAAAGAAAGACCGGATATTAACGGTAGACATGTACCACCAATATGCTGAAATTGATGAAATGTATTCCAGCAGACCTCGAGAGGTAAAATTGAATATCCCATCAAATCTCCGAATGTTATGCGCCGTACTAGAGGTCGAGGTTGAAAAAATGCTCAACGATTTTATTTGGATGTTGAGCTATTCCCATCATGATTCAGCTACCAGTAAACAACGCAAAATCGCCAAAAAGTTTTTTCTGTGCTGCAAGTTTGGCCAGCCGTTCTATACTAAAAGGCAGATCATGCAGATGTTCAATGAATTAAAATCACAACGGAAAATCGATGAGACCGTTAGCACTATAGATTACAAGGACAGGGAACTGTTTTGGAAAAACAAACATATGTATATGCAGTACTGGTTCAAACGTTGGTTTGAAATGAACAGACACAACGGGGATGTTTCGATATTGGAGGAGTACTAGCCGATAAGCATTACTGCCTTCACCGAGCTGTTTGTATGAACTCGTTGTAAGATATTCCTATTTCGAAAAAGACTTTTTTAGTCATATACAAGAATATTGAAGGAAGTTTAGATTCGGATGCTTTTTACATAATATAATTGCGCACACAATAGCCATTTATCTCACCAATATGTCTCAGCCGATTCAGAGAAATAATTGATTAAAAACTGACACTATGCACCGTGTACATTCTAATAATGACTATATCGTTCAATTGAGTGATGCTGAGATCCTCAATCCTTTTGCTGCCCTTGCAAAGATTTTGAAGAAGTTCCGCTCTGTAGAGCTCGCTTCGGATGAACTTTATGAAATATTAATCCCATCTTTCCGTTCCGGCCAATGGAAAAAATACGAATCTCCACTCCTGCTTTATAAGAAATTCAGACACATCATCAAGTTGATCGAGGTTGCCTGGCTCATCAACAAGAATAGAAATGGTCTTTTCTCAGATGATCTAATTCCCGCGTACGCCTCATTGCAGGGCGGTGAAGAAAAGAGCTTGTGTATCCAAGACGAATTTTCAAGCGCATTACTGAACTTAGAAAAGATCTTTTGCTCGAATACGATGTGCGTTCTAAAATCTGTCCTTTACGAGTTTTTCCTGCTAGGACTGGAACCAAGCGACATAGAGCATCTAGACCTGGAGCTCCAGAATGTGGAGGTATTTCGGTCGATAGATGAATTGATTAACACAGTTTACAAGTTACATGAACTCTCTTCTGCCTTGCAAGGGCCCATTTTTAACCGAAGTAAATGGGACGAGTACCTTAAAGAGCATAAGATGCGCGATACGATATATGATTATGATTACGGTTTGGACGAAATCTTTTATCTAACCAGCAAAGACAAATTGCTATCTGGCATCTCCATTTCGATAGAAATACTAAATGCTGAAGGTTATTGGAAATCGCACGAACATCCAGGCAACATTATCCCTTTGTTTTACGAATACCTGTTTCTGATCGACGAATTTTGGCGAACCTGGCTTGGAGCATTGGAAGCAAAAATCGACCTGTCGGTGCCGTGGAAATACCCCAAAAACGTCCAAAAGTCCTTAAAAAGCATTAAACGGCTAAATCTAACGCATGCATGGACTTTCCTTGCAAATAAATTCGCAAAAAAAGATATCACTTATTGGTACAAACTGTGGGAAGGTTGTCTGCAGACCCTGCTAAGCGACAGCCCCTGCCCACAAAGAAAAATGAGATCATATTGTTCGATGTTAGAACTGATCGAAGGGATGATACATTTGTCTGAACTTGTATGCTTTATGTCTTGGGAAGACCCCTTTGATGAAGAAACGTACCTATGAAATTATAACAGTCGACCAGAGTGAAAATAGTCACAACCAAACTTAATAAAAAAAAGTTATGCAGCCATTAAACGAATACCAGACCACACAACTAGAGCGGTTGACCGCTCTATTAGTATCTTGTTTTTCGATCGAAGCGATCTACATCCGACCATCGTTAAACAAAACGCCCACTTATAGCCTCATCATCATTCTATGTGATAAATACCACCGCATTCTAGGAGAAATCGTGCCCAAAATCAAAAACAAGATCAGGGAGTTCAATAACTTCGAACCAATCTGCTTTTCCTTGAAACACACAAGGAAGAGAATAGCCGAGGGGAATCTATATTTAACGGACAATTGTAAAGCTGAATATAGAGTTTATCCGAAGTCAGCAATTGCCCTAGAAGAAGAAATTCCGACGCAGCAAGAATGTATAAGTTCAACGCGCTTGTTATGGGAGCGACAGTTCTTAAAGATCACCGAATTTACTGAGGGATATCATTATCTGAAAAGCAGGCGAAAATACACCTGTGCAGCTTTTATGCTACATCAATCTATGGAGCTCACCTACAAAGCGATGGAGATTCTACTGATCTCAAAAGAGAGAATTTCTCATTCCATCAGAAATCATCATAACTATCTAATGGAGTTGACACCGTTATATAACGAGCTTTTCGATCAGAACGATGAGGAAGATATTTCATTACTGGAAACGCTAATAGAGCTATACCGAGCCTCGCGTTATGAAGAAAGTTACGAGGTCAGGCTTAGTACACTCGATAAGCTTGAATTGAGGATGGTAAAGCTACATGCGAACGCCAACTATATTTTTAAGCAAATCGTTGATTGTCGATCGGAGAACATCTTGCGCGAGGTAGATTTGATTCTTTCTAGCTCCGATCCTACCACTGAGGTTATCCAGACTGAACTTCCTCAACTGATTGTCCAACAGATTTCAGAAAAAATCCAAGGGGTTCTCCAAATCTTTAGGTTTGGTTACCGAAAAAGTAAAAATGAAATTATTTACAACGTATTGCACCCAGGCAGCAGTGAGCTAATTCAGCATTTGGATCTTCTAGTGGTCACGGAAAGTGACCAGAAAAAACATGTATTTTCATTGATGGCTTCCTTGAACCAAGATCCAAAATTGAGCATACAATTATTGAATTTTTCTAAAAATCAAATTCAGCACGGTTTAAGCAAAAACCACAAGTTTTTCCATAGGATCTTAATGGATCAGCTAAATCTTCTGTTCGGCAGTTCGATAGCGTGGCAGTTCCATGGAAATCTAGGAGAACGGTCTCCAGAAGAAATGGCAGCTAAGAAGCTTATTCTAAAAAATCGAATAAAGAACGCGCAGGCTTGCTTTAGCGCAGGCAAATTTCTTAAGGGGGCAAGTCGGTTTACCGTCAAGCTCGCTCTATTTAACCAATGTTTGGAGCAATGCTGCTTAGGCTTGCTCTCTTCCATTTTGGATATCGTTCCCTATTCCAGCAAGCTCAATCAGCTCTTTTTGCTTAGCGATAGCTTTTGGGAATTCCCACGAGAGATTTTCCCTAGAACTTCTCAAGAGGAACTCCAAAGCTTTCAGCAACTTGTAGAAGCACCTTCAGTATTGAAATTTCGGTCCGTTCATACCAATCCCGATATTTGGATACACTTTCTTGAAGAAAAGTGTGAACGATTTCTCGAGGAGTGTGAAACGATATGTAAAACAGAAGACTTTGTTTAAATATCCATTAATACCTGCGGCGCTTTCGAGTCAATCTTGTTGCCACTCGATGGCCCCATATCAAACCGCGCAGAAAAGATGGCAATCGTTGGTGTCGCAATAATCTTCTACGTTTTAAAAACCAATGAAGATTATTCAAGATTTTCACAACTGAACGGATAGAGTCAGCGCTGCTTCTATGCCGGAATGCGTGACGATCGATTTCTTGGATTATCTCTCCAGCATTGCTGGCGAGAACCGCAAACTGTGAAACCAGTTTTCCAACTCCAGCGTATTTAATATTCGTCGACCTATCCCCCTTCTTCACCGCATTACTGTAGGCCAAACTATTTTGGTAAGATCGCTCGAATCCAAAAGATTCGTCAAAGACATCCTCCCCGCTTTGCTTAAATGCAAATCTATCGAATTGACCCATTTTCTGCGAGTGAACTTGGTTCTTGCCACGGGATGTATTTTGCGGACTTAACTTAATGGAATTGGTTATATCTTTTCTGCTAACAATGATCTGAATGTGATACTGTAAACCTTCTTTTCGATCCCCTGCCTTTTTAGACCCATCTTTGACCTGTTTATCTTTATAACTATAGTATCTAAATTTTTCAACTTTCCCGAACCATAGCAGATCTCTGTTGGAAGTCACCCCTTTGCGCTTAAAATTCTTGGCATATTCGTCCATCATTTTAATAGCATACTCTTTTAGCTTTTCCGCGACCTTTTCCTCGCCAAACCGTTCTTTTAAGTAAGACAACTCTTTTTGGCTGGGACTAAGATTGACCAAATAAAACTTACCATCTATCTTACTTAGCTTTGCGACATTCGCGTCAATGGAACTACGTACTTTGAAAGGTGCAATGATGTTCGAGGATTCATTGAACCAAAGTTCCTTTGAAAAGCCTACCAGCTTATTTTCCTTTTCCAAATAATTGACCAACTGTGCACAACTCCCCGTATTCCCGCCTGTTTCAGATTTCGTAATATTGATGAACATGGCTCACGTATTAAAGCCTGAACAAGGCTTCCAAGGCATTTCTACGAATTTCTTCTTTGCCTGTAGCAGAAGCATTCCATCCTAGTTTATCACGCGAGGAGATATAGGATTCCAAAATGAGCTTGAAACGAGATTTCAATGTATTCTTATCTAATGAGCTGTGGGAAAATTCCGCAAACATTTTCATATAGCGTTGTTGCGACTCATTGATCTGGCCTAACTTTTCTGCGAAGTTTTCCGATTGGTCGAGTACCATGTTAATTGATGCATCAAGCCGATCTAGAATCCCGTATTGCGGTATAATCAGATCTTTTTCCTGCTGTTTTGAAAACGCTATGATCCGTGAAATGCCCGAGGATATCTGCCTTTTCAATAATTCGTCATTTACATCTACCGGATCCTTCTTGGTGTGATAAAAATAGTCCACCGTTTGGCAAATGATCATTTTCTTCGAACGTCCTAGTTTCAGAGAAAGTTTAGAAAGCTTTTCGTCTGTAGCGATTGGGAAACGTACAGACTTTGTTCCATCTTGAATATTGTCCATGCTGCGTACTGATTTGTTAACAGCATAATTTATCAAGGCCGTTTAAGCTTGGCAAATGCTTAGCTATCATTTAAATAGTATTGAACAGTAATGATTCAATTATTTATAAGAACCTGTTCTTTATCAAAGGTATAATCATGCATTGGCGGATAGAAACTTAATTTTTCGCATGCTTTTTAATGGTGTATGTGCACCTTGGATAATTTGTGCAGCCCAAGAAATCTCCATATTTGCCTTTCTTAAGTAGCATGAATCCACTTTGGCACTTGGAACAAAGAAGGTTGCTACTTAAAATATCTGTAGTTTTAAAAGTTTGCGCACATTGAGGAAAATTCGAACATCCAAGAAATTCACTCCCATCTTTTTTCCCCTTTCGAACGACAAGTTTACCCGTCTTGCAATAAGGGCAGTGAGTAACAGATACCATTCCATTGCTCTTGGTCATCATAAAAGCCAAATCCCTGCCTAGCTCTTCAGCAGAAGTTCTCCATCGTGGCTCATCGTGGCATTGTTTTTTCCATCCCAAGTAAAGACGGCTCTTTTTTTAAAAACTTTATTTACCCCATTGTAAATTCTTAAGTGATAATCAAAGATTAATTCTGATTCTTGTGCGTTGGCAAATGCAAAAAAGCATACCAATATAGCTGTGAAAATTGTTTTTGATGTTTTCATGATATTAAATAATTCTCTCTATGTGCTTAGCAAAAATAATTTTTAAGCATTTATCAAAAAATAACTAGAGGTAGTCATTTTTATAACTTGTCGACTATGGATTGTAGCTAATAAAGCTCTCCTGTGGTAAACATTCTGGTTTTTGATTAGTACCTTAGTTCATGATAGCTATTATATAGTCTTGAGAACTAAGGTTTAGTTAAGTTTAAAAAACTGTGGACTTGTGTGTCAGTCCACTGAATTTGGATTTCTCATTGAAGGACTTTAACTTTAGTATCTGAACTGAGCTTGCAGGACTATTGGGAGGTGGTTTGCGCCCCTCCACAGTGTGGAATTGCCCATCGTTTTCCTGAACAGCTCAGTTTCAATCACTTCATAAATATTAACTTCTCATTCTTTATTCTTACTATTCTTACAGTTGGTTTAATGCCGCAGTTGTTACCAACGTGAGATAGGATACCAAAAAAACTTCTATCCTATTTTAGAGTATAAACTTTGCTGTAGTTGGCGCCGCTGCTACCTTATCTGCATCGATTTATGCGCCATTGACAGCCCTAGTATTGGTTTGTAATTTAGTTCCTAATGGATATCAACTTTTTGTTCCCATTCTGATCGCAACTTTTGCAGCGAAATACTTCGCTAGATTAATCTTACCGTACATTATCTACACTTACGATTTCCATCTAAACAAGGGATAAGTAATAGAAAGAATTCTATATCTTCATGTCTAATAAATGCACCAAACATGAAAGATTTCTTTAAAGAACTTCTAGAATATAGCTCCTATTACAATCGACAGTTAATTGATGTTATAAATCAAGACCCTTCACAAGTTTCTGAAAAAACCACTTCTTTAATGAGCCATATGCTGAATGCACATCACATCTGGAACTATAGGATTGCTGGAGAAAAACCATTATTTGCAGTATGGCAGAATCAACCGAAGGAAGTCATGCTGGAAATCGAGTTGACGAATTTCAAGTCTAGTGAAGATATTTTGGAGAACTATGCATTAGACCATATTGGCATATACACAAATAGCCAAGGACAGCAATTTGAACGCAATGTTCGCGATATACTGTTTCATATCATCAACCATACAACTTATCACAGAGCGCAAATTGCAAGCGATTTTAAAGTAATTGGTTTAACTCCTCTCCTGACCGATTACATTCATTACAAACGTTAAGTAAGGTTTTAGAATTCCTTGAATGAATGGACATAAAATTACCTCAATATCATGAAGCATCTTGAATCACATTTTATCGAGCTGTATTCAAAATACGGAACCGATAATAAACTTATCAAACAGTATTGGACTGCGCTAAAGCATCAGTATCTTTCCAACGGAAGATACTACCATAACTTACACCATATTGAAGCAATGCTAACAGAATTGGAAGCGGTAAAGGAAATGCTAGTGAATATTGATTTAATCTGGTTTGCTGTATTTTATCATGACGTTATTTACATACCCCAATCTAATAGTAATGAGGAAGATAGTGCTATCTATGCGAGAGAGCGACTAATCAATACAAGCCTAAATAATAAACAAATCGATCTAATCGTGGCGTTGATTTTAGCTACAAAAAAACACGAGCTTCACCAAGAATCTGACTTCAATTACCTAGTTGATGCAGATCTTAGCATTTTGGGGAAGCCCTGGGAAGATTACTTGCAATACACAAAAAATATACGGAAAGAGTATGCGATATATCCTGACATAATTTATCTGTCCGGACGTCGTAAAGTCTTAAATCACTTTTTAGCCAAAGACCAAGTTTTTAAGACTCATTGGTTTCAGGAACGATACGAGGAACAAGCGAGAGCCAATATAGCAAGAGAATTGGCATTATATTGATGTGTAAGGATAGATCCTTTAAATAATACTTGAACATTAATCTATTTACTCCAGCACTGTAATTTGCTCTAAACTAGTTACCCCCAGTAAACTAGTAACCCTCAAGTAAGCCATGCTACATCAAAAAATCTGATAGTTACCTTTGTATATCGAAACGAAAATAAAATGGAAAACAACACCCATACATCTAAAGTACTTATCGCAAAATCATATGGACCATCAGATGTCCTAGAATTTCAGGAAATCACATTCGATACCCTACCACAGGGCTTTGCAAGAATCCGTGTCAAGGCAGCAGGGATCAATCCCATCGATGCAAGACGCATGACCGGCGAGTTTAAGCACGCTGGATTACCGCAAACATTCGGTACAGAATTCACCGGAGAAATCATTGAGATCGCAGACGACCATAGTGATTTTAAAGTAGGTGATGCTGTTCTGGGCTCTGGAAATGGTTTTACCCATGCTACGGTAATCGATGTTCCTGTTGGAAACCTTATTCGTCGTCCCGAAAATATCGCGTGGGAAGTAGCAGGCTCTATTGCTGGTGTTGCACAAACAGCAACAACAGTGCTTGATGAAATTGGACCTATCAAGTCATTATTAGTACATGGCGCGTCTGGCGGTGTCGGTTCTATCATCGTTCAATTAGCGAAAGAAAGAGGTATAACCGTTGTAGGAACGTCATCAAAAAGAAACCTGGAATACGTGAATTCCCTAGGCGCTACCGCAGTAGAATACGGAGACGGATTAACAGGACGAATCAAAGAAGTCTTCCCGAACGCATTCGATGCATCCATCGACATGGTCGGAAATGAACAAGCCACACAGGTGTCTCTTGAGGTCGTAAAAGAAGACGGAGTTATCGGTACAATTGCAGGAAAACCGACTTCTTCAAAACGTGTAGTACCTTTCTGGGTGAAAAGAAATCCACAAAATTTACAACATGTAGTCAATGGCATCGAAGCCGGAAAATTTACCTGGGAAATCGACAGTACATTCCCATTTGAAAATGCAGCAGAAGCCTATAGCAAGATATTAGAAGGTCACACTAGAGGTAAAATTGTGCTAACGTTCTAATAACAAACCCCTATAAATAACTCGAATGAAAAAGCCAGGTCAGTAGACTTGGCTTTTCTTGTATAGTTGTTCAACAAAGGATGTACTACCCTACTTCAACCTACTCCCCTTTTAAAAACCCTTTCAAACCCAATACAAACCCAAAGCAGACCCAACTGGAAAGGGCTTTCATTGGGCTCTAAATAGCCTATGAAAGCCCTATAACTAAAGGTTGATTATTTGAATTCCCTTATTCGTCTTCGGCATAATTCTCGACGATGTTATCTAATGACCTTTGCCCTCATGGAAATGAATCCCATCGATTGGTGCGTCAGAGTAGATAATCGCATCGGTCATTCGAATGTGATACCCTTTTTTAGGGTTCGTTACGACGACTTTTACATTATGTTTTCCTTTTGGTAGCTGATACTTCCAGAAGATTTCGTGCTTCCTCGTTTGGTAATCCGTTGGCATTTTCGTGCGTTCCACTTCTTTGCCATCGATGTAAACCGTCAATTCAAGCGTGTACTCTTCCGTGATGTTTGCATCTTTAGCAGCATTTCCCTTGATCACGATGCCCGTTCCGGTGAAATCGAAAGCATGTTCTGACGTCAGTTTTCTGCTGCCCAAATTCATACGCTCAATCGGATAGGTTCCCTCGAACGCTTTTTCATAGCGAACAGCCTTTGGTTGCTGTACATTGATCACAATCTCATTAGCCCCTACTTTACCACCATTCCTCTTAATCATCTGAATAGCATGTTTATAACCAATCTCGTAAACCTTATTTAAAGAAATATCGGTGTACTTGAAGTTGATATCTTCGGCTTCTTTAAGTCCCATTTTCCAATAAGTCGGAATTTTATCATAGCCTAATATAGTCCCCAAAACACCTCCAGCATTCGAAGGATTACAATCGGAGTCCTGCCCTGCTCGCGTCGATATCTCTAGCGTCTTGGTGAAGTCACCCTCCCCATACAATAATCCAAGTACGATATAGGCTGCATTGATCTTTGCATCGATATTAAATGGGCCAAATGCTCCGTCCGGACATCCATGCGCTTCTGACCATTTCTTCTGCAGCTCGAACCAGGTTTGCTTCCAATCATTCGGATATTGAGCATGCCATTTGATCACGTCTGCTATACATTTATAAAAATCACTCTGCGCTGGCACGGTCTTCAAGGCTTCCTTGACTACGAAATTGACATCATCAGAGATATAAGCGATAGTGTACAATGCTCCGACATAAACACCGCCATACCATCCATCGCCGTAATTCATAATATGGCCAACTTTATCCGATATATCAGAAGCCGAATTCGGCATGCCGGGGTTCATTAACCCTGCAAAGTCAGCTTCGATTTGGTAATCGATGTCATCTGCATGTGGGTTGTTAAGCCAATGTCCCGACTCAGGCGGCATCACACCATTCAATATATTATAGCGGGCCGCTTGATTTGCATGCCAAAGAACATATTCCGCATTGGCGAAAGCGTTAGCAAAATCTGCCGCCGGTGCGTCAATTCCTTTCTTCTCGATTACATCCACGAAGGTGAGATCCATATAGACATCATCGTACAGCCCTGGCAACTCGATCATGGTTTTCTTGATATAACCATCATACCAAGGAATCACCTTATTATCCGGAATATAAGTGCCGTTATATTTAAATTCAGTTGGGCCACCAAAGGTTACACCTATCACTTGACCAGCCCATCCGCCTTTAAGTTTATCCTTTAATACTTCGGGTTTCATTTTCGCTTGCTTCGGAAGACTGTTTTGCGCATAGCTGGCGGCCGTGAAACAAACAGCACATAAAGCAAGAGCGATTTTTGGAATAAAAAGTTTTTCTTCATAGATTTTTTGGTTTTACAGCGTTAGCATTATGGCTATACGCAAGGCTAATACCATAAAAGTAAATGAAACCCTAATCAGAAAAAGACATATTTTGTACAAAATTGATAATTACAAATTGGCACCTACAATTTGTATTTGCTTATATACAGCTATATATCAATACGATAAATCCTGAAATAATCAAACTTTACAACATTCCCATTAGCAAATGTCAAGGGTGATATAATTTTCAATTCTAGAAAATTATGTATTGATACGTTTTGAGCCTAATGATAGGAATAAATGGTCGCCCACCCTACTTATCCCCCTTTAGCCGATCAATAGAAGTAAATACGCCACTTTGCTTTAAGAGCCACATCCCTAGCTTCTCTTCAGCAATACCAGGGGCAATCTTATACGTAAATACTGGCAATCCATTTTCATCACCTTCTATCTTCATCCGCATAAAATCAATGGAAGGCACCTCCTGAAGCTGTTTGGAGAGCTCGGTAATATGCGATGACACAATTACATAGGGGCCATCGACTTCCGCAAGGCTTTTCATGACATCAAGAATAGCATTTGACGCATCGCTATGATTTGTCCCTTTAAAAAGTTCGTCAAGGATAATGAGCGCATTCGAATCCACTGGCAATTGATCGACGATTTCCTTTAAACGGATCGCTTCCACATAGAAATGGCTATACCCCAACTCTAGATTATCTTGCAAATTGATACTCGTAAATACCCCGTCGATAAGATCGGTTTGTATAGCATCTGCAGGCACAGGAAAGCCGATATGCGTAAGGTAAAGTGCGGAGGCAATAGATTTGATAATCGAGGATTTACCCGCCATATTTGCCCCTGTCAGGAACCAAATCTTCTTCTCCTGTTTCAATGAAATATCATTTTTTACGGGCGCTTTATGAAAAATATGATAAACACCTTCCATCTTGATCTCGCCGGTTTCATTCTTAGGGTAAACTTCTGGATAACAGAATCCTAAGCTTTTTGATATTTTGGCTACAGCCAGGTAGGCGTCCACTTCAAAAAAGAAACGTATCAACTTCTTCAACTTTGGAGCTAACTCATAACGAATTAATCGGTCGAGCGATTCAATATTCAATATATTGACTTTAAGTTTGTCGGTTACATGCTTTTTCCCTTTATATATTTGGTTGAGGCAGTCGTTCGTCAAATTGATCATTTCCGTCATGTCCTCATAAACCTGATGTTTGTTGACTTCCTGATAAAACTTCATCGACGAGATTAGAAACTCTGAGGCTTCTAATATAGAGCGCTTTCGATAATAGTATATTGGGGAGCGAACACCGAGGAAGTCAAGAAAACTTATGCCATGACTCGCGCCCGAGTGGGAAGCATGGATATACTTCTCCAAATCCTTAACGATGACACGATAAAACGGAAAATCTACATTTGCAACAGGTTCTAGGCGACGAATTTTCTTCTGTCGATCCTTGATACCTTCAATATTCAACAAGGGCGTGTAAAAGACATCCCGAAAGTAATCCTGCCCACCCTCAGTAATGGCTTGATCAAAAAAATCATAGATTGTTCTTCCACTATAATCACGCAGTTGAATATCTTTTAAGGTTTGTTCGTCGATTAGAAAGGTTACTGCCATAAGTATTCCTAATATACAATTTATTGTTTTTACTTAAATCTTTTTTTAAAACCCTTAAAAACGGTTTTAGTTAACTTATAATTATGAGATGCAAAAACACGACATTCTCCATAATTAAATCGATAAATAATAATTACAAAATATTGATTTGCGCGAACAGTAAATAAGTGATAAAGTGCTGAAATTCAGTAAAAAGCGCGTATCATTACCTATAATCGATAGCAGTAATTACTGATTTTAAAGCATATTTACCGAAATTCAGATAACATTTTGGTCAAGATGAGAATAGCGATCATTTCGGATATACATGGAAATCTACCAGCATTGATTAATGTGCTAGACGATATTCAGGCTAGAGAAATCCAGCAAGTCTATTGCTTGGGCGACCTGACAGACTTTGCACCCTGGCCAAATGAATGCATTCACTTAATTAAGACATTAAATATCCCTTGCATACAGGGAAATCATGACCAATGGATCGCAGAAGATAGTGCTATCGTCTCTTTGGCGCATCATTCTCCCGAGGAAGCAAGAGTGAGAGAAATCGCTATCAATCACAGCAAAGCTATCGTTACTGGCGATAATAAAATCTTTCTAGGTGAACTCCCTTTTCAAATTCGATTGGATTATAGAATTGGAAACAAGCATTGGCAGATATTGCTGGTTCATGCTCATCCCGACAGCAATAATCAACACCTCTATGAAGATGAGCCCGATGAAACCTTTGCATTTCTGTTGGAGCGAGAGCAAGCCGATGCATTAGTCATGGGGCATACACATTACTCCTTCATCAAAGCAATCGACAGCAAATGGGCTATCAATTGTGGATCGGTGGGTCGATCAAAAGAAGCGAATAGAGACGCTTCCTATTTGATTATTGAAATTTGCAAAGACCGCATAGTCCCAGAGATCATACAGTTAGATTTTAATAAATCGTCCGTAAGGAATGCTATAAAAAATAGTGACATCCCCGATTTCTATGCGGACTTTTGGGACGCTAAATAGTAATTATTCTACAGTCAGACCCTTGAAAACAAACGCTTCATTTCCTGCCCCAGAACCTATTTCAAATTTCAGCATGGCAAGCTTAGGGATTTTAACTTCCAATGGGAAAGTCATTGTAAAAGCATAGGGAATATCAATTTCTGGCTTGTCAACAAATAAATGCGCCGTTCCATTCATTGCAAAATCAGTTTTAATAATTCTTCCTTCAGGAGTAATTATATGAATATCATGCGCCTGTATCGGTCTGTATCCTGTCGTAGCGGTATGTTGCTTAATAATGCCATTTATGACAATATTGTTAGCATCGGAATCAAACTGTACTTTATTGAGAATGACTTCGTATGTTTTCGATTTGATTTTCGGTTCAGATTGCTGTAATTGTAATACGCCTTCGTAATAAGGAATGCGATCTTCGAGCTTGTGAACTGCAGCTTGCAGGCTATTAATCTGTGAATTTAAGTTTTCGATTTTTGCATGCAATTGATCTATTGTGAGTTTTTCCTGTGCAAAAGAAACCGATGACAATGCAATAATAAAAGCAGTTGTAGAATTAATAGTTTTTAGAAGCATAATAGTATAGTGTAGTAGAGTTAAAATTCTATAGAAAATTAGCAAGTATAACCAACAAAAAAGAAAGTTTTCAGAAAAAAAGTTTTCTTAAATAACAATTCACAGTCTCGAAGCGTATGAAATCGATTTCGTTACTTTTATCTCATTATATCTATATGTAATAGTATTTTAGAATATCGTATCGCATAACCTTTTTTAACCAATTGAAATGAGCCGCTTCCTTATTTTTATTTTTATTCTGTTGATAGCTATTCCTTCAAAAGGAATGTTGAACCCAAAAGTCGAGCTAAATTTATTGACGAAAAGCTTTTCAGAAGAAGATATACGGAAAAGTTTATCAAGCTCAAAAAAATGGGTTCCCTATCCGGATTACAAGGATCGTCACGGCTGGAAAGCTTTAACCCTTTCTGTCTATAATACTTTGATTGAAGAAGGTGAAGCTTGTTTAAAGTACCAATGGCAAGTCGTCAAAGCGACAGATTACCTTGCGTTTGAACGTAACGGCTCTCGAGTAATTATGGAAAAGCCGATGAATGAAAATGCCAAAGCTTTAAGCAAGTTATTTTTAGCCGAACTTGCTGAGGGCAAGGGACGATTTCTCGATCAAATCATAAATGGGGTTTGGTACTTCACAGAAATGAGCACCTGGTCATTATCCGCACACGTCCCGGGGTATCAATCTTCCAAGCGAAGCTTGCCGCAGTCGGACACTCATGTGGTTGACCTTGTTGCAGGTGATATGGGTTCTATGCTCTCATGGATTCATTACTTCTTTAAGGCAGAAATGGATAAGGTAAATCCGGAGATTGCTTCCCGTCTAAAAACGAACATTAAAGCGCGTGTAATACAACCTTATTTGACACGAAATGACATGTGGTGGCAGGCCTTCGACATAACGCCAGCACAAGTGGTTAACAACTGGAATCCTTGGTGCAATTTCAACGTACTGACTTGCTTGCTTTTAATCGAAGACAATGAACAGCAGAAAGTCGCAGGGATTTACAAAACGATGCAATCGGTTGATAAATTCATCAACTATATCAAGCATGATGGCGCTTGTGAGGAAGGCCCGTCCTACTGGGGACATGCTGCAGGAAAATTATACGATTATCTCAAAATGCTTTCATTGGCTACAGGGGATAAAGTCAACTTCTTTGATCAACAAATGATCAAAGACATGGGCGAATATATCGCCCAGTCCTATGTCGGCGGTGATTCATGGGTTGTTAATTTCGCCGATGCCTCTGCAAAAAGTACTGCCGATCCGCTATTGATCTACCGTTATGGCCGTTCGGTAAACAGCAAAGAAATGCAACGATTTGCCAAATACCTTCACGATAAGGAGCCAACGCAATTTAGATTTGGCAGAGATGCCTTTCGAAGTTTAGAGGATTTAGCGACCTTTCAACACATTGCTCTGGAATCTTCCTCCACTCCAACAAACGCTTATAAATGGTATCCGGAAACAGAATTTCTCTATATACGAGATCAAAACCTATTCTTTGCCGCCAAAGGCGGATTCAACAAAGAAAGTCATAACCACAATGACGTCGGCAGTTTCCTGCTGTTCTTGGGTGAACAACCGGTATTTATCGACGCGGGTGTCGGCACCTATAATAAAAAAACATTTTCGAAGGAACGTTACGATATCTGGACGATGCAAAGCGATTACCACAATCTTCCTCGAATTAATGGATATCAACAACGCTTTGGCGCACAATATAAATCACAAAACAACAGGTTTGACGCCAAAAAGCGGGAATTTGAGCTTGAGATTGCTGGAGCCTATCCGAAAGAAGCTAAGATCAACTCTTGGATACGCAAATATAGAGTCGAGAATAAAGGCTTGCTAATTACCGATCAGTTTGATATTGAAAGTCCACTAACGGAGCATGTTATTCATTTTCTGTTGGCAAAAGAGCCAAGGGTAAAAACCGGAATTGTGGAACTTAATGACGGTGCCTATGCCCTATCTTATGATAAGTCTTTATTCGACGCATCGGTAGAAGCAATTGAGCAGGATGATATTCGATTAAGCAAAGTTTGGGGCAATCAGATTTATCGCCTAAGCTTGAAAGCAAAGACGACAACAAAGAAAGGAGTCTACCGTTTCAGTATAAAATAAGAAGCAGAAGGCCCGCCGAAACACCTTAGTGTATCTTCTGTTGACGAAATAACCCACTAACATCTGACCTATGAAAATAAGCTTGAACAAATTAAAAACTATCCCTATTGTAGCCGCAGCAAGTGCTGTTCTTTTTATCAATATGATTCCAAGCCAAACGAATTTTATTGATAAAGCTTTTAAGTCGGCGGAGAAGCAATATGAATCTCTTTGTAAGGAAGCTGAGGTCTTGAAACGATTCCCACGCACCATAGATAAAGAGGGCAAACTGAAAGGAACTGATGAATGGGATTGGACAGGAGGATTCTTTCCGGGCTCATTATGGTTCTTATACCACCAATCAGGAAATGAACAAACCAAAGCAGAAGCGATCAAATGGACTGAGGATTTGGAAAAAGCTAAAGATCTAGACCAGCATCATGATATTGGCTTCGTTATGTATTGTTCCTATGGAAACGGAATAAAATATTCAAATGACCCTGCAAAGATTAAAGAATATCAAGACATTATCATTCATTCGTCAAATACCGCACTGCGTCGCTTCGATCCGAAAGTAGGTTTGATAAAATCATGGAATAAAAAGAAAGCTTGGGATGAAAAAACGGTTTGGGAATACCCTGTCATAATCGACAATATGATGAATCTGGAGATGCTCTGCTATGCCTCTGACTTAACAGGCGATCCGAAATATAGGAAGGTCGCGATATCTCATGCCGATAAGACCATGAAGAACCACTTCCGGAAAGACTACTCTACGTACCATGTTGTTGACTATGATAAGAACGGAAAAGCAATTCATCATCAAACGAATCAAGGCTATGCCGACGAGTCGACTTGGTCGCGCGGACAAGCATGGGCAATATATGGATTTACCATGATGTACCGAGAGACTAAAAAAGTCGAATATCTGAAAACTGCGCAGCAAGCCGCTAAATTCTATATTAACCATCCTAATCTACCGTCTGATAAGATTCCTTATTGGGACTTTAATGCACATCAGGATGGCTATCGTTCCGACGTTGACTTTCCAAAACGTCAATTAGATTATATCCCGCGAGATGCATCCGCTGCTGCCATCGTTGCATCAGCATTGATTGAACTTTCGACATTTTCTAAAGCAAAGGATAAAGCGCTATTTTTAAGTTTCGCAAAGGAAACACTTGAAACCTTAGCTTCTCCTGCTTATTTCGCAGATTACGGTACGAATGGCGGATTTCTGTTGAAACACAGCGTTGGAAGCCAGCCCCATAACTCGGAAGTCGATGTACCACTAACGTACGCTGATTATTATTTCCTAGAGGGATTGACGCGCTTAAAAGAACTAAAGAACTAATTTATTCAGAATACTTGTTTTCTTACTGTACACATATCTTTATTGGTCTGGTCGCAGAAGCGATTAGAGGTTGAATAGTTTGGCCTACAGCACAGGATAGCTGTTTGAACTAATCTGGTTATTTTAGTTATATTGCATTAAGAAACCTATTTTTCTGAAAGTGTCTGTTTTCAAAGACGATCAAGAACTTTCAATCTTGTTTGTGCTTCAATGGAAACGTGATAGTTTTAATCAAGCATATACCTAAACAAATCACTTATGATTAGAAGATCAGTTATACTCTCCTATCTAATGGCAATGACTTTATCCTACGGGCATGCCCAAGAATGGAAACCCTCGGGCGATAAGATTCTGACGGAATGGGCGACTAAAGTCGACCCTAAACAACCTCATCCGGAATATCCCAGACCTCAATTGGTAAGATCGAACAACTGGCAGAATCTGAATGGTCTTTGGAAATACGCAGTTACCGATATTTCTGTATCGCAATTACCAACGAATTGGGATGGAAATATACTCGTTCCTTACGCTATCGAGTCTGCGCTATCTGGCGTTGGGAAGAGCCTGAATAAAGATCAAGCTCTTTGGTATACAACTGATATCGTTCTTTCCAAAAAACTAAAAAATGAGAAAACGATTCTTCATTTCGGCGCAGTGGACTGGCAATGCGAAGTTTTTGTCAACGGGCAGTCTGTTGCGAAGCATGAAGGTGGATTTAATTCCTTCAGTGTCGATATCAGCAAAGCTCTAAAAAAGGGAAGCAAACAACAAATAGCAGTTCGCGTTTGGGATCCTACAAGCGACGGTCCTCAACCAAGAGG
The DNA here is from genome assembly GCF_008274825.1 of Sphingobacterium hotanense. NCBI lineage: Bacteria > Pseudomonadati > Bacteroidota > Sphingobacteriia > Sphingobacteriales > Sphingobacteriaceae > Sphingobacterium > Sphingobacterium hotanense. Next base: position 2,462,894 of record NZ_CP030848.1, read on the forward strand.
AAAACAAATAAACAAACCACATTCTATTTGGTACACCCCTGTTTCCGGTATATGGCAAACAGTTTGGTTAGAATCAGTACCCAAATCATATATCAAAAGTACCCATCAAACTCCTCAAGTAGATCAATCCAGCTTAACATTCTCTGCAGATATTGAAGCTGCCCAAGCGGGCGACCTTCTACACATCATCGCCTACGATAATGGAAAGAAGATCGCGGAATCATCAAATGCGCCTACTGAGACTCAACAACTAAAGCTAGAAAATATCAGTTTATGGAGCCCAAGCAACCCAAAACTCTACGACTTAGAAGTGAAGCTGATGCGGAAAGGCAAGGTCGTTGACCAGGCTAAGAGTTACTTTGCGATGCGTAAGATTTCGAAAAAAACTGATCGGAAAGGGATTGAGCGAATGTACCTCAATGATGAGTTTCTCTTCCATTACGGTCCCCTAGATCAAGGTTGGTGGCCCGATGGATTACATACAGCACCAACGGACGAGGCGCTTAAATTCGACATAGAAAAAACCAAGGAAATGGGCTTCAACATGATCCGTAAGCATATTAAAGTTGAGCCTGCTCGTTGGTACAGACACTGCGATAGTATCGGAGTTTTAGTTTGGCAAGATATGCCAAGTGGAGACCTAGGGGGCAACAACTGGGACATGCACCCCGGTAAATTCCGCGCGGGAAAGCAAGATAAAGACCGAACGCCAGAGTCAGAGGCTATATTCAAGAAAGAGTGGAATAGCATCATGACACAGTTGCATAACTTTCCAAGTATCGTAGTGTGGGTGCCGTTCAATGAGGCTTGGGGACAATTTAAAACGAAAGAAATCGTAGAATGGACCAAGCAAAAAGATCCTTCTCGCCTTGTTAATGGAGCAAGCGGAGGAAACTACCTTGCTCCTGGCGATATATTAGATCTCCACAACTATCCTGAGCCCGCTATGCCAGATCCTGCTAGATTCGGTAAAGACTTTATTTTGGCAAACGGTGAGTTCGGTGGATTAGGTTTGCCCATTGAAGGACATACCTGGCAAGCAAAAGATAACTGGGGATATCAATCCTTTAAGAGCGTTGCAGAACTAAAGAAACGCTATTCGGAATTGATTACGGATCTAACCAAACTATTACAGCTAGGACTTTCTGCAGCTGTTTACACACAAACTACAGATGTAGAGATTGAAACCAATGGTCTCATGACCTATGATCGAAAAGTCATCAAGATTCCTACAGCAGAACTTAGGGAAATTAATGAGAAGCTCTACGACAAGAACTTGATCAACTAGATTATCTATAGCATAACAAATCTCTAGTAATGAGGCGTTTTAATTAACAGTCTCATTACTATTTTTCTATATCCAGGCACCTATTTGATAAGTACTTTGAAGAAATGCATTCGCTCATCCTCAACGTCTCCAAAGAAATGATTACGAAAATAAAGCTCCTTATCTGTTTTCCAGAATACATCAATTAAAGTGCAGAGATCAAAGCCATAGTCAGCGATACTTAGAGGCAATCTAGCAAGTAACCCATATCCTTTTGATTCCTTTTTCTGAATAAAATATTCTGAACATTCCTGGCCTGGAAACCACCCATTAAGGCGATATTGCCCAGACGGCGACGCAATGATATAGGCAGGATTTCCAACTAATTCCACATCGGCCAAACGTTTTTCTAAATCGATAGAGAAATCGGACGTATGACCTCCTTCCATCAGGAGAATACGTTCCGACGGATAATAACGGACGAAACCTGCATCCCAAGTGTATTTTAAATAGTTCGGGTTGATCGTGTCGCCATTATTGAAGCGAATAAAAGCGATCGATTCGCCTACAATATTCGAGTCTACTTTAAAACTGTCATTCCAGCCGCCAAAAGTTACCTCGCCTTTAAGCATTTCCTTTGCGATGGAAAAATCGCTAATATAAGGAATCGTGTCTTGCTCACTCGGCACTTTCGATAGCGCCTTAGCTTTGAAAAAGTCAATGGAATCGATTATAGACAAGGATAATGTGTCATTCTCATAAACAATTTCTCCTACAGAAACAGAGTCTACAACCGACACAACCTGTTGTACCTCAATTGGCTGTTTATCCTGTTTTTTATTCTTGTACGCTATGAATAGCAGGACTAACAACACGGCTATGGGGATATTTATTTTATAATTTTTCATCGATGTTATCTTTTTACCATCTACCGCCAGCTCCACCACCACCCGATGAGCCGCCACCAAAACTTCCACTTGAGGAACTACCTCCCCCGGAAGAGCCACTCGATGAACTACCGCCCGAGGAACTGCTGCTACTTCTCACCTTCTTGGGAATGGTATAAGTATCGATGACTACGCGATAACTGCAATTCTCACAATCATCAACTTTTTCACCTTTTCCAGTCTTGCTATAGGTTGCAGCAATAATCGTATGCCGCTTCCCTTTTCGCAGGGTAAAAAAATGGCAGTGCGGACATTCCTTAAAACTAGATTTAATATCCCAAGGTATAAGCGTAATCTTCTTCGTTCGAAGATTTTCCCAAATTTCATAGCTTCGAGATTTGATACTTTCTTCCTTCAAATTTCCTTTACTAAGATAGGTCTTGATTTCCTTCTCCGACAGATCCCGATTGACACGCTGCCAATCTCTAGAATTATCTGGTGGTACAAATCGCTTTCTATCTTTTGCTTTTCTTGATATGATACCGACTAAATCAAACCAAGCTAGCGGTGATAAGATCATAGGAATAAATGTGAATGTCAGAAACTTATTGATAGCTTTTGCCCTTTCCTCTGTATCAGTATAGCTCTTACTAATGCTCGTGCGGGTATAGGTTATTTTCATTGCCAGAATGATTCCCCCCAGTACGAATACAAAATAAGGTAAGTGCTTTTTTTGATATATGAACTCTAGGTTATTGAAGACGAAAGCAAATAAAAAAACCGTAAGAAACATTAAAATTCCCATACATCCCAATCCTGCAAATATGGGGACATAAGGATATTTTTTGTTCGGTTTCTTGATGAGTCTGGATGAAACAAAGTGAACCACTAAATAGAAGAAAGCGAACATCCCCAATACTAATAGGGAATTCTTAAAATACACATTTCGAAAGCTCCAAAACGGCGTTGCTTCCGGTAAACGGGCTTCCAGCTCTGCTCTGATATCAGGCGACATAAGAACCTCGCTGATGAAAGTAGCGGCATCCAGCACCCCTTGATCGTAGTCCCCGACTTGAAATTTAGGTACCAGATACTTTTCGCCAATTCGCTTTAAATAAGCGTCTGGCATCACTGACTCCATACCATAACCGGCTATGAAACGATACTCTCGACGATCGATCGCTAGAAACAAAAGCAGGCCATTGTCCGCGTCTTTCTTTCCAATCCCCCATTTGTTGAATAGGTCTAGGGCAAATTGAAAGTCACTATCGCCTTCGTAATCATTAACAACAGCAATGGCAAACTCAGCGCCGGTCAGCGAATCAATAAGCTTGGACATGCGATCAAGTTTGAAAACCGTTTCTGTGGACAGAATAGCATTCGGATTCGTCACGTAGAAATCTTGTCCCTGTTTCTTCGGACTGGGTAGACTTTCTACGGTAAAACGTTCAGCAGCGATTTGTCGCGGCTCTTCAAATACCTCAGGTCCAGAAACAAGTTGAGCCGGTGCAAATAAGGGCCAGCAAAACTGCATCAAGAGCAAGACGAATAATACGAGATTCTTGTTTCTAATAGATAGCATATAAGATTAAATATCTATACTAAAACTACTCATTAATAATGATACTTTTCATCTAAGTTATAATGATATTTTTTGCGAATAAAGGTTACTCTTATTCTGTCATGTTCTCTTCGATAACTGTAAATACTTAGTTACCAACATAATCTTAACCTCGTCTTTACAGTCTAATAACACAAATAATAGATTGTGGTCTATTATTTGACTTAAAGGAAGTATGATGACAAAACTATTAAAGGTAATTATCTTATTGATCGTTGTGGTTGGATTAGGATGGTTCATTTGGCAAATCAGTAAACCCAAAACGAATACGGTAAGCAACCATCAAGTTCTACTAGAACGCATAGAATCCATGGGCAAGTTGGAATTGGTGAAATATCGCCTATCGGATGTCGTAGAGCATAAGGTGATCTCACAATTTCTTCCAGATGCTAGTGTGTTGCTTATAATCAAGGCTGACGCTGTTGGTTGCGTGGATTTAAGCAAACTGAAGTCGGACGACGTTGAAGTTTTGGAGGACTCTGTCCATATAACACTACCCAATCCAGAAATATGTTACGTAAAGATTGATCATAGAGAGTCGAAAGTTTATGATACGAAGATGGCATTTTTCAGGGAAGCGAATATGGTAGACGAAGCATTCAAAGCGGCAGAAAACGAAATTACGAAACAAGTGAAAAAATCGGATATTCTTGAGCAAACCAAGAAAAATGCAGTCGATATATTCAAACCCCTTATGGAAGGATTAGGATATAAGAAGTACAGCATCGGATTTGAATAACATACGCTACGAAAAATAAGAATATGAAAAGGGATGTCTTCAAGAACTATGATATCATTGCTGATTGGTTCTCAACAAATCGAAGTAAAGATTTAATGGAAAAACCCTATTTAGATCGCTTGATTGAGCATATCCCTACGAATTCACGCATTTTAGACCTTGGTTGTGGAACTGGCGAGCCCATATACGGATACTTCAAGGAAAAAGGTTATTCACTATGCGGAGCAGATGCAAGCAGCGCTATGCTTGCAATCGCGCGAAGGAACTTTCCGGATGGAGATTTTATTCATCAGGATATGCGTGATCTTGATCTAGATGAAAAATTTGACGCCATTATCGCATGGCATAGCTTCTTTCATCTCGCACAGCATGAGCAACGCGACATGTTTCCACTATTTAAAAAGCATCTTAAAACAAAGGGCATATTGCTATTCACGAGTGGTCCCGACGAAGGGGAAGCCTGGGGAATGAATAACGGCCAAAACCTTTATCATGCCTCTTTGTGCAAACAAGAATATAATTCTTTACTCAAAGAGCAAAGTTTCTCGGTCATTCAGCATGTGGTAGCAGATCCAAATTGTGGCGGTGCAACCATATGGTTATGCCAACTGAAGGAGGATTAAGCATCTTTGTATTTAATCCTCTTCATATCTGGAAGAAAATAAGCCACAATCCCCAAAAGAGGCAAATAGGAACATACCAAATAGATACTTTCCAAGGAAGTTTTATCAGCAAACCATCCTAAAATCGCAGCCCCTAGGCCTCCCATTCCAAATGCGAAGCCATAGAACAACCCGGAAACCATTCCGATTTTCTTCGGGAGCAGTTCCTGCGCATATACGAGGATGGATGGAAATGCCGATGCCATGATTAAGCCTATTACCGAAACCAAAATACCGGTCCACATTTCATTTGCATAAGGAAGCATCAAGGTAAAAGGTGCACATCCTAATACGGATAACCAAATTATATATTTACGACCAATAAGGTCGCCTAAGAAGCCTCCAAATAGCGTACCGACCGCAATCGCGATAAGGAAGTAGAAAAGATAAACTTGAGCCGCAATCTCCGAAATAGCAAATTTATCCATCATGTAGAATTGCAGATAGCTCGTTATGCTCGCTACATATACATACTTGGAAAATATCAATAAAAGTAAAACCACGATAGACATCACAATTTTAGTCTGCGATAGGTCTGGAAGCTTGATCTGCTTCTTGGCTTGTGTTCTAGCATACTCTAAGACTTTGACATACCATCTTGCGATGTAGCTTAAAATTAATTGGGCAATTAACACGACGACGATAAACCATAGTATATTCCGCTGACCTGCCGGGATGACGAACCAAGCCAATAACAATGGCGCTAATGCAGTTCCTGTATTTCCACCTATCTGAAATATAGATTGAGCTAAACTACGCTTACCACCTGATGATAAGTATGCTACACGAGAAGATTCGGGATGAAAGATGGACGACCCTATGCCGACCATTGTCACTGCGAACAGTACCGCGTAATAACTGTTGGCGAAGGACAAAGCGATAATCCCCACGAAGGAAAACATCATGGCAATAATTTGCGAATATGGCTTCGGATGCTTATCTGTATACATACCCACAATAGGCTGTAATAAAGAGGATGCCAATTGAAAGCAGAAAGTTATAATCCCAATTTGAGCGAAGTTCAAATGGAAATTATCTTTCAACAAAGGATATGAGGCCGGGATTACGGCTTGTATTAAATCGTTGGATAAGTGCGCCAAACAAATGGCAATCAAGATAGGATAAGAAGTCTTATTCGGATCGTAAGCGGTAGTTGTTTTAAGCATGTTTCTTCCTTTAACTCAAATTTCTGCAACGAGAAATCATAAACTAAGTTCGACGTCGACAAATGTAGCAGATATATTGAATTAAACGAATTAATATGCTGTCTTTAACCCCGCAAGTCAACGATTTAGACGCAGGTATTACATTCTACTTTAAGAAAGCTATTTAAGAAAACCTCTATTTTAGTATTTCTTTAGATTAGATTGGTAAAATAGAGGCTAATATCAGCTAATGCTATAAACCTTGAGACGCTAAGTAATTTCCTAAGGCGTTTAAGTCAGTATCTTTCAGAATAACTTTCTTATCCTTATCCAATAGATAAATTGTCGGAGAAGCTTTTAGATCATACAGCCCTTTATTCAGAACCTCCTGCCTTTCATCCACCCCATTGATCCAGTTTGAAGGAATGTTTGCAGCATAGTCATTCCATATTTCTAAATTACCCTCGGGATAGATAGCAAGGATCTGCATGTGTTTATTAGCAATCATTTGATTGATTGACTCCTGTTCTTTCAATACGCCTATTACTTGCTCACAATTGCTACAGCCCGGTTCATAAAACATAAGCAATATTAATGGGTTTTCAAGGTCGTGCAGCTTATTGATTGCCTTTTCTTTCGTTTGATAAATAAAATCTGTTGCTGTTGAACCCACTTTGTTCTTACGTGCAAGATCTAACAATATCCTATAACGCGTTTTCTCGTCCGCTGAGACCTTATCAGAGCTTGTATAATATTCGAGTACAGGTTCGTAATACGAGTCACTACGCATCGGCGAATTAGGGTCATAGAGATAGCTATCTAATTTCTTTTTGAAGAAGTCGAATCCTTTTTGTTCCTGCTTCGCTTGATCTAAGAAATCTGTAATTCCTTCCTTCAACTGTGATGGGGAAACAGCTGGGAAAATAGCAAGGTAATTCACGAAGGCTTGCTCAGCGTATTCAGAGTCGATTATCTTCGCCGTGTCGCTAAAATTGAAATTATCCCAATAGTGATTAAACAAATAATTGAGTTGCTCTTCCTTACTCGTTAAGTTAGAAGGTACTTGAGGAGGCTTGTACTCAGTCGATGAGTTATTTTCTGTATTTACGGCCGTATTGGACTTCTTCTCCTGATTACAGGATAACAAAATTCCAGCAATTGAGACGACACATAAGAGTAGTATTGTTTTCGGGTTTTTCATATTCGAATAAAAGCAAAGTGCGCTATAGTTTTTGAATGATAGTAAAGATAAAAATAGTCTTGTTCCAAAAAGAGTACCAAGACTATAGAATTAGATAAATGTAGTAGAATACTTATCCATATGTTTACCACAATTTCAAATTTATTCCCAGCAATGCAGCAAGGGTTACATCGAAGTCTCGTCCGCCATATTCCCCATCAAAACCATCTCCATGTATGTTTCCGCGCAAATCCAGGTGGATATCTAAATGATCATTCAACCTAAATGTTTGTAAGATTCCCATTCCGGGGCTTAAACAAGTGGCTTTAGCATGGTCCAATCCGACGATAAGCCCTATCGAAGCAAATGGGATAAAGTTATAGGTCCGATTATAGTTATAGCCATGTAAATCATTTGACACATTTATTAACAGGTCAGCATTCGTACTGAATATTTTAGTCGCTGGTGCAACAGTCGTTGTTTTGGGTCGAATATCTTTCCGGTAGACAGGCTTCTATTTTGTGTCAAACCCTTATATTCTACACCTCCTATGTTCAGCCGTAAACCAAAACTATCATTAAACCACTTAGCAGCGAAGATTTCGAACTTTGGACTAAACCGTTCTTCAATTTCGAGTTGCTTATCATGATCGCCAAAATAAATTGCAGCACCAGAGCTGAGACCGACAAACCAATAATCTTGAATGTTACTGAATCGTAAATTTCTGTATGTTGGTTTCTTTGGAGGCTCACTAGGATCGATGAACGTTTTTGATTGCGAAGTATGGCAAACACAAATTGCCAAGAGGGAAAAGAAGAACTTTTTCATGTAAAGAGAATCGGTAATTATTAAATTATTAGCTATGGGCATGTTACTTCTAAATTCGAGTTCGTAGCTCGCTAGAATATCAATCGTAAAAAACTATGTGGGGCACGTTATGTCTAAACAAATCTCTAAAGTTAATTTTAATAAATTCAAAGGTAATTTATTATCGCTATTAATTCGCGTATTAAATCAGAAATCACATTAAATTAACCTTGAGCGCATCATTATTACATGGAAAAGAAACGGATACAGATGTGCAACGCGGTTTGCAATGAAATAATAATCGTTGTATCGAAAAGGTTAGGCTTTACCAGAGAAGGGACAAAGCACAATATCAGACTTTCATTATCCTTATCAAACCCATACTATACCCAATTCAAAAGGGCTTTGATATGGTTTTATATTGGGTTTACATTGGGTTTGAATTGGGTTTGAGTGGTATTTGTCCTTTAGTTAGATGGACAATAAGACAGTAAGATTTTAAACCATTAGACAATTAGAGCAATGCTGGCCGATGATCTGTTGTTTTGCGCCTATATGAGACGCTACGAAAGTAAAGAAGCCGTCTTTTTGAGACAGCTTCTTTTACGTTTATACAGAAAAATTAATCTATGCTTTTTTGAATAGTTTATCGAAGAAACCACGTTTCTTCTTCACATCATAGCCATAGCCATAACCGTAGCCATAGCCGTAACCATAGCCATAGCCATAGCCATAAGATCTTGGATCTTCTTTGACACCATTAAGAACTACTGCCATGTTTTTGAGCTTTTTATTCTCGTATACTTTCTCGATAGTCGGTAACTGGCGGCGATCTAAGTTACCCGAGCGGATAACGAAAACCGTCATATCGGCCACACGGTTCGAAATATACGCATCCGCCACAATTTCAATAGGCACGCTATCAATAACGACATAGTCGTATCTTTCTTTTAATTGCTCAACAAGGGAATCCAGTCTCTTCGTCAGTAGTAATTCTACAGGATTAGGTGCAGGCACGCCAATCGGGATTAAGTCGATATCAAAACCTTCCACTAGATTCGTTTTGTAGGTAATATCATCCAAAGTCACGACCGAGTTTGCAAGGAAGTGAGTGACACCTTTCGTTACTGGAAGGTTGAACTTGGAACTCAACGTACCTTTACGGATATCTAAGTCTAAGATGGCTACTCGCTTGTTCAGGAACGCCAAAGTTGCCGAAAGATTTAAAGCGGAGAAGGTTTTACCAGCACCGATTCTAGACGACGAAAACATAATAACCTTATTGTTTTCATCATCCGGATTCATGAAGCTGATATTCGTTCTTAAAATTCGGAAAGCTTCTGTCAGAGGATCTCGACCATTTTCTTGGACTTTGACGTCGGTTTTTGTTCGCTTGTCCACCATCAAAGGTATCTCAGCTAAAAAAGGAATGGAAAGGTTGTTTTCAAGATCCGCTCTGCTTCGCACTTTTGAGTCTAGCATCAGCATCATCAGTAAAATAAATGTTGGTAGCATTAGCCCTATTCCCATACCTAAAGCTAATTTCCTAAATTTGCTCGGCGCTATAGGCGCATCGGAACCTGCTGCTGGGTCTATTATCCGCATGTTATTCTCGGTCATCGCCTTGTTAAGCGCATTTTCTTCACGCTTATTCAATAAGAACAAGTATAATTCCTCCTTAACCTTTTGCTGACGCTCAACGGACAACATCGTTCGCTCCTTTTGCGGCGTCTCCATTACTTTCCCTGTTAATCGAGTATACTCTCTATTAACATTCCCAAGCTTTATTCTTAGTCCCTCGGTTGCGTTGTCAACAGCACGATTAATATTTGAACGCATTGAATTTAATTCCCTATTTAATTCGATTACAATAGGATTTTCAATGCTACTTCCTTCCTCCAATCTATTTTTCTTGAGCAAAAGCGTATTATACTCATTAATTTGCGTTTCAATATTCGCGTCGACCAACCCTGTATTGTTTGGAATCAAATCCTTTTCTCTCTCTGCAGTACGCATATAGTCGCGCATCATTTGAGCAAGTTTGATATCTGTCTCGATTTTCTGCTTTTCATTTTGAAATTGGCGGCTCTCGTTAAGATACATTTCTCCAGAAGTTGCTAAATCGATTCCTTGATTGTTCGTCTTAAGTCTCTCAATATTCGACTCAACTGAGTCCAGATCCTTTTCAATTAATGTCAATCGTCTTTGGATAAAATCTGCCGTATTTCGTGCGATTTGATTTTTATCGTCGATCGTTATGCCATTATAAACTTCAATTAGTTTTGTAATCACTTCATCAGCTCTTTTAGAAGAACCATCTTGAATACTAATTTCTAGCAAGGACGCATCGTCCTGCATTTGGTTTATTGTAAGGTTGCCTAAAAAGTAACCTGCAGTCGCATTAACGCTGTTTTTAGAAATTTTAATTTGAGTACCAAAAAAATACTCTGTATAATTTTCATTAGCGAAGAGTGTTAACCTCCCGACCGGAGTTTCTACCTCTGTATTGAATTTTACAGTTATATTTTTGGATGTACGGTCAAATCCTGATAATTCTACCGTGTTTTGATCAATACCTGTTACGTAGAACGTATGAGTATCATCGTGGCGATCATTTTTGAATTTAACTAGAATTGGAGAGTCCTTATAAAGTTCGACATCGCGTAAGCCCCTTCTCTCGACATAACTAATGTTGGCATCCAATTCGGCAACGGTTTGTCTCATTAACTCTTTCGATTTTAGCTGCAATATCTCGCTTGCAACACTAACTGTGTTATAATACATTGACGACCGAGTCACTCTACTCGATGCAGGTGTATTTTCAGGAGTTTTGATCATTACTGTTTCACTTCTCTTGTAAACGAAAGGTGAAATACTATACTGATAATAAAAGAACGCTGTAGAAACCAATATTGATAACAAATACCATTTCCAATAGTGTTGAAGGTAATTGAGGACATCAACTATGTTTATCGTTTTTGAATCGCTCGTCGGAACAAAACTCTTATTTTTTGTATTCATTATTATCGCTTACTTAATTAAATTAAACGCAGTCAACACCACTGTGACTATTCCTAATCCTACCGAAACAAATCTCCATGTTCGATCTTCTTTCGGTGTAGTTTCAGTATCTCTCGGCTCCACAAAAACAAGGTCATTTTGCTTTAAATAATACGCTGGAGATTCAAAAATATCTTGCTTTTCAATATCTGCAATCAGCTTAATGCGTTTTCCGTCCTGTTCCCTTATGACTACAATCCGATCAGCTGCTGCATTCCTTGTAAGTCCTCCAGCTCGTGTAATCGCTTCAATTAAAGTAATTCTCGCATCTGGAACATCAAGAACTCCTTTTGCAGCAACTTCTCCCATAACGCTAACCTTGATGTTTGTTAATTCAACTTTTACTATTGGATCATTAATATATTTCTCATCCATTAAACGAGATTTTATTGAGTTCTTAACCTGTTCAACCGATTTCCCTTCTACAGCGATTGTACCAAGTATCGGAAACTCAATATTGCCATTTTGGTCAACTAAATAGCCTGCAGTTCTATTTATCGAAGTTCCTTTCGAAACAACTTCGCCTCCTCTACCTACTGAGTATCCTAGCATATCATCGTTAAATGGTGCTGCTAATTCCGGATTCTTCGCACTAATGTTTATGCTTAGTCTATCATTTTTCTGTACAGTGAGGGGTTGGATTGGACTTAATGGAATTTCAGTCGATTCGGGCATATCCTTTACGTATATAATCTTTTGACCAACGGAGCAGGCTGTTAGGAAGGTGGTTAATACCATTACAATAAATAACAAATTTTTATTCATTTCTATAGGATTAATATTTATTTATACTTTCATAATTTAATTTCGCCGCATCTTCATTCGGCAAACATTCTAAGTATCCAACATTTACTTTCGTTATTATGTTTTCAATCACATTTATCATCGTTGAAAAAATCTCTTTATTCCAACGTAGTGCAGTAAAACTCGGCAATAAGGTCATTAAAGCATCCTTTCCCAGCATATCAGTAAATTTATTGAATGGAGCTTGTTTTAATCGGACAATTGCACGCAATTTAGCTTTCTTATTTACATAACATGCTGTCTTTCCGCTCCATGGAGTGCCGAATATATAAGCATCTCCTCCCTCCGTAATTTTAACTGCAGGATTATCATCATTTAAAAGTTGATAAGCGTCAATATGATTTAACCACAAGCGGCTGTGAGTACTCTTTCCTGTGCCACTTTTTCCTAGGAAAGCGATAGCACCTGCATCGTTATACACTACGGATGAATGAATCAATGCGGTATTAAAACGGAGCGAAGCCTGTCCAAATGCAACCATGATGAGCCAACTAAGTGCTGATGACCCTACTAGGTTATTTCTATTAAAATAAATGTTGTTTTGAATAAACGTTTTCTCACTCTCCATCTTCCACACCTTTCCGTTCTTATTCTCAACCTCATCAATAATGGTTAAGTAGGAGTCCGCAGATTCCATAAATTTGAAGTTATCTCCCCAAACGATCGAAATATCGCTTAAAAGCTTAAAATCATCTTTACTTTCATTAAAAGATTGTTCAATGAGTTCAAAATGAATTAATGGGAGATTACTATCAATGTCAGCAGTAACGAAATTTTTAAAACTGTTCAGTTCACCCTGAAATGAAAGGTCCTCACTATGACGGATCACAATACCAATATCAGCTACAACAAATTTTAATTCTTTCATTTTATCCAATCTGCATTTAGTGTTTCGTCCAAAACTTCTAATTTTTATTGCATATAAATAACGTGTTCACATCGATTAGCCAATGCTAAATCGTGCGTCACATAAATAACTATTTTATCTTTTCCTGCTATCATCAACCGATCTAGCAGTATCGCCGTGGTCTTCGTATCCAAGGCAGATGTCACTTCATCAAATAACCAAATTTTGCAATCGCGCGTTAAAGCACGCGCAAGGGCGATTCGCTGTGCTTGGCCTTCTGACAAACCATATCCAGACTCGCCAACATAGGTATCTAGGCCATCTGGTAATTCATACACGAATTCTGCACAGGCAAGATAGATGGCATCCCTTAGCCGCTGTTCCGTTGTGCTATTATGAATCAAAAGATTTTCTCTAATTGTTCCTGAGAAAAGTTTATCACCTTGAGGTACATAGGCAATATTAATCCTGTGACGGGTTGATAGAGGGATTTGCTTTCCACTTTCATGAAGCCATATGGCCCCACTATCGGGTTTAACTAAGGATAATAATAGACGAATCAGCGTGGTTTTCCCTTTTCCGCTAGAACCGATTATCGCTGTCGGCACACCAGATTTAACTTCCATATTAAAATCATCGACGATCAAATTATCTTCATAACGAAAGGATAAAGATTCGATAGCGATTGAGTCTATTGAATTTAATAGTTCCGGCTTTTCCTCTTCCTCTAAATCCGTCAACAACAGTTCATCTATCCGATCCACAGCCGTTCTAAATTTAATAAACTGTGGAACGAAACTCATCATTCCTAAAACCGGACTTTGTATCCGTCCCACCAGTTGAAGGAAGGCAGTCATCATACCGAAGGATATCTCGTTCTCGAGTAGTTTATAAATCCCCCAAACAAAGGTTAACAAAAATCCAAAGTTGACGGACGCTTTTAAAATGCCTTGAGAAAGGATGGAAAAATTAAGCAAATTTGATCTTAAATCATAAATATCCTTTTGCGATTCGACTACTTTATTCCATCTTGTCGACTGCATACCGAGTGCGCGAATAGACATTCTTAATCGCAAGTTCTCTTGAACGACCTGAGAGAAGTAACTCTCCATCCTTTTAAGGTTAGCGTTCAAAGATCGTAGTCTCTTAAAATACAATTTCGAGAATACCAGCAATGGCGAAATTGCAAGAATAATAAACGCAAGCATAGGATCCATCGACCAGAGGACAAAGAAAGAGGCCAATAGGCGAACAAAAGTCAGAATGAACACTATAAAAGTATTTCCGATCATTTGAACGACCTCGTTGCTATCTGCATTGATTCTTAGTTGAATATCTCCAGAGTGCCATTTCTTAATAAACTTCCAGGTAGAAAGCATCTGCGTATTTATTAATCTATTCTGGAGTGATATAAGCATTTCCACTCTCGTTTTCTCATTTAACCAATTGGAGTAGCTTTTTAAGATTAAGCCAATCAAAACCGCTGAAATAGCTAATACGATTATACTTTTAACATTCTCGCGGTCGCCAACAATCGCCAGATCGATGGCTTGTTTTGACAGCAAAATAAAGTACAACGAGGATGCTATGACGATCAACTCCAGGATAAAATAAAGGAACAATCTTCCTTTATACCCATCAGCTAATCGCCAGGCCCATTTCATTTGATATTGTAAACTCGCTTGCATTAATTTACGAGCTAAATCGGGAATAGAAATGTACAATCGGGAATGATACCGCTTCTTGCGGTGCGACTTTGATGTATTTCATTAGATTGGAAAAGATTCTAGATTTGCTTTCGGCACGCTTCCCAGTCTTATTTTCAGCTTCCTTATATTCTTCGTTATGGAAACCAAAATTTCCTGCATTGAGGATATCGCTCAACATCCAGTTATAATCTGCTTTTCTATTTAGTTCGAATGGAAGTACATTTTCAGATAAACCAAATTTATCAACGAGAATTAAGTGAAGAAGATTAATCCATTTTAGTACGCCAATTTTCCTATAAAGCGAGTAAAGAGCTTTCTTATCATATGCGTTCTCTAAGCTAACATAAGCCCTCGCGGAATCACATAATTGTCTCATTCCAATTCCGAAAGACAATAGGTGCTTTAATATATGGAGATTTATCTGAACCAAATTTGATAAAGGTGAAGGCCTGTATACCTCTGTATTGTTTACTATAAACATGGACTTATTTTCCGACTCTGATTCTTCTATTTTTCTGAAATAATGGCGAATTAATGGGTTATGAATATCGAACATTCTTTGATGAATTTCGGTTTCACAATTTTTCCACATAAAACTCGCACTGAAGCCGGGCGTTTCATCAATTCTGAATCCATTTTTTTCTAAGATATTCTTTGCTCTTAAAAAAGTAGCATCATCAGCAAAATACCAATCTATATCTCCCGAAACACGCCGTTTAGGATTGATATAACACTGCGCTAATCCTTGACCTTTAAGTAGAATTGGTGATATCCCCGCTGACTTAAAGAAGTCGACTTGATCTAACAAGATATTATTCATCCAATCGTTTCTTTGTTCAATTTTCTCAGTCCGTACTAACCAGTTAATTAGAATTTCCTTTGGTGGCTGCAGTTCAAGATCAAGCTTTTGTATTCCATCAAAAACAATCCCGTCCACCGTATGATTTATTGAAAACAAATAAAGCGTGGTCCACTCTTGTTTGGAAAGAGGGAAGTTATCTTGATAGGTTATTGGAGAATTCCATAATCCACTACGCAATAACTCATAAAAGGCGTATAAGATTCTGCTTTCGATCATTTAATCAATATTATTCAACGATCAAACCGCCCTTTTTTAAATCATCTATAAATTGTTGTGCATCGTTGCGGGCAACCTCTGCATCACAGTCGAAAGTCTCCAATAATAGCTCAATAATGAAGTCTATTGAAAATTGTTTACTTTCTAGATTTTCCCATAAAAAAACCGCGGTTTCATTTAAAGTAAAGACTTTGGAAAGATCTACCATTTCTTGTCCTGGATCGACAATAATGTGTTCCCCTCCAATGTTTCTTAACTTTAAATCTTCTCTTAACTTCATGTAAATTACATATTATATTAGAAATTAACGAACAAACGTTTTAACTTGGACTTTACAGTTTCTCACGAACTATTTAGTTCTAAATAGACCTAAGACAGTGTTTCAGTAGATGAATAGACAAAACAAGTAAATTCGAACAGCAAACTTACTTATACCTTGTAATTCGATAAAATCTGATTATATATTTGTAAACTTTTATCTACCATGTTATCCAATGTGAAAAGTGATTGATATCTGTTCAAACTTCCTAAGGATAACCGTTCATAATATTCGTCATTAGATAGTATCAATTGAATGGCATTTGCGATCGCAGATGCGTCCTCAATTGGAACAGTTAGTCCCGAAATTTCGTTCTGATTCACCCAGCTTACACCGGAATTTGGAATATTGGTCGATACAATAGGCTTTCCACTTGCCATTGCTTCTAATTGTACAATCCCAAATGCCTCTGTTTTTAATATAGAGCTCATACAAAACAGATCAGATGCCTTGAAATAATCCGGGACCTCTTCGTCTGATAGGAAGCCAAGTAGCTCTACTTTTTGTGTTAAATTGTGATCTTGGATAAGCTGAGTAAGATCATCATGCAATGGACCTTTCCCGCCAATTAGAACGACGTAATCATCACTTAAATAATCCGCTGCCTTTATTAAATATTCGAAGCCCTTATATTCCACCAGTCTACCCAATGAAAATACTATTTTCTTTCCAGCATAACGTTCTTTAATTCGATTGACGTTAGTACTATCTGATTGTATTGGAGGAATACCAATTGGAATATAATCGATCTTGTGTTGATATTTTTGTAAAAACGGTGATTGTTCTACATATACTGGAGTTGTGCCGACAATAACATCTGCTCGTTTAATGAGCCAGGATTGCAAAGGGCTATAAAGCCTTAACAGCGTCTTCTGCTTTAGAATATCACTGTGCCAATGCAGCACTACTTTTCCTTTGTAACCCGAAAGGAATAAAGCCAATGAAGCCATAGGGTCCGGATGGTGAACATGAATTATATCGTACTTCTTCGCTATTTTCCTCAAACGACTTATCATTCCAGGAGCTAGTTTTGTTGCTGCCAAACTGAGTTTAGTCGGGATGACGAACAATTTAGCAAACGTATTCAATTCTATGGTGCCGCCCTCATGATCTTCGGTCGTTGCACAAAGCATATCACATGCGACTCCTCTTTGTGAAAGTCCAAGAGTCATATCATACATCACCTTTTCGACTCCTCCCCTGATGGGATAAAACTTACCAACCTGCAGTATTTTCATCGTTTGTCTATATTTTCGCGAATAAGCGATTAAAAAATGTTGCTGAAATAATTGTAAGGATAAGCACCGATAATGCAAATAGATATTCCGAATTGAAGTAAATAGTTTGCCCCCGCAATAAAAATATCCACATTCCATGAATTAGGTATAATTCGTAAGAGATTTTCCCCAGAAATTCTAATATCTTATTTTTCAACTTTACAAATTGCATTAAGTGGAAAATCATTAGCGGTATGATGATATAAGCGAAGGCAAAGAGCAATTCATTACCTGATTTAACGATTCCAGCTAATAATAAACAGCATAGAGGAATAAAAAAAATACTCCAAAATTTTCCTTTTGTATAAGGATAAATCTTTTTTTCGACAAATAAACCTAATACCAATCCAGTTGGAAATGCAAGAGAACTTACCCACCATTCACGTCCGAAACCTTTCATGTATGTATAAATCATTAAGGAAAACGTAATAACGAACATGAGAGTAGTTTTAGCGTTAATATTTAAAGCTTTGAGGGAAAAAACAAGGAAAAAGGCAAGGTAGAAAATGATAATACAATAAGAAAACCAAGAAAAGGGCAGAATAGTTATTCCATTGTCGATCAAGTTGCTAAATATATTCTCCGGAATCAGTCCGGTATCCAGATAGAGTAGGAAAATATATAATGCAGAAAGAGTGATTAGTGGTATCAGTACATTCGGAAGCCTTTTGCGGAGAAACCCATTAAGATAGCTATCTCGTTTTTTTAGATAGGACAGCATCAATCCATAACCCGAAATCAGAAAGAAGACCGAAACTATCGGAGCACCCCACGAATCGAAGACCGACAAAAATTTTACTTGAGCAATATTCGTTAAATGATAGAGGATAATTAGCACACTCATTATCCCTTTAAGTCCTTGTGTTTTACTTTGATCAAAGGACGAATACTGAAATCCAAGCTTATTAGCTATTAATGAAAAGCAGTACAAACAGAAGACTACAAATAGAAACGATATCATATACCTTTTTACGCTAGTAACTTCAAGAACAAATCATTCCAATTGTTTACAAAAGGTTGCTCCATATTAATCTTCTTGACTTCAGTGAATTCATCAGTTCTCTTTTTAACGACATCTAGCATCAATGTGGCTAATTCATGGGCTGAATTGGGGTCGAAATACCTTACGTACTGACTTCCGGCCGCGGTTTCCTTCGCATATGGCAAATCCGACAAAAGCATCATTTTATTAAATATAGAAAACTCCGTTATTGGTAATCCCCAAGTCTCAACTTTTGAAGGAAACACAAGACAATCACTTTGAGCATATTGATGAAAAAGTTCCTTCCGGTCAACAAACCCTATCCAGTGCAAGCTCTTCACGTGTCCCCATTTTCGAAATAACCATTTGGAGTAAGAATTTTCTTCACCGTTTAAAGTGATATTCACTTGAAATTCCTCCGCAGTCATCTCTTCAAGTATCGCTGTAGCAGCACAAAGGCATTCGAAATTCTTGTGTGTATTGGGTGATGCGGGGTAAATGAACTTAGTTTTATTGGATGTCAAATCTTCGAAATGATTAACTTCTTCTAATTGGGGGAGGTTTGGTAAAGCAATAATAATACGTTTCTCGCTTAATTTGAACATTCGAACAAATTCATTTCTTATCCATGCTTGCTGAACGATGACGTAGTCATTATCGGAAATCCCTTTCTTGTAAATATACTTTGAAAAGAGTGAGAACAGCACAATCTTAGGCGCAAAAGCAAGCTCCTTCCACTTCCATTTGTGAAATGGAAATGGGTTATGACAATACACTGCTTTTCGTTCCGCAACGACATTCGGTGTCGTATCATGCAGAGATAGCCACAGATGTACTGGACCTATTTCTTTAGAGATACGATTGAGCGAGACGTATTCGAACCACAGCCTATTAACCCACCTTTTCTTTGGCCATTGGTTTTCAATATAAGTTATATTTGGATAGTAGGCTAATTCTTTATCATAGACAATAGCAATGATCTCATATTCATTATTTTTTGATATTTCACTTAAATAACTTAGGCAATCTCGCAATATTGTTAAAGTGCCGCCTACATTCAAATTAACGGCTGATACAACTATTTTTTTCATCAATTATTCAGTCTTAACGCAATATTCATTAAAACGCATTTTACCAAACTCTAAATCCTTAATATCGTAAATGAATGCAAATAGACCTAAGAGCGGCGATTTATTAAACCATCGAACAATGTCGTCCATTCAGACATTATTTTTTCCATCTTAAATTCATTGGACATTTCTTTAGCTTTCTTCCCCATTTCTATCCTCAATTCAGGATTGTTAATTAACTCATTAATCCGCTTAACCATCATTGATTCATCACCTTCTTCAATTAGAAATCCATTCTCTCCATCTTTAATAATATCTCGAGGGCCACATTTACAGGCAAATGCTACTAAAGGAACTCCACAAGTTTGTGCTTCAATTAACACCATCCCAAAACCTTCATACCGAGAGGTCATCACAATCATGGAACTTTTCAATAGCTCCGTCTCTATATTCTTAACGGCACTGTGAATTTTTACAATGTCCCCCAAGCCTGAATGGATAATCTGAGTCAAAAGATCATTCTTTAAAGGGCCATCGCCGAAGATATCCAATCTCCATTCAGGATTATCCCTATTAACCTCACTCCAAATCTTTATTAGATTATCAAATCCTTTTTGATAATCTAATCTACCTATTGCAATCGCACGCTTGCCCTTCAACTGAGCAACTTCTGAAGTCTCAAAACTATTTGCATTCGGAATAACGTTGACATTGTCCACTCCCGTCCAATAGTGTCGATCCTCTTCAGTCAAAACAACAAACTGATCATACCGTTTGGCGAGCTTAAGATCTTTAGAAGACCGGTATTTATCAATCAAACCTATCAATCCGCTTCGGTCATATTGTAATTTCTTGAACCTAGAGAAATGAATCTCCAATAATTTCTTACTACCGTCATTAATTTTCGACAGGAATGATACATCCTGATCGAACATTGAAATTACAATGTCAGCCTTTAACTCAGCCAATAGTTTCTCAAGTCGGCGCTTGTGTCTGCTTTGTTTACCAACATAGCTTATTATCTTATTAAGAAGCTTTGAATCCACTTCTTCAAAGTAATTTATACCTAAATCAAAAAACTTAATTCTATTATCAAAATGAAAAAAGGGCAATCGTTCTGCTTGATCAGTCGTTATCACTATCACTTCATGTCCCATAGCAGCCAAATAATTGGCTTTGTTTGCTAAGACACGTTCCATACCGCCAGAGTTATGTACTGCTGCAATACAGTAGACAATCTTCATCTTATTCTCTAATTTTGTTGTCATCTAAAAAATAAAATAATGCGTAGATCAAAAATATGTCTGTCGAAACTTTTAGCCATATTATAAAGCCCAATGCCAATAACAGGATAAAAAATAGATTGAGATTGTTAAATCTTCGTGAAAAAATTAATGCATTTGCAACGAAAAACACCGAAAAAGTAAAAAGTCCCAATAGACCTGAGTAGAAAATAAATCGACAATAGCCAATATCCGTTCCTACTGCATGCCAATTGGAAAACGTAGCTTTCCCGATAATCCATGTTTTATAATCGTTTAAATCAGGCCAAATCCACATTTCTGAATTTAGGCGGTCAGTCGATCCAGTCGTCCATTCACCTTGCTCTATCCAATTGAAGAATCCTTCAAAACCGAATCGAAATTGATCTTTAAAAATATCGTTGGTATTATATAAATATGTGGTGACTAATACTAAACCCACACTCAAAAGAACGATATTTCCCCAACTAGCGATTGAATCCCTTTTTATTCCATGTCTGAATAAATCAGTGGTGAGTAATAAATAAGCAGCGCCTAAAACAACTCCAACAATCGTTGTTCGTGAAATCATGTTCCCGATGACCAAAATGATAATTAGAGATATCCAATAGAAATAGACTAAAAATATCTTGTTGTCATTATTTATTTCATTTCTCAGAAGAACAGTTAGACCAAGAATCACAATAGAAAACCGTGTGCCAGCCACGTCAATTGCGGCACCAATGCCGTAAAGCCGATCTACTTCATTCAAAAACTCTGTATTTGCTACCGTAGCTTGGGAGATGTAGGAATCAATAAAACTCTTTAATGCAGGAATATTGTCCATAGCGATAGCAATAACACATTGCATCACGCAGACTGCTATTAAATAGTTAAACAACAGTTTAAAATCTACATATTCATGCGCAGTTTTCAAAAGCGCAATACAGCCATAAGCTCCTAAAATCCAAGTTGAAAACGAAACCCAATAATTAGCATATGCAAAATCTATTGAGTTGTTTAGATCAGCGGAAATATATCCTATAACACTATACACGGCTGCTATTCCTGCAACAGCTAGCAAATCTTTATCGAACTCAAAGGACCTAGTTGTCATCAACTTATGAATCAATATAAAAATCCCCAATACTGCTAACAATATTTTGGTATTAATTGATTCTGGAAGAAAGGTAAAACTAAATGGAAAAAAATAACAGCTAGTAACAATTCCCAAAAAAATCGTCATAAGTATACTAACCGTGTCTTTTTTTGAGGATAGTTCTATTTCATTATAATTAACGGTAGACGAATCCATATATAAATTTAATAATTATAAAATAATGCAACTTCACCAACCAAAATTGAGCATTTAAAGCTGCAAGTTGAACTAACTTTATGCGCCATCCGAATGCCTTATTCGCTTTTATATAAACATTACTTTCAGAAAACACCGTTTTCCAATATGCATATTTGTTAACCTCTGAACCAATTAATAAAGGTAATTTCACATTAAGCTTGAAAAAATGTACTTGCCGTGAATATTCACCATCCGGAAAACGAGTTTCAATATATTCAATTACGTTTTTTGTATTTTCGACTACTTGTAAAAACTTCTCTTCACTAAATTGTTTGGTATACGCATTTGGATTTAATTGAACATAATGATAGAATGCACCTGGAACATATCCAATTGAACGCGCATGGCAAAATACCTTTATCATCGTCATATCCTCTCCCATTGGCTTTCCATCTGGAAAAAGTATGTTATTCTCTAAATATATAGAACGCTTAACTAGTTTATTCCATACGTTGAATCTAAGGCTTCCGTTTAAGAAAGCATCGATACATTCCTTAGGGTCGATAAATGATGGTTGCTTCATATATCTCTCATTTTTTCTAAACGAAAGGAACCAATCCGAATAAACAATGTCTAGGTCTTTCGAAATAGCCGATTCTACCATTTTCTCTACCATATCATTCTCTATCCAATCATCGCTGTCGATATGCAGGACATAAATTCCACTGGCATTTTTCAACCCGGTATTCCTAGCTGATGGCAAGCCTTGATTCACCTCATGTTTTATGAAGACTGTAGAGTTTGTACGATTAGGATATTCGTTCAAAAGCTGCTTTGCAAGCTCAATACTTCTATCCTGTGTAGCATCGTCAATAATAATGATTTCAAGCGCATCGTATGTTTGATTTAAAACCGAAGTCAAACATTTCGAAATAAAACGCTCTACACCATAAACAGGGATAATAATTGAGACTAAGGGTTGCTCCATAGAAGTTCTGATTAAGCTTTTGAAAATAAACTGTTTTTTATGCGCTTTAAAAAAATCCAACTCCCCACAACCAGCCAACATTTCCTATCGGCAGCTTTTCCTACAAATCTCAAATGTTTTGGCAGTTTATCATAATTCGAAATATCTTTATTCGACTCAGGATATATCTCACGCCACTTTTTAAAAGAAGCCCGA
The DNA here is from genome assembly GCF_008274825.1 of Sphingobacterium hotanense. Taxonomy (NCBI): domain Bacteria; kingdom Pseudomonadati; phylum Bacteroidota; class Sphingobacteriia; order Sphingobacteriales; family Sphingobacteriaceae; genus Sphingobacterium; species Sphingobacterium hotanense. Next base: position 2,486,069 of record NZ_CP030848.1, read on the forward strand.
TCTGTCTGATATAGTAATGTTTGTTTTGCTGCCAATTTTAATATTGGAATTTCGTTTTCATAGTTCGATAAAACGCCTTCATCGGAAAGAAAAGTTATAATCGACTTGCTATTCGCTAAAATATCGGACAATTGTTTGTCATTTCTAATTTTAACCAACGACGAGTCATTGTACTGAACATAGTGATAAAATGCCTCAGATAAATAAACAACCTTTTTAGAAAAATGAAAAAGCTGCACATTCGTTAATAAATCCTCCCAAACATCTTGTCTGGATGGAAATAAAACATTGTTATAGATAAATAAGTCTCTCCTGAACATCTTATTCCATAAACTCCCAAAAAATTGTTCAGTGAGCAGGCCTTTGATACACTCAATAGCGTCCTCTGCGTAGTTTTGACTCACACGTACTTCTGAATCTTTATTCGATAAATAGAAATCGGTCCAAACGATATCAGCCTCTTCCTTGATCATCTTGTCCAATACGACTTCAGCCATTCTTAGCTCCACCCAGTCATCAGCATCACAAAATGTAACATATTTCCCGCTCGCATATGTCAGGCCGACATTCCTACTTTCTGAAGAGCCTAAATTTCTTGGATTAGTCAGTATTAATGTATCCTCATTCCGCTCTGGATATGCCAATAACACTTCCCTTAATACCTCTATGCTTTTATCCCCTCCTTTATCGTCAATGAAGATAAATTGTATACCGCTCAACGATTGACTAAACAGCGAATGAGCACATTTTGATATAAAACGTTCTACTCTGAAGACTGGAACAATGATTGATAGCAAATAATCTTTTTTCATTTTCTCGTCTTAAAATAACGCAATAGAATTTTTATCCTTTTCGTAAGTGACAAACGGTCATATTCATCAAACTTATCGTGATAAAATTCATAATAATATTCTAGATCAAAATATACAGACTTTCTATAATACTCCCACCATATATCAAAATGCAAACACCATGTATCCCATGGCTTTGGCCCATTATAATGTATAATACCGTAATTGATAGCATAATCGGCATCCTCCTTAGAGTAGAATTTCTGATTTGGATCTTTCAGAATCTCCGAAGTAGTACCAACAATACAAAAACTAGGAGGTAGTAATTTTATCTTTCCTTTGCACGCAATGTTGATAACGTCCATATCTTGATATTTCCAGTTAGCCTTAGATAATTCAATAAATTTTTCAGTAAGTCCGTCTTCTCTTATCGCTTTGGAGTTAAGAATAATATTGCCGGCAGCTATATAGTCAGCCGATGTCGTATTAAGTTTTTGATTTAAATAGGGCTCTATGTCCGAGTAGGGAGTCGATACTCCGGCAACATAGTATCCTTCTAAATCTGTCGCTTTAAAAATCCCAGAAAGATCATCCCTAAAAATTACATCTACATCATGGTACATGATTTTGTCATATTCTGGAACCAAATCTGCAATTAAAAGTCTGTAGTAAGTTGCTTGAGTAATCCCTCGTATTTGAAAACCGTCCTTGAACGCCTCGCCTACATTAACGTAGCGAATGGAAAAATCAGCATATTGTAAAAACAACTTTTCGAGCATTCCGGAGCTTGGAAACTTTGCTTTAGAATCATGCAGTACAATGATATCATAGTAGGTGCTTTCTGCAGCGTGAAATAGTAACGAACTAATACAAACGCCTGCCTGCATAACTAAGTTATCATCAAAACAAAATACAATAGGTGTAATATTTTCGACTCCATATTCAAAATTATTTTCTCAAGATTTTCTTAATCAAAATCCAGAACTTTGGAAAAAACCAAGCTTCCTTATTAATTTTATTCGCGATAAACTTATAATGAAGTGGCAAATCAGTCTGATTTATATATTGGTTACTTTCCGGAAATATGTCTCTCCATTGTTTAAAATCTTCGATGGATTTGCCTTTAACCAATAGATTCTTTTTGCTGACCAATTTAAGGATCATTACTAATTCTACTAACTCATTTAGTTCCTTTTCGTGTAGAAAAAGTTCAACTGCCTTAATGTTTTCAAACCATTCATAATTAATCTTGAGAACATTGGTATTAGTTAAGCTAATAGAATTCTCTCTATATTGAACATAAAAATATAGCGCTCTGTCTACGTACCGAACAGTTTTAGCGTAGAAAAAAAGTTGTACACAGACTCTCAGATCTTCCGACATATTCTGCCCTGCTGGAAACTGAACGTTGTTGGCCGTAAATAAGCTTCGCAGAATCAATTTATTGCACATCCCTCCAAACAATTCACCTCTCAACAGGCCCTCTATACAATTTCGCGGTTTCTCAATTAAATCCTGTCTAACAATTGACCTCTCATCCTTAAATACATTGACATAGTCACACCATACAATTTCTGCTCTTTCAAGTTCTGCTTTCTCAAACATGATCTTAAGCATATCGCATTCAATAAAATCGTCAGGATCGATAGAGGCAATATATTTTCCTGAAGAAGCGAGCAATCCAACATTTCTGGTATAGGCTACCCCCTTATTCTCATTATTTTGCAGAATCTTAACCTCTATAGTGTCTGGAATCTGAATTGCCCCGAGTATTCCATTCAGTTTCTCCAAACTATTATCTGTACTACAATCGTCAATAAAAATCAATTCTATTCCTTTTAAAGTTTGAGACATCAAGCTATTAACGGATTGCTCGAGATAATCCTCGACGTTGTAAACAGGAATCGTTACACTGACCTTATATTGTTTTGTAAGCATTGAACTTTAAAAAAGTTTTATTTTAAGTTTTCTTTCAAGAATAAAAGAGATTTTTGGCGTTCAATTTCAAGAATTTCATTGACTCTTTGATATTCAATTTTTTCTTCTAAAAGTGAATCGTTAAAATTATTAATGTCAGATACTAATCGATGCTCTAACTGAAAAAGTTTAAGCAGAGAGTAAAACCTTGAACCACCCCGCTCAAAGTTTACAATTGAAAGAAATGGTTTATTAAAGATTATCGAGAAAACTGTCCCATGAAAAGAATCAGTAATCACAAAATCAGCATAATAAAACGAAGCTAACCATTCTTCAAGTGACGGATATTTAAAATCCTCAAGCTTTGAATAGTCATATATCGGACCGCTTTCGATTGATCGAATGGGTTGCTTTCTAAATTGATCCTTTTTAATACGTCTACAAATATCTTCTATAAATCGGTTTTTTTCATCATTGCGATCCAAAACATAGCTGAACAAACCGCGATCTGCAAAATTCAAATCCTTAAACAATTCAATATAGCTGCTCGCCTTCAGTAATAACGTGGGGTCTAATACCCATGTTGATTCAACCTTCAAATGTTCTTTGCATAGAGTTACGCCAGATTCCTCACGCACGGAAATTGCATCGAATTTCTTCGAAAGTTCAATACATCTAAGTGTCTCCTCGTCCGTATACTCCCATTGCTCTGATCCAAAGCTTGTTGCATAAGCTAGTTTCCCTTTAGCGGAATCATCTTCAATAAAATCAAGAAAATAATTATAGATATTGGGAGAATACTTTGGTCTCCATGTTTGGTCACTTCCTACGACAATTCCAGAAAAATGTTGATTCTTAAAATATTGCTTCAAATCCGAAGTTGAGTACAGATTTCGAGATACAGCTAAATGCTCCCTAATAAATCGATAAGTCTCGGAGAAAACGTAAGCCGCCTCCTTTTTACTGAAAAGCTTTTTCTTTTTCCCAGTCAATAGTGACAATACTTGGTTTTTTCCTTTCGCTAATAGAGTTCTAAAGGCTCCCGCGTCCCGATGATATTCTCTGGATAGCGTTTCAACATTATATCCAAATCCCTTTAAAACAGATTGCAGCGCAAAGTTTTGAATCAAACCGCCATAGTTCGCCTTTAAAGGTTGAGTAAGAATCGCCAATTTCTTCATGGTTCTCTAATTAATAAAAAATAAATTCTCATCAACTGTCCTTCGCTTTGACAATGTTGTTCTGAATTCTTCGGTAGAAACACCAATCGGAATCAAACATATTATTTTCTCCGATTTAGGAAGATCTAGCACATCATAAATAGGAAGTTCTTCTTTGGTAGTTTTTGCCCAATTTGCTGGACAATTTGCAACGTGAAAATAATGTAACGCATATAGGAGGTTTAATAAATAAATTCCTCCATCAATGAACAGCTGATTCCGCTCACCTGTCGTATAGTAATATCTCCTGTCGTTAGTCAAAATAATTAATTGTCTAACGTTTCCCGTGTAGCCATTGAAACCGTCTTGAATCTTCAATACTTTATCTATTTTCGTTTTATCTTCAAGGATATAAACTTTGCTCGCTTGCCTATTGCATACCGAAGGAGCGTTATTTGCTAATTCAACAACTTGCTCTAAAATTCTTTTCTCAACAAGCTCTCCTGTGAAATTCCTAACGCTTTTTCGAGAATTGGAAAACTTTGAGAAATCACTTTTAATGTCTTTATAAAAATCCGAGCGATTCCAGTGTAGAACGCCCTCAAATTCTGGATTGTACAATTTTCCTAGAATCGATTTATAGGCTTCGTATTGTTGTTTGGAAAAAAGCGCTTCTATCTCATAACCGAGAAACGTCTGCAATTCATAATATTTACACATTACTTCATAGGCAACACGAATTTGTGAACGGTCTATATTATCGATGACATCGGGATCCGCTAATAGTTTATGCAGATTATTGATTCTGTATGCGCCATAGCCAGATTTCATTTTATTAAAAAGCATCCCCTTCTCAAGAGAATGGTAGTTTAAAATTAGATTAGCCTCTTTATTTAAAATATCGTTTTCATTAAATGCACTTGCGTATTGATGAAACTTCTCAGCATCATCTCGATAGTTTCTAAATAAATATCTTTTCTTCAGAATATTTTCCACATTCCTATTGTGCAATATAGGAGATAGAATTTTCCTGATTAAGTTTTTAATAGCGGACATGGCATAAATTAATTTGATCTCTGTAAAAACACTTTTTTAATAAACATCAAATACGCTCCTTTGGAGAACATTAAATTTCTCGTCAAATACAGAAATGCTTCTCCAATACGACCGTATTCAAGTCTAACATTCAAATACGATAACTTAAATTTCTTATACAAGGATTTCATCAATGTCGGTTCGATACGAAGATCGTATTCATTTAATATTTGAAGCTTCAATTCCAATATGTTATCCAATCGCTCCAAAGCTTGCGCATAACTTTTTTTGGAATGTGAATGTGAATTGCTTCGTACTAAGTAATTCACCAGATCCAACTTAAGAGTCGATAGATTACCAAAATAAAATAGGGGCAAATAAAGTTGAAAATTCTGCCCAACTCTACTTGGAATTATTCGATTATCCAAAACTTTCTTAATATTGGAAGCCTTAAAAAAATAACAAATGGGAGAAAACCAAAAGTTATTTTCGAGCAGACATTCTTCAAAAACGCGATCGTCAGAGAAGTTCGGTATATGGAACCCTAAATCATTTCCCAACTGATCTACATGTCGAGGATAGCATCGAATGATATCCACATCGGACATATTTATCGCATTCACAAAACTTGAAATCGCAGAATGGTCGTAGTAATAATCATCGCTATCTGGCCATGTTAGATATTCGCCGGAGTACTTTGTTAATCCCAAATTAATTGCAACGGCCTGCCCCATATTCTCTTGACGACAATAATATAATTTAAAGCCTCTTGCCTCAAATCGATTAAAATAGTCGTGTTCTTTTAGAAATTCCGCTAGCTCATCAACAGATCCATCGTCAACTAGTATCATTTCAATAGAAGGATAATCTTGGATAAGTACAGATTCCAACAACTTATCTAAAAAATTCCTGCTATTATAACATGGAGTAATAATTGAAACTAGATCTTTGACCATTTCTCCTTCAAATAATTTAAGCTTTTCTCCTTAATTCCTTTATCGAAAACAAAAAACCAAATCCACAACGCTGTAAAACATGACGAAAACAGAAAAGTAGAGATTATTGCAAAAAATCCTGTTCCCGTATAAGATTTAAGACCGATTAAAAGCAAATAGTTCAATACTGAGATAACTATGATGGGTAAAACGCAGTTCCTATAAAACGCAAGTACATCGAATTTTCTAACCTCACGTTTTAGGTAAAATGCATTTAAAAGGCCACCAATTAAAATGAACAGGAAATTTAAAATATACGGAAACTCAATTGCAAAATCCTTAGAAAATGCCCAATAGGACAAGGGAATTACAAAAAGATAAAGTGTTCCATTAATTATACTCGAATTCCTAACCTTGCCAGTCGCATGTATCCCCATTAATAAACATTGGGAAATGTTTGCTCCAAATATAAATAGTAAAAACCATTGAACAAATGCGACCGTATGTTCTGGAAGAATTCCTAACCAAAAGATTAATATACTATCCATTTCAACAATTAATGGAACGACAACCAGCGAAAGCAAAACCGAAGTGAATAGAACTGTTTTATTAATAACGTCTATCATTCCATCAATGTCCCCTGAAGCATAGCGCTTGATTACCTGAGGTTTCGACGCAAAAAGTATATTCGAAGAAAATTGATTTACTAGATTCTGAACTTGTGTAGCAATACCTATTCCGGCGTTTGCAACAACCCCAAAAAACATGTTTTGCAATATTGCAACTCCTGAAGTTCTCGCCGTTACTGCGAGGTTTCCATAAATATCCCAAGAAGAATAAGTAAATATCTTTTTTAATTCCTTATCGAAACAAATACTGAATCCTTCAACTTTAAATTTAGTCCTGGAATAGAAATAATAAATACCACTAATCCCCAAATTAACCACTAATGACAAGGCACCATACATGATTAAATTGCTGTATCCACTATAATTGAAATATAATAGGAAAACAACAAGTAAGTTTAATAATGAATTTACAACACTTACAATTGCGTAAATATTCATTTTTTCAAAAGAAATAATTAACGCATTGAACGGAGTAAATACGATTGTGAAAAAAAGATTTAAAACCGCAATGTGAAATACGATTTGGGCTTCAAAAAACTTAGCGTCTGGAATATTAATTTTATTGAAGATCCACCATAAACCAAGAGTTTCACAGAAGATTACGAGAACTAATGCGGTAATTATACTCGAGGTAACACAAAGTGAAAACGTTTTTTTAAGTTGAGTTATATCATTAAGGCCGATACTGAAAGAAAGAAATCTAGAATTTGCAGAAATAATGGTGTTGGCAATAAATGAAAAGGAAGCAATTACTCCTGCTACCAAATTGTAAATACCAAAATCCTCAATACCCAGCAACTGTAAAATAGCTCTAGAGGTATAAAAGCTAACCCCCATACTAATTAACATCCGGACAAACAAGAATGCACTATTCTTTGCTATACTAGCATTCGATCCCATTAACCTTAGATCTACTTCCCAAACTCTGCCTTCAACATTCTCCGCAATCCTTCCTCCAAAGAATACGGCGGAACAAACCCCGATCCCATTGCTTTCCTTGAATCATACTTCGTTATGGCACAAAACTTCTTCACTCGAACCGAACTAATATTCAACTTCTTCCTTGTCAAAAATGCAAGCACATCGAAACCATACCCCCCCATCATGCCTAGCCAATACGGAATACGCGTGGTCGGTATTTGTTTTCCAATAATCTCACCTGTATGAAACACCAGGTCATTGGTCGTGAAATCAGGCTTATCAACGTAATTATATATATTATATCCGGTCGTCATTTTCAAAAGCATAAATTGAATGAAAGCGATAATGTTCCCAACATATGACATAGACTTTTGATTATCGCCTTTGCCTATCATCATAAATTTACCATTCGCAATTTGGCTTAGCAAATTAAAAACGTTTCCACGGTTCCCTTCGCCAAATATGACAGTCGGACGAACAATGTTTATATTCCAATCCCGATGTCCTTTGCTCCACTCGTCCAATACCTGTTCTGCCTGCCACTTGCTTATTCCATAATGATTAAATGGATCTTTTGGAGAATCCTCAGAAGGATTTGGTTTGTCTAAACCATAAACGGCAACCGAACTTGTAAAAATAATACGTTTAATGCCATTGTGTTCCATCGCTGCCAATGTGTTGCGCATTCCCTGCACATTTACGTCATAGTACAAGGATGTGGGTGTAACGTCATCTCTATGCTCAGCCGCCAGTAAAATCACGACTTCGAAGCCCGCAAGCTCGCCTTTTAAAGCTTCTGCATCCAAAACATTGGCAATCGTAGTGATCCCCGAATGAGTTTTACTATGCTGTTTGTCGATATTTTTGACATGAAGTTCCCTAGACTGTTGCAGCAATGAAATTAGCTGCGTACCTACGAATCCCGACCCACCGATAATGGCTATGTTCATTTTGTTCTATAATAAATTAATATACAACTGCACCTTTGCGATTACTTTACGCCTCTCCAATCGATTAAACAACACGTGAAAGCCTATCCACAACAGAATGTCTAATACGATTACAACATTATTGCTGATATACTCAACCATAACAATATTGAAAACACTAAAGAATAAGGCCAAGCATATAATGAAAATCATTGCAGTTCTATGGGTCATCCCCGCACGCAAAAATTTGTGATGCAAATGATTCCGATCAGGTTTAAAAATAGGATGTCCCAATTTCCAACGTACTAGCATAACTCTTGCTACGTCAAATACAGGGATGATTAAAGTTGAAAAAGCAACCACGATCGCACCCTCGGAGAACGGCCTAATGAACTCATTATTCATGGCAAAACTGATCGCCATAAATGCGACGGAAAAGCCTAGAGTCATACTTCCCGTATCCCCCATAAATATTTGGCGACGACGCTTTTTCGTGCCAAATACATTATAATAGAAAAATGGAATTAATACGCCTAATGTGATAAAAGCAAATAATGCGTGCACCCAAGCTCCATAATAAATAAACAACGTTCCAAGTACTAGACAACTTACGCAAACTAACCCTGAACAAAGTCCATCAAGGCCATCTATCAAATTGATTGCGTTAATAATTAACACAATGACAAATACCGTTAAAGGCATTCCAATCCAAAATGGAATCTTCACAATAAAACCAAGCCCATACAAATCATTTATCCATAAACCCGAAAGGGGCAACAGCGAGGCAACTAAAATTTGTGTGATAAACTTCCATTTATAATCAATCCCTATTAAATCATCCCCAATACCAACCATTGACAGTATTACCAAACCACAAATCAGCATCATAAAATGTGATAAAAATGCCCATGACTGTACATCAATGCTAACTAAACTTGTTTTAAAAACCAATGTCATAGTAATCACGAGCAGCAGGCATTGAATTGGAGCAAAGGAAACGCCTCCTAGACGAGGGATAATACGGTGATGGATTTTGCGAGAATCAATCGGATCAAAGAGTCGCTTCTTATAGGTTACCAGCATGATAAAAGGAATAAATGCCCTGTTCACCACAATGGCTAGTATAAAAGGAATAAAAACAACTAATAACTCCAAAATAATCTATTTAATTTTAATAGTCTCTTGGGAAATGTCGACGAAGACTACTAATCTCAAGAGAACAAATGGAAAAACAGACTGCAATAAAATCTAAAGAAATCGCCTTTTTAAAATTTTGCTGATGTGATATTTCCCATAAGTGACACAAAAATACGCTTTCAATCAGCGTACACTTAGTGAATGGCTGGGCAAAAATATATTTGTAGCAAACAACCGACAGATTAGGGAAATCCGCCATGCAACTAAAGAAAAGCTAACTTATTTAGGGTCGAGGCTGCCTCGCGCACTATTCAAAAGTAATCTCAGCAGTAAAATTCATATTGATTAAATATAAAGTTAATGTAAAAATTTCAACCTTCTTTTAATGAAGAGAACTTATTCACTTCCGTAAATATACATATATTATCCTAGTTGGTAAAATTTTTAAGCTGAATATTATTTAGCAAGAAATTGAGAATACAGCAGCGAGAAAACAATCACTCATATTGTGAATAAAAGCAAAAGTTACAAGTAAATTGTTTGCAACAGATGTAGAATAGTAATAGACCGAACAGACGTTCAAACTCTTTAAAAACCTACTAACCAACCCCTTAATCCACCCCAAAACATCAACTGTCAAGCAACTATTTCTACAAATAAAAAATAAATTGAAAATATAAAAATCCGCATTTACTATTTTTGCCCTCAATTGTAAATAAAAACACAACGAAAATGAATCTACTAAAACTCGTAAGCCTATCATTTGCGACTGTATTTACGTTAAATGCTTCTGCACAAGAAGCAACAGTACCCGCAGCTGATACCACTAAAACTTGGACAATTAAAGGTGAAAACGCCTTTCTAATCAACCAGAGCTCCTTTTCTAATTGGGCAGCCGGCGGTATCAACTCGCTTGCAGGAAATCTAATCTTCAACTACGATTTTAACTATAAAAAAGATAAATGGTCTTGGGACAACAAAGTCTTAGCGGCCTATGGACAAACTTTCCAGAAGGAAACAGATTGGCGCAAAAACGATGACCGCTTCGCTATCAATAGCCTTTTAGGATACCAAGCTGCCGAGAAATGGTTATACACGTTTTTCTTAAACTTCAATACACAGTTTGCAAACGGATATGAATACGACGGCAAAAATATCGTCGACACGATCTCCAAATCCTTCGCACCAGCCTACCTAAGTTTCGGACCGGGTATCGCTTACAAAGCTTCTGACAACTTCCGCGTCAACCTCTCTCCTGCCGCTGCTCGTTTTATTATTGTCGGTGATAAGAGCCTACGTCCGCTTTACTCTGTCGATGTAGATAAATGGTCAAGAAATGAGTTCGGTGCTTCGCTTGACGCTTACTATAAAGTCAAGTTGATGGAAAACATCGCGCTAGAAAACATATTAAAACTATATTCTAACTACTTACAGGATCCTCAGAATGTCGATGTGGATTATACGGCGAACCTTTCGATGCAAGTCAATAAACTAATTTCAGTAAATGCAGCTGCCCAATTAATTTACGACGATAACATTGACGTGCCAAAAAGTGACGGAACTAAAGGCCCAGGTCTTCAAGTACGTCAAGTTTTAGGCGCTGGAGTAACTTATAAATTTTAGAATCTACTCAACAGCGTACGGTAATTACATCTATAAAATCGAAAAGCTGTGTCTAATCCTAAATCCCTACAATAAAGGAAGAGCGATTTCGACACAGCTTTCCTATTTAAAACTCTTATTTACTTTTATAGAGATGGTTTAATAATGCGAAACAAATAATAAAGCTAGCTATAAAGCCAATCCAGGATAAAACAGGGATTCCCCAAAGTAGATATCCCACTCGCCCGTGCGCCAAGATACTAGCGCCGACTCCAAAGGTCATAGCAAGAATAGACAGCAAAAACTTATTCCCCATGCGATGAAGAATCAGCTGAAGATTATCAAAATCCTGCATCTTGTGGTTTAAAGTCACCTTATCATTCTTCACTTTATCCAATAGTTCCAAAAGATCCACCGGAACTTCCGTTAACACATCCTTTGCAAACTTAGCTTTCTCTTTTAGCTGCTGGATCAGATAATCCGCAGACAATTTATCCTGCGCTATCTTTTTCGCAAAGGGCTCAATACTCTCCGGAACATTAAGGTCCGCGTCTAGTTGTCTACCTGTACCTTCTAAGATGGAAACGCCACGTAGTAAGATATAAACAAAATCAGGAAGCAATATGTGGTTGCTCTGTAAAACAATATTCAGCTTTTGCAACATGACAGAGATATCAATATCATCCAACGCATTCTGCTTAATCATCTCGAATATCTCATAAGCATCCCTTTCGAGCCTTCGTTCGTCTTCAATATGATGAATTACAGCAAGCTTTTTAATATTTTTAATTAAACTCTTAGCATCGTTTGCCAGAAAATCGAGCACCATCGCTTCGATGATATTGCGATCCTCCGGAATCATAAATCCCATCGCACCGAAATCAAGGAACACAACTTGCCCCCTTCGATTAATCAATACATTCCCTGGATGCGGGTCCGCATGGAAGAAGCCATGCATCAATACCTGCTCTAAATAAAGATCCAATACATTTTGCAGAACAGACTTTGTGTACAATCCATAAGAATGGAACCCTTCTAAATCGTTCACCTTGACCCCATCGATAAACTCCAGACAGAGGATACGGTCAGTACTGTATTTCCGATGCACTTTCGGCACATATACATCCTTATTTCCGGCAAAATTCCTTCTAAATCGTTCAATGTTGTTCAGTTCATTCGTGAATGACAGCTCATTCAACAAGGAACTTTCAAATGAAAGTACGATCTGATATAGGTTCATCTTGTAGATCACTTCATACTTCCGCTGCAAAAGCTGCACTAGATCTTTAATAAAATCTAAATCCGCACGAATAATCTCATCAATACCTGCTCGCTTAACTTTCAACACCACATCCTGCCCATTGATGAGCCTTGCTTTATAAACCTGAGCAATTGAAGCTGACGCGATAGGTTTCAACTCTAATTCTGAAAAGTGAGCGTCAACATCAATCTCCAATTCCTCTTCCAAGACCGCACGCAAATCAATCTCACTCAACATCACATCATCCTGAAGCTTGATAAGCTCTTCCTGCAAATCCTTAGGGATTATGTCAGGACGATTACTCAGCAGTTGCCCTAACTTAATAAATGTTGGCCCTAATTCCTCAATTGCACTGCGAATACGCGTGTTAAAATCATCTTCGAAGATTTTGCGAGCATGATTATTCCAAAAAAGAAAGCTATCGGGAAGGATACGATCCAAATTAGACCTTGATATAATCTCATCGAATCCATGTTTTGACAAAATCTTCAAAATTTGTCCCACTCTCTTAATTTTCTGAAAACCGTTAAATTGCATCGAAATTCAATTTTTATCAAGTTACTAAATATCTATAGGACAAATTCTATTCCTAAGTTGTTTTCTTGTCAAAATCTCTTTCGCTGATTTAAAGTTTGATTATCTTAGAAATCATATAATTTTAAACACTACGATTAAATAGACCCACCATGTCCATAATAGAGAAATTAGCTAGTCAACAAGGATTAAAGGATGAAAGTGCAAATATTAATCTGGCCATTGAGATAGTGAAATCGGGCGATGAAATAGGCTTGCGAGAACTCATACAAGGGTTAGACGACAAAAGAATACAAAATGATTGTATAAAAACAATATATGAGATTGGAGAGCGCAACGGTAAACTCCTCGTTCCTTTCCTATCCGTGTTTATAGATTTGCTAAGCAGCAAAAACAATAGATTGCAATGGGGAGCAATGTGCGCTATCAATAGCGTAACTTTGCACATCCCCACCGAAGTATTTGCTTCCATCAGTCGTTTGGAAGAAGCTGCAAACAAAGGATCGGTAATTACTAGAGACAATTTCGTGAAGATTTTAACGAAATTAATGGGAAATTCTGAGCATCAGGAAATGGCTTTTAGAAAATTGTCCCAACAGTTAAACAACGCGCCAGCCAATCAATTTCCGATGTATGCGGAAGAGATAATGACAACGATCCCAAAAGAGCATGTGGCGGAATTTAGAAAAATACTGGAAAGCCGAATGGACGATCTCCCCAAAGAAAGCCAAAAAAAGCGGATTGATAAAGTACTAAAAAAACTGAAATAAGCCGATTTTCATTTTAACCTTACTATCGTATCCATTTTGTTATAATTATTCGGAATTAGACCAACATTAGCAAAACCATTGCTAAACCTTAATTATGAAGCCTTTAGGGATACAAGCGCGAGCCTAAACAAGAAAACATCAGGAAATTACTTTAAAAACAATTAGTAATTAGTTAAATATTATCATATCTTAACAATCTCAATTAAAATATTGAATAATGTCTGTTCACTATTTTAAAAAGAAAAGTATTGATATTATGGTTTTTATTAAAGATTAAATAAAGACCGAAGAAAAAGGAAGGGTTGTTTCCAAATCAAAAAACAACAACGTTCTGATAATTTTATGACAAACTATCTCCCGATTTTGTGATTTATTAACATAGGTCAATGTATGGTATCTTAATAAATGAAATATTTGCAATAACATTTAGGAAGTAATATTAATAAATAGATTTATGAAAACAATTTTAACATTCGTTGCCTCATTACTTTTCATCACTAATGCGGCGTTTGCACAAGTAAAATGGTCGGTGGACCCGGCACACACTAATGCGAGATTTGAAGTAAAACACCTGGGTATAGCATTCGTCGATGGTTCGTTCAATACGCTCTCAGGAGCAGCTGAAACAAGCGATAGTAGCAATTTCAACCAAGCGAAAATCTCGTTCGAAATTGATGTAAACAGCATTGATACCCGCGTAGACGCTAGAGATGAGCACTTAAAAAGCGACGACTTTTTCAATGCTGCGCAATATCCGAAAATGACGTTAACAAATGGCGTCTTGACAAAAGGTAAAAAAGGTCAATTCGTGTTAAAAGGAGACTTGACAATTCGTGACGTAACGAAACCTGTAGAATTTCAAGTAACACAAAACAACGGAATTATCACCGATCCATGGGGAAAAACACGTGCTGGCTTTACAGCAACAACAACCATAAACCGTATGGATTATAATATAAAATACAATGACAAGTTACCTTCAGGCGTACAAGCTGTAGCCTCTGACGTGAAAATCATTGTAAATACTGAATTAGTAAAGAACTAAGTGTACATATACCTAGAAGTAGCCTAGTGCTACTTAATAATGGAATTCCACACTAATTTCCATTATGCACAAATTAGAGGCTACCATCAAAAATGGATAGCCTCTTTTTCTGAAAGTGTAAGTTTTCAATGGCCATCAAGAACTTTCATGCCTGTTGGTGTTTCAATGGAAACATGAAAGTTTTTTCTGAAAGGGTCTGTTTTCAATGGCCATCAAGAACTTTCATTCCTGTTGGTGTTTCAAAGAAACATGAAAGTTTTATTAATATTATTCTTCGATATCATAGGTCCATGCCGCTAAGCGATCCTGAAACACTCTGGAAATCTTGTTAAAGTAACGCTTTTGCTTGTAACCCATAACCCATTGTATTCCTTGAGTGGCATTTGTGCAGAATATCTCGTCCGCCACTTTCATGATATCAGGCTTAATCTCGGCCTCTACCACTTCAATGCCTTCAGATAGCGCGATATCCATTACGACGCGACGCATCACACCGGCAATGCAGCCTTCGGTCAGCGCGGGAGTATATAATACCTTATTATAATAAATGAATATATTGGACGTCAAAGCTTCACAGAGATTGCCTTCCTGATTCAGGATAAATACTTCGTCGAATGCGTGTTTCTTCCGAAAATTACCAGCCATTACATAAACCAAAGCATTATTCGACTTCAATTTAGATAGCTCACTATAAGGCTTTTTGAAATCCGTATATAAATCAACGATTAAGCCCAACTTCTTATCGCGCAGAATGTCCTGTTTCCTTTCCACCTGTAATACGTAGCCTGCTTTATTCGACTCCGGACCATAAGTTCCGGCACCCATTCTAAAAACGATCAAACGAACGCGAAGCGTCTGCCCCATCATGTTATTCTTTCGAATCAGCTCTTCCGTCTTGTTGCGAACAAAAAAGGTATCAAATACACCTGTATCTTCAAATTGCAGTAGAGACAAGCCCTCTTGTAAGCGCTCAATATGGAAGTCTAAAAAGCGTATATCGCCATCTTTCCATAACATCGTCTCAAACAATCCATCACCGTATCGAAAAGCGCGGTTGTCAACGCTTAATACAGCCATATCCTCCGGCACTAAACTGCCATTAAAGTTTATATATTGTATTGGCATAAATCTTCTATTCTATCTGTTTTATCTAGTCTTGTGTGTTTGTACTATAATTTTCCCATTTCTCTAATGCTAAACGGAAATCCTCTGGTATTGGTACCTCAAATTGTAAAAATTGTTTTGATTTAGGATGCTCAAATCCTAAACTCTTCGCATGTAGCGCTTGGCGAGGCAATAGTGCGAAACAATTTTCCACAAATTGTTTGTATTTGGTAAAAGTAGTCCCCTTTAAAATCTTATGCCCTCCGTAAGATTCATCATTGAACAAGGGATGTCCGATGGACTTCATGTGTGCTCGGATTTGATGTGTACGACCGGTTTCCAATTGACATTCAATCAACGTCACATATCCCAAACGCTTCAGCACCTTATAGTGCGTTACAGACCATTTCCCTTTTTCAGGATCATCATACATATCCATAATACGACGGTCCTTCATATTTCGGCCGATATACCCCCTCACAGTGCCGTCTTCTTTTAAATCGCCCCATACTAAAGCCACGTATTTACGAGCAATAGAATGGTCAAAAAACTGCTTAGCTAAATAGGTCATTGCCCATTCACTTTTTGCTATAACGAGCAAACCCGAAGTGTCTTTATCAATACGATGGACCAACCCGGGTCGACCCGTATTTCCCGGCAATGTCGGTAACTGATTTAAATGGAATGTCAATGCATTGACCAATGTACCTGAGTAATTATTAAAACCTGGATGAACGACCATACCCGCCTCTTTATTAACCATTAACACATCGTCATCTTCATAGATAATATCCAACGGAATATCCTCCGGATAAACTTCCGTATCTCTTGGCGGATCAGGAAGAACGATCGTGATCAGATCCAACGGCTTAACCTTATAACTCGCTTTGACAACCTTCTCATTCACCAAAACGGAACCCGAATCAATTGCATTTTGAATACGGTTACGCGACGTATTCTCCACACGATTCATCAAGAATTTATCTAAGCGTAAAGGTGCCTGCCCCTTGTCAGCCACGATGCGTAAATGCTCGAAAAGCTCTTGTTCGTCCTGTTCTAAATCTAAATCTTCCGTCATAGCCACAAAAGTAATGTTTTTCACCTGATGTACATAAGCGACATAATTTTAAGCTTAACATATCCTTCAAATAGATTAATCCTTAACTTTACAACATGCCGATAGATTTCCCAATATACAGCCCGGTTCAACGAATCCTCCACCCACTTTTCACGCATCATGAAGTTGAAGTTTTTATAAAAAGGGATGACATGATACATCCCTTCATTTCTGGCAATAAATGGCGAAAACTAAAACTTCACATAGAAAAAATAAAAGCTCTAAGCATCAAGACATTGGTGACTTTCGGTGGTGCCTGGTCCAATCACCTATTAGCAACTGCCGCGGCGGGTGCCCAATTTCAACTTGCAACGCACGCATTCGTTCGCGGTGAAGAAATAAACAATCCTGTCCTTGCTTTATGCAAGCTATTTGGAATGCAACTTCATTTTGTTGATCGCAGTGCATATAAAGACAAAAAAGCGCTCTTCAATGCAAATTTTAATGAAAATAACGCTTTGTTTATCGACGAGGGAGGCCGAAGCGAAGAAGGAGCAGTAGGTTGCGAATCCATCATTGAAGAACTGGAGGATACATTTACAGATATATTTGTTGCAGCCGGCACCGGAACGACGGCAGCGGGCATTCTGAAAGCACTAAATACAAAAGGTTTAAATTCAACACTACATTGCATCCCCGTATTGAAGGGCGGAGATTTCATTAAGCAGGATATATTAGACTGGGGAATAGACATTGACAATTTAACGTTGCATACGGAATACCATTTCGGAGGTTATGCAAAAACGAATCCTGAACTATTGCAGTTCATAAAAGACTTCGTCGCCGATACGGGAATTATGATCGAACCCACTTATACCGGAAAGATGATGTATGCGCTGTTTGACCATATCAAAACCGGAAAAATTCAAGCTGAAAGTAAAATATTAGCAATTCATACCGGCGGACTTACTGGATTTCTAGGAATGTATGAAAAATTCGATAATTTAGCGCCTGTAAACACGCTAACAAAAACAATTAAATAATGCAATTGTTATCTTGAAAAGCGCTGACGAATAAAGCTTTAAACCACGAAAATCTGCTATGCGCGTATTCCTAATCACCTGCTTCCTCATTTTTATTTCCCTAACGACGAACGCCCAACAGATTGAAATTCAAGATACCATAAGCAATAAGGAACAAAAAGATACCGTCCGCAACACCGAGGAGCTCTACGATATTGTGGATCTGTTCAAAGATATTATTCCTTCGAAAAAACCTAAGGATCAAAAACCAAAGAAAAGATCACCGATTTCTTATTTGCCAAACATTAACTACAACCCATCTATTGGGGCACAGATTGGCGTTAAAGCCGTTGGCGGAAAAGTCCTAGGAAACCAACCAAATACCCAAATGTCGATTGCTGCGGCAGCACTTAGCTATACGACAAGAGGAATTATAGTTGGCTATCTAATTCATGATATTTATACGCCATCTAACAAATGGAATATTAAAGGAAATGTCATGGTCGCTAAAGCTGTAGGTCTTGATTATGGTTTAGGAATGGGAACAGCGCTCGACAACCCGACTGAAGAAGAATTGATAATCAATAATCCCGACAGACAGCGATTCGTCAATAAGTTCACTGCCTACACGATCAATGAACGTATCTACAAACAATTATTCCCCGGTGCATTTGTTGGTGCCGGCGTTTTCTTTGAACTAAAAAGAGGATTGGAAACAATCGGCAGCGCTGAGAACATGTCGCCTACTGAAATATATAGCCGCTGGAACAATTTTAACCCTGTAGATATAAATAATAACGGTTTAATGCTCAATATGCAGTACACCACACGTGACAATCCTAATAGCGCACATAAAGGCATGTATGTGGATGTTGTATTGCGCATGAACCAAGAATGGATGGGCAGCGAGCATAATGCCTATCAATTGCAGACAGATTTCCGTAAATATTGGCAATTGTCGTCTAGCAGACCCAATCATGTCTTAGCTTTCTGGAATTTCGGATCTTATAAACTCGGTGGAAAACTTCCTTATGTAGATCTCCCTGGAACAAGCAAAGATCCCTACGCTAGAAGCGGGCGCGGCTATACAATGGGTTATTTCAAGGGACTTTCCTATTTCTACTCCGAATTAGAGTATCGATATCCTATTTTACGAAATCAATTCCTGAGTGGCGTTGTCTTTGCCAATGTACAAAGCACGAATGACCAGATGGGAACAAAATTATTCCAACAGTGGCAGCCGGCAGCAGGTGCAGGTCTTCGTCTGTTATTTAACAAAGCAACCCGCACAAACTTATGCATCGACTATGCTTTCGGTAAATTTGGACAAAGAGGCCTCTTCTTAGGCTTGAATGATGCTTTCTAACTCATAGAAACCGCTATTTTATTCGTGTCCGGATTCCAAATCCTCACTTATTTTCGGTATTTTGCGAGCAAATCAGCCTTGAAATCATGTTTGTATTTTCGAAAAAATCACAGTTACCTTTCCTTGCCCTTACCTTAGCTGCTTATAATAGCGTCGCACAAACAACCACTCCGGATACCAGCTTATCCGAAATAGCGCCTATTGAGATTAAAGCGCATTTCAATTCCCAAGCGATGCTTGATCTAACGAGCTCAGCAAGGGTGGTCAGCAAACGCCTCCTTGAATCTCAAAATACGAATACCATACTGAGTGCAGTGAACAGCACCCCAGGGGTACGTATGGAAGAACGATCTCCGGGAAGCTATCGCTTAGCGCTTCGTGGCAGCATGATTCGCTCACCGTTTGGAGTAAGAAACACCAAGGTATATTTGGACGAAATCCCTTTTACAGATGCCAGCGGAAATACTTACTTAAATATTGTCGATCCGGTAGGGATCAATCATATCCAGATAATAAAGGGTCCCGATGGATCCCTGTATGGCCCAAATACCGGTGGTGTACTTCGGATTATTCCAAACGGATTAGCGCCTCAAAAATCAAACGACAAATCCCTGCTTCTTAGCGCTGGCTCTTACGGACTATTTCAGCAACAATTAAATATAAAGCAGCAGGTTAACGAAAAATACAGCTTCGCTTTTAGCCAAGCCTTTACCCGTTCTGATGGCTATCGAACCCAAAGTGGAATGAATAAAAAATTCTTCCAGACCGCGCATCAATGGAACTACAACGAGAAAGGCCAGCTTAAGTTTTTAGGCCTTTATGCCGATCTTGGCTACGAAACACCGGGTGGATTAACGGAAGCACAATATTTGGAGGATCCAAGGCAGGCTAGACCAGCGGGGGGACCATTTCCAAGTGCTGTGGACCAAAAAGCAGCCATTTACAATAAAACTACAATTGGTGGAATTACACATAGCTATCAATTCAATAAAAACTTACGGCATGTAATTGCCTTATTTGGAAGCTACACAGATTTCAAAAATCCTTTCGTGACGAACTACGAAACACGTATTGAAAAGAATCTTGGCATCCGAACATACTTCTCCTACGAGGACCATGACATCGAAAACTTGCAGTGGGAAATGCAATTGGGAGCGGAAGGACAAAAAGGCTGGTACGACATCAAGAACTACGAAAACCATTTCGGTGAAAAGGGAACCTTAAACTATGACGACCACTTAGAAAATTTCCAGCATTTTTATTTCTACCGTCTAAGAGCGAAAATTGCTCAACGATTCATCGCCGAGGGATCCATAGGCTTGAACCTAAATAATATTGATTTTAAACAACAAGCGCTAAATGCGAGTGCAATTCAGGGGTCTAAAGGCTTCAAAAATAGCTGGATGCCGAGGCTAGGACTCTCCTATTTAATTTTACCAGAATTCGCCCTGCGTGCATCCATATCAAAGGGCTATTCAACGCCGACCATATCGGAGGTTAGATCTTCTGACAATCAAATCAACCAGAACCTTAACCCCGAAGATGGAGTCAACTACGAAGGGGGAATCCGTTATGAAACGAAAAACCGTCGCTTTATTGCTGATCTAGCTGCTTATCAGTTCAACATGAAAAATGGAATCATTAGGCAGTTGAATGCAGAAGGAGCCGAATATTTTACGAACGCAGGAGCAATGACGCAGAAAGGTGTGGAAGCGAGTGTTTTGGGACAAATCATCAGCCCCGATCAAAACTTCTTTGTGCGCAGTCTGATATTATCGTCCAATCTCACCTTCCAGGATTATCAGTTTAGAGATTACAAAGTAGATGATAAGGACTATTCAGGCAATGCAGTAACATCTATTCCCAAGTGGATTTGGGTAAACACCCTAGCATTAGAACTACCTAAAAGATTTGAAATCAACATATTTCATAACCACACCTCATCAATTCCTTTAAACGACGCGAACAGCTTCTATGCTAAGAAATATCATCTCGTACAGGCGAAGTTAGCATGGACAACCGGCTTGATGAGCAGATATAAACTGCAGTTATTTGTCGGTGTAGATAACCTGTTGAATGAAAAATACAGCTTAGGGAATGACATAAATGCAATGGGAAATCGTTTTTATAATGCTGCAGCCGATCGGAATTACTATGGCGGAATCAAGCTTATGATGTAAACTCGTTAAAAAATAATAGCACAAAATGCTAAACTCTTTTCGCCAACATATTCAAAAATATCAAAAGATAAGCGACGAACAATTCGAAGCGATCCTATCATATTTTGAAGTCCATTCACTCAAGAAGAAAGAGATGATTCAAGAGGTGGGACAAACGCAGCTTTACAATTATTTCGTGCTTGATGGTTGCCTTCGCATGTACACCTTGCACGAAAAAGGGCAAGAAATCACGACAGACTTTGCCTTGGAATCATGGTGGCTCTGTGATCAGAAAGCATATCTAGGAAAGATAGAAACAGACTGTTATATTCAAGCAGTAGAAAACAGTAGAATATTAAGAATTAGTAGAGATAAAGAGCAATTATTAATTAAAGAACAGCCTTATATGCAAATACACTTCCTTCAGATCTATCAGAAAGCTTTTGCTGCAGCGCAGTTCAGAAACAAACTATTTAAACTGTACTCCAAGGAAGAAATATTCATACAATTCAATAATAATTTCCCTGATTTTGTACAGCGCGTACCACAATATCTCATCGCTTCCTATTTAGGTCTTACCCCAGAATACCTGAGCGAAATTCGAAAAAAGATATTTTCTTAAACTAGCTTAAGATTTTCTTGTTTTCGACTTTGCAACTTTGCAATATCAAAAACAAGAACAATATGAAAGCAAGAATGAACATCGCTGAATTGGAACCTAGCGGTTACAAACGCGTCCTTACATTAGAAAATTATATACAGGCTTCTGATCTGGATAAAACCCATCTCGAACTGATCAAAATCCGCGCCTCTCAGATCAATGGTTGTGCGTTTTGTATCAATATGCATACGAAGGACGCCATGGCACAGGGAGAAACAGCTCAGCGTATCTTCCTACTTAATGCTTGGCGAGAAACGAATATATTTACTCCGGAAGAGCGCACGATACTCGCAATGACCGAAGAGGTGACCAAAATCCATGAAGCTGGATTAACAGAAGACACCTATCAAGCTGCTAAAACACTATTTAACGAAAACTATATCGCGCAAATTATCTTAGCGATCGCCACCATCAATGTCTGGAATCGAATTGCCATTACGAGCCACACGCAACCGGAATTGTAGTAGACAAGTTTTAGTTAGATCCCTTTTAAAGCCCTTTCAAACCCAATGATCAACCCTTTCAAACCCAATTCGAAGCGGCTGAACATTGGGTTTGAATCGGCTTTTGTGAGGTTATGAGCAGACGCTGATATGACGACACTTCATAACGGCCGAGGATAAGGAAGAATGTTTTTTTTGAAATTGTTCATTTTCTTAAGCTATCGAGAAATTTGATCCACCTTGTTGTTTCTATGTACACTTGAGTTTTTTAAGGCATATTCCGTAAATTAGTGTATACCAACAGTAAACGACATGAAGACAATCACAAGAATATGGCATGGTATAACACGGAAAGAAGACGCTGATATCTACCTAAATTACTTAACCAGCACGGGCATGAAGGATTACCGCAGCACGAAAGGAAACCTTTCTGCAAAAGTCCTACGTCGAATCGATCATGACATCTGCCATTTTATGACCGTTACGGAATGGGAATCCACAAGCAGCATACAAGAGTTTGCCGGAGAACATTTTCAACGCGCTAGATATTATCCGGAAGACAAAAAGTATCTTTTAGAATTTGAGGAATTCGTAACACACTTCGAGACCTACGATTTCGAATAATGCTGGTTTTTGTTTGTCGGGATGCTGAATGAAAAAGTGCTACCGACCCCTACGCTACTTTCTACGGCAATACTTCCGCCTTGATTCTCGATAAAATCCTTGGCAATGGAAAGTCCCAATCCCGTGCCGGAGCGCATAGATCCAGGTATTTGAAAATAGCGATCAAAGATGCGATCCTTATAGCTGCTGTCAATTCCTTTTCCATGATCTTGCACCGAAAAGACTAATTTGGCGTCTTTCTTTGCCAGTGAAACGATGATTTTACTGTGCTCTGCTGAATAACGTATTGCATTCGTAATAAAGTTTGTGAGAACCCAAGCAGTCTTTTCCTCATCGATATAGACCTCCGGGAGATCTTCATCCAGTTCCGTTACGAGCTCGATATGTTTTTGTTCGGCTTGCAATCGGGTAGCCTGAAGTGCGTAAGTAATAACAGGCATTGGGTTGCACCATTGCGCAAAGAGCTTAATATTCCCAGTCTCTACTTGCGACATATTGAGCAGCTCGGAAGTAATTCGCAGCAACCGTTCGCTATCATCTTTTATTCCTTCCATTAACTTTCGTTGATTTTCACTTAGCTCGCCCGTCTTTGGGTGGTTCAATAATTCCAGGCCCATTTGTATAGATGCTATAGGGGTCTTCAACTCATGTGATACGGTGGCAATAAAGTTTGTTTTAGCGACATCGAGTTCCTTAAAGCTGGTAATATTTTTCAGAATAATCACCTCCCCTACATGTTGTAACGCCTGTTCTCCTGTTGGCACAATTTCGATAGCATAAACCTGCTTCTCAAAATAACTTTCTTTATTATCTACAAATATGTTTAATGTATTATCTTCTAAGGCATGTACTTGTCGCTCAGGGGTCTTTTCCGGAATTTCAACAATCCTTGCAATCAGGTCGCTTGCATTAGCGAGCTCCTGAAGCGGCTTCAGCTTGACTTCTTCCCTGCTAAGACCGATGAGCTGTAGCGCCTCATCGTTGATGAACAGAATTTCCTTTTTGTCATTCAATCCGATCACAGGATCATGCATGCTATTCACCAAGGCCTCTACCCTCTTCTTTTCTTGTAAGATGTGATCTAATTTGCTATTTGAATATTCCTGCAAGCGTTCAGCCATGCTGTTAAAGGAATTTGCCAGGTCGACAAATTCTGAGTCCCCTTTGAAGTAAAGGCGTTGTGCGTAATTCTGTTTCGCGATCTCTCGAATGCTGTTGGTTAGTTTTTTGATAGGATCGGCGATATTGCTTGGCAGATTGACCCACAATACGAAGGCAATCAGAAAGCTTAACGCTCCGAGTATGGATATCAGCAAAAAAGCCTCATTAGCGAGCAATTTTGTATGATCGTTCTTTTTAACGATAGCTGCCATATTCACGTTCATGAGGTTGACGAGCTCTTCCCTAAGTTCGCTAGCATGCTGTGGGTCGGATGGATTGTCTAACAACCTATTCAGTTTCAATTCTAAATTTGTCGTAATTTCCTTCTCGCTCAATTCCGTGACGTTTTTCTTTTGTTTTGCTAAATTGCTACGTAGCGTTGCTAGTGCGACTGTATCACCAGCGCTATATTGATCCGACGCACCCAACATATTCCTTGCATATTCTACCGACAGATAATTTGCTGCCAATACATTATCGGCTTCCCGTTTCAAAGAACTAACATACCAGGTACTTGCAAACGCAAGCAACAGGATCATTAAAAACAATAACCCTATGCCTATATTCAATTTTGTTTTGATTTTCATGAGAGTATAATTAAATCGACTTCAATAGGTTCTAGTTTTTTCAGTAGTTTTCTAAATAAACCCATCGTCCATAAAATTCTAAAAAACGACCAATGCGGCCGGCCAATACAAAGTGTCGTGATCTGCATTTGCAATACTTGCTCGACGATATGGCTCGGAACATCCGTTCCTTTAATTTGTATCACCTGTCCCCCTAATTCCGTGGCCAATTTAAAATTATTAATTAGAAAACGTTGTTTATCCAGCGCGATTTTATCACTGCTCTCCTTCGCGGTCTGCACGTAAAGGACAAACCATTCAGCATGATAATAACTCGCTAGCCTGGAGGTTCTCCTGATGAGGTTTCTTGCGCGCCTTTCATCTGTACTGACGCAGACCATGAAGCGCTCTAAACGTCTCTTTTTCGCTCCAACATGGTAACGTTCATGCTTTTTGATGGCGTGGCTTGCAACTTCCTTCACAGCCAATTCACGAAGCAAATCCAGATGCTCTGCTTGGAAGAAATTGCTCAATGCGGTTTGAATCTTGTCTACATGATATATCTTACCTTCCTTTAAGCGCGCAATCAGGTCTTCCACACTAATATCGATTAGCACCAACTCATCCGCCATATCGAACACTTTGTCTGGCACTCGCTCTTTTACTTCCATTTTTAGATAGGCAGATAGCTCAACCTGTAAACTTTCCATATGTTGTATGTTGATGGCAGAGATGACATTGATTCCAGCCTCTAGGAGTTCAATAACGTCCTGCCAGCGTTTTTCATTTTTACTTCCGGGAATATTGCTATGTGCTAATTCATCAACGATTACGACTTCTGGTTTAAGCTTCAGTATTAAATCCACATCCATCTCTTCCAGTTCGTTTCCTTTGTAATATAGTTTCCTTCGCGGAAGAACGGGAAGTCCCGTGACCAAAGCGTCAGTTTCCGCCCGACCATGGGTTTCAATGAACCCGATTTTTACTGGAATACCATTACGCAACAGATTATGTGCTTCCTGCAACATGCGGTAGGATTTTCCCACGCCCGCACTCATGCCAAGGTAGATCTTAAACTTCCCGCGTCGCGCCTGCTTTAGCAGGTTCAGGAAATATTCGGCGGATTTACGTTGTTCTTCCATGTTATTTAGATGATTCTAAAATCGCCAGCATAAGGCCGTGGTCAAGTTCCCATTTGCCGATTTATACTGATCTGCTTTATGCTTAAATATCTCAGCGTCACTGTGCAGATAGCGAAATTCCGTGCGCCAAAATAAGCCATCGAACAAATGAAGATCGAACCCTGAGGAAATGCCCACAATTTCTGATGGTTTAGATTCTAAGCTACCGAATAGTATAGCATCAGCATCGTTAAAATACTCCACACGGGCATTTATATTAAAGTTTTCTAATAATTTATACCGAGCCTGCAATCCGACCGTCCAATAATTCGCCACATCGTCGTCATTAGATTGATGCTGTATATCATAATCAAATAGTCCTAAAAAGCTAAGGCGGTCTGTAGCATCCACTTGTATAAAGAAATCGTGGAATATGCGTAGGCTATCCAGGCCTTCATCGCCTATATATGAGCTACTATTCAACAATAGACGCTCGGAAGGTTTATATTGAACCTGATGGCCAAGGGACAAACCTTGACTTGATTCGGGCAGTTGAATCCTTTGCCAACCATTGAGCGCCAAAATAGCGAGGCTCCACTTTTCGTTCGGAGTTTGATAGCTCAACTTAGCCCCCGTTTCAAAATATGGTGAGTTCTCGGCCGAGATGCTGCGTGTCAAACTAATATTATCTATACCTATAGCACTTTCCGGACCGATATGTGAAGGCATAATACCGGCGTCAATCCAGAAATTAGATTTCGGACTTAACTTATACCCCACATTAGCCTCATAAATCATTTTATATACTCCATGCTCAGCGGAGTAATTCGCATTCATATAGGAGCCAGTAGCCAAAGCTACCTGACTACGAACGCGCTCGCTCTGGTAAGTTGCCCGCAACATAGCAAGATTGACCGATACCTCATCACTTCGGTTATGCGAATAGATGAAGTCAGCCTTCTCATGATTTGATGGCTTCTGGAAATCGTATGTATAGTAGGCCTCCAGGTAACCATTAATACGCAGCTTGTTTTGCAAACTGTCTTTATTCTCTTGGGCATATAAGGCTGTAGCGCTGAAACAACACAGCCCAGCGAGCCAACCTTTAATTTCCATGGTTCCCTCCTAACTTATTATTCATATCATCTAATGCCAAATTGAGTTTCAGGACGTGGATAGTTTCGGGACCAAATAATCCCCATAGTGCCTTTTCCTTAATTTCAGCTACTAGATTATTTACCTGAGGGACGGATAGACCTCGCAATTCCGCAACCCGAGCTGCTTGTACATATGCTGCCTGCACAGATATATGCGGATCTAATCCACTTCCGCTCGCAGTTACGAGGTCTACAGGTACTTGCGCACGCCGAACAGTAGGGTTCTTTTGAAGAAATGTGTCTATGCGTGCTGCAACCTCATCTAAATAAGCTTCGTTGGAAGGACCTTTATTGCTGCCTCCGGATCCTGCTGCATTATAATCCACCGCAGAGGGACGGGATTGAAAATAATGGTCCCCTTCGAAGGCTTGCCCAATGTGATAGTAATACGACTTTCCCGCTACTTCAATCATTTTTCCTTTCCCTTTGGAAGCTTGGGTTTGCGCTAGCGCCCATATGATAAATGGATAAAGCACAGCGAACACAAATAGACAGATGATACTCAGTCGGATAGCAATTGTTATGTTGGATTTCATGATGTTTGGATTAAAAAATAAAGGATAAAATCAAATCAATCAATTTGATACCTATAAATGGCGCGATGAGTCCTCCGAAACCATAAATAACGATATTTCGGCGTAGCAGTGCGGAGGCACCAATGGGTTTGTAAGGAACGCCTTTCAAGGCTAATGGAATTAACAGGGGAATCAAGATCGCATTGAAGATAATCGCAGAAAGTATTGCTGACTCGGGGCTTTTTAAATGCATGATGTTGAGGGGCTCGAGCGCGGGAATTGCCAGGATAAACAGTGCCGGAATTATGGCAAAATACTTAGCAACATCGTTAGCAATACTGAAGGTCGTCAATGTCCCGCGAGTCATTAGTAATTGCTTTCCTATTTCGACGATTTCAATCAACTTAGTGGGATCATTGTCCAAATCGACCATATTACCAGCTTCTTTTGCAGCTTGTGTTCCGCTGTTCATGGCGACACCTACATCGGCTTGCGCTAGAGCAGGTGCGTCGTTCGTGCCGTCCCCCATCATCGCCACCAACTTACCGTCTTGCTGCTCTTTACGGATATAGTTCATCTTATCCTCCGGTTTTGCTTCAGCGATAAAATCGTCCACCCCTGCAGTTTTGGCGATAAATGAGGCTGTTAGGGGGTTATCGCCGGTCACCATCACCGTTTTAATTCCCATTTTGCGAAGTCTTGCAAAACGTTCTTGAATTCCAGGCTTGATGATGTCTTGCAGTTCTACGACTCCTAACACCTGTTCATTATCGCTAACAACCAACGGGGTGCCACCATTGGCTGCGATTAATTTTACCTCCTCTAAAATGTCATTAGGAAAGGAATGCCCTGCATCTTCAACGATCTTTTTGATCGCATCGGTTGCACCCTTGCGAATTCGAGTACTTCCAAAATCAATTCCGGAGCATCGTGTTTCCGCTGTAAACCGAATGGCGGATTCCACCTGCTTAGACGGATTTGAGAGGTCTATACCACCCAATTCAACGATAGATTTCCCTTCGGGTGTTTCATCAAACTTTGAGCTTAAAGCTGCAGCCTTTACCAATCGTTCTTTTGCAACACCCTCCGTCTCCTGAAACCGTGTTGCTTTTCTATTGCCTATGGTGATTGTCCCTGTCTTATCCAATAAAAGGACATCAATATCACCTGCTGTTTCTACAGCTTTCCCCGATTTAGTCAATACGTTTGCACGTAACGCTCTATCCATGCCTGCAATACCTATTGCTGATAAGAGGCCTCCAATCGTCGTTGGTACTAAACAGATAAATAATGAAATAAAGGCAGAGATGCTAATTCCCACATTAGCGTATTGTGCAAAGGGGCTCAACGTTACTACTACTAAAATGAACACTAGGGTAAATCCCGCTAAAAGTATAGTCAGTGCTATTTCGTTTGGTGTTTTCTGGCGTTTAGCGCCTTCCACCAAGGCAATCATCTTGTCCAAGAAACTCTTGCCTGCTTCAGCCGTTACGCTGACAACGATCTCGTCCGACAGCACCTTCGTTCCTCCAGTAACGGAACTACGGTCGCCACCTGCTTCACGAATTACCGGGGCTGACTCGCCTGTAATCGCGCTTTCATCGATGGTTGCCAGACCTTTTATTATTTCACCATCGGTCGGTATGATATCACCAGCAACGCAAATGAAACGATCGCCTTTCTGCAAAGCAGATGAGTTGATTGTCCTGCCATCAACAAGTTTGGCCGGGGTTTCCTCCCTAGTCTTCCGCAAACTGTCCGCTTGTGCTTTCCCTCTGGCTTCCGCCAGCGACTCGGCAAAATTTGCGAACAATAAGGTCAGCAGGAGAATCAAGAACACACTGAAATTATAGAGAAAACTTCCCTGTTCTTGATTTCCGAAAAGAATGAGTAGACAAACAACCGCCATAATGGCTGTAGCAATTTCTACAGTAAACATCACAGGGTTTCTGATCATGCTGCGCGGGTCGAGCTTGACAAACGCTTGCAATAAAGAATCTTTTATTAATCGAGGATCAAAAAATGAATTTTGAGTTTTCATATCAGATCAATTATTTTAAAGTGAAATATTCAGCAATTGGGCCTAAGGTTAGTGCTGGGAAGAATGATAGTGCAGCAACGATAACAATGACTGCGAGAATCATAAATCCGAAAGTAAAGGTGTCGGTTTTTAATGTACCGGAGCTTTCTGGTATATGTCGTTTTGCAGCGAGAATGCCGGCTATTGCAACAGGACCTATGATAGGAAGGAAACGTCCGAATAACAAAACGATACCCGTACTGATGTTCCACCAATAGGTGTTATCTGCTAATCCTTCAAAACCACTACCATTGTTGGCTGCCGCAGAAGTATATTCATAAAGGATTTCTGAGAAACCATGGAAACCCGGGTTATTTGTGGTAGCAACGCCCCATGAAGGGATAGAACTTGTTAAAGCGGTTCCAACGAGAATTAGGAAAGGATGAAGAAGGGCAATGATCATGGCAATTTTCATTTCCTTTGCTTCCACTTTCTTGCCCATAAACTCTGGAGTTCGCCCGACCATCAGTCCACTGATAAAAACTGCGAGTACAATAAATACAAAGAAGTTTAAGATGCCTACGCCACAACCGCCATAGAAGGCATTAATCATCATACCGAGGAGCTCATTCATGCCAGACAGCGCCATACCACTATCATGCATCGAGTTGATTGATCCGGTGGAGATAACCGTAGTAACGATAGACCAGAATCCTGCTGCTACTGCACCTATGCGTACTTCCTTGCCCTCCATTGCACCATTATCCATGTTGATGCCCATCGCTGCAATAGCAGGATTACCTGCCTGTTCCATTTGGACATTTGGTATCACTAGACATATAAACCCAAACGTCATGACTGCGAATATCACCCAGGCGAACTTTTTCCTTCGTATATAATAACCAAAAGCAAAGATCATGGCGATCGGAATAATAAACTGTGCTACCATCTCGGTCATATTGCTCAAAAAACTGGGGTTTTCTAAAGGGTGGTTGGAATTGGCTCCAAAGAAACCGCCACCATTTGTACCAACGTGCTTTATGGCGACAAATGCAGCTACAGGCCCAGTCGATATGATAATACTATCTCCTGTAAGTCCGATCATCTGATCCTTTCCCTGATAGGTCATTGGAGTTCCCTGATACAGGAGAATAGTCGCAACCAACAAGGAGATGGGCAACAGTATTCGTGTACAGGATTTTACAAATAGTTGGTAGAAGTTACCCAATGTATCCGTCTGCTTTTCTCGAAATGCTTTAAAGAGCATCGCCGCCGCAGCCATCCCCACTCCAGCACTTACGAACTGCAAGAACATCAACATACCCTGAGACAGGTAGCTGACACCGCTTTCGCCGGAGTAATGTTGTAAATTACAATTCACGACAAAAGAAATTGCGGTGTTAAAGGCTAAGTCAGGACGCATACCGGGGTTGTTATCCGGATTCAAGGGCAATAGATGCTGTAACATCAATACGGCCATCGTTAAAAACAACCAAAACAGGTTGATAATCAGTAAGGAACCCAGGTTCTCTTTCCATGTCATTTCACGATTCGGATCGATTCCGGAGAATTTATAGATTAGCCGATCTATTGGTCCAAAGACAGGGTCTAAAAAGGTACGTTCTGAAAGGTATACTTTTGCTATGTATCGTCCTAAAGGAATTCCTAAGAGCACCGTAATTAGGAACATGAAGATGACAGCAATAATTTCTGTGTTCATCATAATTAGTTTTAAAATTTTTCCGGATAGATCAGCACATACACGATGTACAGAAATACCATAATCGATATAATTAATAAGCTGATCATGTTAGTTCTCTAAGATGGTTTTCATATATATTGGTCGAAGTTCTTTGGGCAAGAAGTCTATATGCAAACGCAGACTTGCGGGAGATTCACAATGGGATATCCGTTCCAGGAACTCATTCTCTATAGCGTTCCTTTCATGCAAGGAACCGTTATAATATAAGATTCCAATAATATTGATGGCTTCTTTTGCCAGTCCTTGTTCTTCATTGTTCCCATTTAAACAACGAATACAATAATCTGCCACATTTTGTAATACCGTATATTCAGTTACATTCTGTTCAGCGGGCACACATTCCGGAAACCATTCATGGATACTGCTAATGATTTTATTTTTCATGGCCTTAGATTTTGTCGAAAAAATTGATCGATTTGTAGAATATTAGAAAGCATAGTGTACAGACTATGATTAAGATTACAGTTACCATAATTGCGCGTTAAAGGGTTGATTCAATAGAAAAGCATTTATGCTTATTCCGATGTTACCAAGTGTTTTCATCTCTTTTGTTTTCCGAGGGATGCCAAAAGAGATACCACGAGAACGACCAGACATATAAGAGACTAACCAATAGCACTTTAAGAAAAACCATAAAAAACAGCGCATAAAAAAAGCCTATCAAAATGATAGGCTCCTTCTCAATATGAAAGGCTTTTAGAGTTTGTACTCTTCGATTTTCCGGTACAGTGTGGCTATTCCAATTCCCAACAAACGGGCTGCTTCTGCTTTGTTATTGTGTGTATGATGAAGAACGCGCTGTATATGTTCCTTTTCTACATCGTGTAAAGCGAAGGAACTGGAAGAATGACTTTTCGGCTTCTCTACCTGTATATCATACGGAAGGCTATTTAGCCCAAGCCTATCGCCGTCCATTAAGATGAGGCTACGCTCGACTACATTCTTTAACTCTCGGATATTTCCCCTCCAATGATGGTTCTTCATCGCATCGATATATGCGCTATCAACTTGGGGGATTTTCATATTCATTTTGCTTGAACATATTCCGACAAAAAACTCGATGAGCATAGGAATATCGGATGGTCGATCCTTTAAAGCCGGCAAATGAATATTGAATACGGAGAGTCTATAAAATAAATCGGCACGAAAAAGACCCTCTTCGGCTTCTTTTTCTAGATCTCTGTTAGTGGCTGCTATTACGCGTACATTTACCTTTGTTGGCTTACTTTCTCCCACTTTTATGAACTCTCCCGTTTCTAAAACCCGCAGGATTTTCGCCTGCAGCTCTAGCGGCATCTCTCCAATTTCGTCTAGAAATATAGTTCCTAAATTCGCTTCCTCAAATAATCCTGCCTTATCCTTCATCGCTCCCGTAAATGAGCCGGCGATATGTCCGAAAAGCTCGCTTTCTAACAAATCCTTACTAAATGCAGAGCAGTTGATTGCGACAAATGACTTCGCACTTCGTTTACTAGCGTAATGAATCGCTTGTGCAAATACTTCTTTCCCCGTTCCCGTTTCGCCCAATAAGAGCACGGTACTATCCGTTGGTGCTACGCGCTCGGCTAGATTGATCGCATTTTTGAGCTCTCTGGACTGCCCAATGATTTGATCGAAAGAATATTTCTTCCCTACTTGAGCCTCAAGCTTAGCAATTCGCTTTGCCATTTTTACTTTCTCGAATGCTTTATATAACAAGGGGATAATCTTATTGTTATCATCGCCTTTCGTCATATAATCGAAGGCACCATTTTTTATAGCCTGTACGCCATCGCTTATCTGCCCATAGGCGGTCATCAGGATAACTTCCGTCAAAGGTTGCTGCTTTTTTATTTCGAGAACGAAGTCAACACCATTTCCGTCGGGGAGTTTGACATCCGAGATAACGACATCAAATTCACGTTGTTTAAGTTGCTGTAATCCAATTTTTAAATCGGCTGCTTGTTGAATTTCTAAATCCTCCCATTCCAGTTCGATTATTCGGGCAAGTAACTGACGAAGTTTATCTTCATCATCGATAATTAACATACGGTTCTGCATAGGGCATCTCGGCTTTTCCAAGCTAAATTAGAAAATTAGGCTAGGATTAAAATTTAAAAAAGGAACATTCCAGATTCTTTTCAGAATCTTTTAACTTAATTGTATTTTTAATGCACATGAAGATACTAATTATAGAAGACGAACTAGCTCTGTTACAAACTGTTGAAGAATTTTTAAAAAGTGAAAACTTTCTGACGGAAACGGCACATGATTTTCATGCAGGGTTAGAAAAGGCGTTGACGTATGATTATGATTGTATATTGTTGGACATTATGCTCCCCGGCGGGTCTGGTTTAGATATATTGATGGCGCTAAAAGAGCAACATAAAAAACAACCGGTGTTGATTTTATCCGCTAAGGACTCTGTTGAAGATAAAGTATTAGGTTTAGAGATTGGTGCGGATGACTATCTTGCGAAACCCTTCCATCTAGCAGAATTATTGGCTAGAGTAAAATCTATTATCCGCAGAAATGCCCGAGACGGTGAGAAACTACTGCAATATAAGAATGTGACGGTAGACCCCGATAACCGTCAAGTTATGGTTGATGGAAAGGAAATGGTCTTGAACCGTAAAGAATATGATCTATTTTATTATTTCATCCTACGTCCGAACAAATTGATGGAGAAGACGAGTCTTATCGAATCAGTTTGGGGCGATAGTTCAGATCAAGCGGATAGTTTAGATTTTATCTATTCCCAAATCAAGAATATTCGTAAAAAGCTAAAAGAAGCTCAGGCTGATATGGACCTTCAGGCTGTATACGGTGTGGGCTATAAACTTGTTTAGATGTCAGTATCGATAAAATATTATACAAATCGATTTCTAGTGATCACGATCTTGATCATTATCGCGGTGTGGGCCTTGCTGTTTTACGCCTTCATGATGGACGAGGTATATGATAATGTGGATGATGGACTGAAAAACCAAAAAATTGAAATTATACGGGAAGCATTCAAGAATCCTAGTATCCTAGAGGAGAATCGGAATTACGGCATCAATCAGTTTCGGATCCTCCCGACCTCTGATAGTGAAGATTTGGATAAAAATCACTTTTCCAGGGAGTTCATGTATATGCCTTATGACGAGGAAGATGAGCCTTACAGAGTACTTAAAACCGGCTTCTACAGTAAGGATGGGGCTCCATATAGGCTAGAGATTAGGACTTCAACCGTGGAAGAGGATGACTATTCAATTAATTTAGGTATTGCTTTGACGGTTTTGTACTTGGTGATTGTACTGAGCATACTAGTCGTAAACTATTACGTTATGAGTCGCGCATGGAAGCCTTTTCAGGAAATACTGGCCAACTTGAGCCGATATCGCTTTGGACACTCGAAGAGCTTTGAACCGATTCCTACGAAGGTTAAAGAATTTGAAGAACTCAATGGTCAGATTGTCAATATGATCAGTCGCAATGAAGAAGTCTTTGCCGGACAGAAGCGTTTTCTCGAGAATGCCTCGCATGAATTACAAACACCATTAGCCATTACGATCAGCAAATTGGAACTACTGATGCAAGAAGGCGCATTGGATGAAAGTCAGCTCGTGCGTGTGTCAGAAGCTAAACAGTCGCTCCACCGCATGGTCGCATTGAATAAATCCTTATTAATGCTTTCCCGTATCGATAACAACCAATATAGCGAAATGCAGGAAGTGAATTTCAACGAAGTCCTGAGAAACCTGCTTCATGACATGGAAGATATTATAGAATACAAAGGAATTGAAGTGGAGTTAAATGAGCAGGGTAATTTCGAGACGGAATTTAATGCGGATCTAGCACAAATTATGCTCTCGAATTTGATTCGAAATGCGATAAAATACAATAGCTCGCCGGGTAGAATATGGATTCAAATCACTGATTCGACTATAGATATTGCCAATAGCAGCAACAGCGGTGCGCTTAATCCGGCTTACATATTCGAGCGTTTTCATAAAGGCAGTCAGGATAACAATTCGAATGGATTAGGTCTTTCTATAGTTCAGTCGATATTAGAACAACATATGCATATCAAACTTGCGTATCATTACGAAGGATCGCTGCAGCACTTTGTATTGAAGAAACAAAGCTAATACGTTTATTATTTGATTTTTTACAGGACACAGAAGCTTTGTAGCTCATGAATAATAGAAAAAAACTTATCTTTTTTCTATTATTCATTTAAAATTCCCAATTGTTTACAGTTTTGCTATCGATTATTGTAGTATAATAATTGATAGAACATGAAAAATATAGTAAAAATAGCACTTGTTGGCTTGATCGCAGGATCATCATTTCAAGCGATCGGACAAGAAAAGATTATTCAGTTGAATGCTTTACCAAAAACTGCACAATCCTTTATCTCCGCTCATTATAAACAAGAGAAGGTGGCATTGGTGAAATCGGAAAAAGAACTTCTTTCGCCGATCGAATACCAAGTGGTATTGGCCAATGGTACTAAAGTGGAATTTGACAAAAACGGTAATTGGACCGAAGTCGACGCGAAGAAGAACGCTGTTCCCCAAAGCATTATTCCAGCATCAATCAGAGAATATGTCAAAAAGAGCTTCCCAAACAACGAAATCGTACAGATCTCCAAAGATTCTCGTGACATCGAGGTGGAATTAACAAGTGGTATTGATCTTAAATTCAATACGAAAGGTGAATTTATCAGAGTTGACGACTAAACAAGATTAAAAAACAAATTACTCAATATATAAGCACATGAAAAAGTTATTATTAAGCATCAGTCTCGTTTTATCCATTGCATTATTAACAATGTCTTGCGACAAAGAAACTGTCGTTACGGAAAGCGATTTACCTACTACAGCCTCTCAATTTATCAATAGCAATTTCAATGGGGTGAAAATCCTATCGGTAGTTGAAGAGAAAGAAGGGCTATCTGGCAAGGAATATGAAGTCTTGTTAGATAACGGAATTGAAATCAAATTTGATAAAAATGGTAATTGGCTAGATATCGATGCAGTTAACGACTCCTCAGTATTACCGGATAATCTAATCCCTGCATCTATCCTAAGCTATGTAAAAGAAAACTACCCAAATAGTGGTATTAATAGCATAGAGAAAGAAAACTACGGCTACGATATTGAATTAACAAATGGTCTAGACCTCGTTTTCGATAAAGAAGGAAAATTCGTAAGAATCGATCCATAATTCGGGGAAATTTCTGAATTCATAAAGAAAAAGAAAGGCGAGGTTTTTAATCTCGCCTTTTCTTTTTCTTCATCTATCTATGCTTAGTTGGATAAGTAGCTAGCTTTGACCGTAATATTTGCCGTTTTGTTTCTGGATGTTGTATTGAAAGCTCCGCCGTACGAAAACTCTTCATTATCGTTTTGGCCTGTTATTTGAAAAATACCCAAGTCTGCTTTCACTAATTCACCCAAGGAGGATCCCGCCTCTTTAGCAATGTTTTCAGCCCTCAGGCGTGCATTTTGGGATGCTTGAGAGATCAGCTTCAACTTCAAATCTTCAAGCCCGGAGAAATAATAACTCGGCGTATTGGAGCTAAGCTCGATTCCCTGCGAGATCAACGTAGAAATTTCTCTGGATGCATCATCCACCTTATTCAAATCTTTCGATTCTACACTGACTGTTTGCATTAAGTTATAGCCCGTAAATGTATTGGAAGAATGACCGTTAGCATCCGTATAATAATTGAATTCCCTATTGATGCTGACTGCATTAAATAAAATCTCCTTCTCATTAATACCCTTCTGAACTAGGAAATTGCGAACGAGATCTCTGTCGCGTTTTAGTTGCTCAGAAGCCTCACTCAAATCCATGGATTTTCGGCTATATGATGCCGACCATTTAACGATGTCTGATGCGAAATCTGTTTTAGCACCGCCGGTAACATTTATAGTATTGGAGTTTTTGTACTTATACTTATATGCGTTTCCCAAGATCGCGGCAAAAGCAATCACCGCAATTGCAGCGACAACACTAATTATAATTCCTGCATTTTTCATAAGCTAAATCCGTTTTATATTAAAAATGTTATACTGAATTATGATCTAAGTTACCATTTTTTGATTAATATTGAGGTTACCTATTTCTATCAATTTATGAAACAAAAATACAGCCTTTTATTATTGAGTTTCTCACTGGTTTCAGGTATTTATGCGCAGAAGAAACCACTAGATCACTCGGTATATGACAACTGGAAATCCATTAGCCGGGCAGAAATTAGTAAATCGGGTAATATCATCCATTATACAATCAGTCCGCAAGCGGGTGATAACCTAACGGAGGTTAAAAACAGCAAGAATCAGCTTCTTTTAAGTATCCCACGCGGGACCGATGTGCGATTGACTGAGGACGAACAATTCCTGATCAGTACGGTAAAACCATTTTTTAAAGAAACGAGAGCGGCTCGGATCAAAAAAAAGAAACCGGACGACATGCCCAAGGATACTTTACTCGTGTACAATCTAGCTAAGAATACGACCAGTCGATATCCAAATTTTAAAAGCTATCATTTACCTCGAAAAGGAAGTAAATATATAGCCATCGCTAGCGAAACAATTATTCCCTCCAAACAGGTAGAAAAGGACAGTACAGCGAATAAGACGTCCAGCGCTAAAAAAGAAAAGCCCACTCCTGTTGTGCATCTATTGCATTTACAATCGGGTGACACCACTAACTTTATTAAAGTAGAAAACTTCCAAATCAGTAACGATGAACAATATTTCATCTTTACGAAGAAAGGTGCAGATAAAGATACGTTGAATGAGGCCGGCCTATATCTTTATGAGATCGCTTCTAAGAAGTTGAAAAAGATCAGTAATGGAAAAGGGACTTATAAGCAGTTCACTTTTGACGATGCAGGTAAGCAATTAACATTTCTTGCAGATAAATCTCCAGAAAAAGCCTTATTGAAAGATTTCAAGCTTTATTATTACACGGCAAACCAAGATACTGCAAATGTATTAGCAGATCAAAAGTCCGCCGGGGTTCCTGACAAATGGTATATCTCAGGCGATGCTTCTATAAACTTCAGTAAATCTGGCAATCGCTTGTTCTTTGGCCTTGCCCCCATTCCGCGCGTAAAAGACACGACTTTGGTGGAATTTGAAAATGCTAAGGTGGATATCTGGCATTGGCAGGACGATTATTTACAACCTACACAATTGCTAAATAGCCGCCGTGACCAGATGCGTAGCTTCACGGCAATGATTCTGCCGAAACAAGGACGTCAAGTTACGCCTATTTCAGACGACACCTATAATAGAATAAGCTTTACAGACGATGCAGATAACGAATGGGCTCTTGCGAGCAGCGACCTAGGCTATCGTATCTCTTCGCAATGGGATGGTGAGACCAGATCGGATGTTTACGTCATTTCGTTAGTCGACGGTAAGAATAAATTAGTTGCTAAGAACCTCTCCGGTTCCGCATATCTAGCACCTAAAGGTGACTATGTTGTATATTTTAATAAAGAAGATGCCAATTGGTATAGTTTCCATATCGCAACAGAAACTCTAAAACAGCTTAACGAAGGACTTTCTGTGAGTTTTGTTGATGAAGAAAATGACGTACCGGCTTTACCAGGAGCTTATGGTCTCGTGGGCTGGAGCAACGATGCGAAGCATGTTTTCATCAATGATCGTTACGATGTTTGGAAATTCAGTTTAGACGGCAAAGCGAAGCGTCAATTTACGCATGGTCAAGGTAGAGAGCAAAAAATTACTTTTAGGATTCAGCGACTAACTCCGGTCGAAGACCCTAGAATTAGAACTTCCTATATTGATGAGGCTCAACCGATTTATTTATCAGGATTCAATACTAAAAACAAGTATGCCGGCTTATACCAATTAGGAAAAAAGAATATTGAGGCGCGCTGGACAGGTCCTTACTCTTACAAGATGCTGGCGGCGGATCAAAAGATAAACCACCTGATCTATACGAAAGAAGATTCTAAAGCGAGTCCAGACGTGTATTTATTGACGTCATTTGAACAAGAAGAACGATTAACAAATATCAACCCTCAACAGGCAGACTATAACTGGATGACTGCAGAGATCGTTTCTTGGACTACGCCGAACGGGCATCAGGCGGAAGGTATCTTATATAAACCTGAAGATTTCGATCCAAACAAAAAATATCCAATCATAGCTTACTTCTATGAGAAGTTGACAGATGGTCTTTATACTTATCAAGCACCTGCTCCTACACCATCGCGTTTGAACATTCCCTACTTTGTAAGTAATGGATATTTAGTATTTACGCCGGATATCCGCTATGAAACAGGCTATCCAGGAAGATCGGCTGAAGAGTATATCAATTCGGGTATGCATTACCTAGCACGCAATAATAGCTGGGTGGATTCTACGAAGATGGGAATTCAGGGACAAAGCTGGGGCGGTTATCAAGTAGCGCATTTAATTACACGCACAGACATGTATGCGGCGGCATGGTCGGGTGCACCTGTGGTCAATATGACATCAGCCTATGGCGGAATTCGTTGGGGAACAGGTATCTCTCGTCAATTCCAATATGAGAATACGCAGAGCCGTATCGGAAAGCCACTGTGGGAAGCACGTGACTTATATATAGAGAACTCTCCGCTATTCTTTATGGACCGTGTAAATACACCGGTCGCGATTATGCATAATGATAATGACGGTGCAGTGCCATGGTATCAGGGTATTGAGTTCTTCACAGCACTTAGACGTTTGAATAAGCCGGTATGGTTATTAAATTATAACGGAGACGGACATAATTTAATGCAACGTCAGAATAGAAAAGACATACAAATTCGCGAAGCACAGTTCTTCGATCACTTTTTAAAAGGAGCACCGGCAGCTAATTGGATTAAAAAAGGTGTCAAAGCAACAGAAAAAGGAATCGACTGGGGACTGGAAGTTGACTAATAATCGGAAAACACCATAAAAACAAGGGTGGAAAAGTAATTTTTCCACCCTTTTTCGATTTTTAGACACCCATATTTGTCATTTTTATTATTTATTTTCAAAAAAAATATCGGATTTATCCGATTTTGATATATTTTTGAAAAAGTTTTTAGAAAAACACGAACAATCAACATAAACAAAGAATATATAATTCTACAAACATGTCAAACAGCAGATTCAAAGCAGTTGAAGAAGCAACGAAACACATTTTCGCTGCAAAAACAAACGTCACAGCAGAAAGAGCAGTAAACATCTATGGAAAAAACGTATTCACCATCCTCAAGATGAGAGAATACTTACCTAAGACTGTTTACAAGGAACTTACTTCATTTATTGACGAAGGGAAACAGATTACACGTGATATGGCTGAATATATTGCACAAGCAATGAAAGCTTGGGCGATAGAAAATGGCACAACACATTACACGCACTGGTTTCAACCGCTTACAGGATCTACTGCAGAGAAACATGACTCATTCTTTGAACCGGATTCAGATGGAAGTGCTATCGAAAAGTTTACCGCAGATGCACTTGTACAACAAGAACCAGATGCATCTTCTTTTCCGAATGGTGGAATTCGTAATACTTTTGAAGCAAGAGGTTATACGGCATGGGATCCCTCCTCTCCTGCTTTTATCTTTGAAACATCAGCTGGCAAGACTTTATGTATCCCTACCGTATTCGTTTCTTATACTGGCGAATCATTAGACTATAAAGCTCCTTTATTGAAAGCAATTGCATCGATTGATAAAGCAGCGACTGAAGTAGCTCAGTATTTTGATAAATCAGTAACGAAGGTGAATGCATCGTTGGGTATCGAGCAAGAGTATTTTTTAGTTGATTTAGCACTATATAACGCACGTCCGGACCTTCAACTTACTGGACGCACATTATTTGGCCACATGTCGGCAAAAGGACAACAATTAGAAGATCACTATTTCGGCGCAATTCCGGAACGTGTACTTGCTTATATGGTTGATCTTGAGAATGAAGCATTAAAATTGGGTATCCCTTTAAAAACTCGTCACAATGAAGTTGCTCCTTCGCAATTTGAGTGTGCACCGATGTTTGAAGAAATTAACTTGGCGATTGATCATAACCAATTGTTGATGAACGTGATGGAGCAAGTTGCATTGCGTCATAACTTTAAGGTATTATTACATGAGAAACCTTATAGCGGTGTCAACGGATCTGGTAAACACAATAACTGGTCATTAATCACGAATACTGGCGTCAATTTGCTTTCACCAGGCAAAACTCCAAAGAATAACTTAATGTTCTTGACATTCTTCGTGAATACAATTAAAGCAGTATTCGAACATGCAGATCTATTACGTGCTTCTATCGCTAGCCATTCAAACGACCACCGTTTGGGAGCTAATGAAGCTCCTCCTGCGATTATTTCCATCTTCTTGGGCTCTCAGTTAGATGAGATATTAGAGGAGGTTGAATCGGCTCGTGTTGCGAAAAAAGTAAAATCTGAAGCGAATTTATGGCACGGTATCCCTAAGATTCCAGATTTGAAATTAGATAATACCGACAGAAACCGTACTTCACCATTCGCATTTACAGGAAATAAATTTGAGTTCCGCGCTGTGGGTTCGTCTGCTAATTCGGCATTACCAATGACGGTATTGAATGCCATCGTTGCTACGCAATTGATCGAGTTCAAAACTGAGGTAGACAAACAGATCAAAAAAGGAACAAAGAAAGACCTTGCAATCTTAAACGTCGTTCGTAAATACATTAAAGATTCCAAAGCTATACGTTTTGAAGGTAATGGATATAGCGAGGAATGGGAAATTGAAGCTGCAGCTCGCGGTTTATCAAATATCAAGTCTACACCTAAATCTTTAGACGTTTATGTTACTCCAGAATCATTGGAATTATTCGAAGCATTAGGAATTTACACTAAACGTGAATCTGAAGCTAGACACGAGATATTATTGGAAAACTTCTTCAAAAAGCTTCAAATCGAAGCGCGCGTGATTGGCGAAGTGGTAACAAGTCAAATTGCTCCGGCATGTTTAACCTATCAAAACGAATTGATACAGAACGTTAAAGGATTAAAGGATCTTGGCTTACCGAAAGAGTCTTATAGCTCTCAATTAAATTATCTAGAACGTATTTCGAAACATGTGAATACAATTCTAGAGAAGGCTGAAGAAATGCGCCAAGCTCGTAAAAAAGCAAACACAATTGATGACGTTCGCGAGAAAGCAATCGCCTACGATGAGGTGGTTAAACCATTCTTTGATGAAATCCGCTATCATGTGAATAAGTTAGAAAAGCTAGTTGATGATGCGAAATGGCCTCTACCAAAATTAAGAGAGCTATTGTTCATTCACTAATGAAATATTAAAACAAAAAAAGGAGGCTGTCCATAATGGACAGCCTCCTTTTTTCTAAAAGTCTCTGTTATTAAAGAGCATCAAGAACTGTTATCCCTTTATTTGTTTTTAAAAAAAAAGAAAGTTTTTTTATAAGAACTAATAACATTTTAAACAACCAATACACAGCGCCTCATTAGAAAACTTCAGAAATCTGAATGGGATTCAAAAAACATTCACCTGTAGTTTGCTTTACAGAAATGAAAACAGCAAATTTATACCATAAAAGCAAAGCAGTATGAAATTATATACAATTGATACGGGATTTTTTAAACTTGATGGTGGAGCAATGTTTGGCGTTGTACCAAAGTCAATTTGGCAAAAAACAAATCCGGCCGATAGTAATAATCTATGTACTTGGGCAACACGTCTTCTGTTAATTGAGGATGGCAAGCGTCTCACCCTGGTGGATACTGCGCTAGGTGATAAACAAGATGCAAAATTCTTCGGACATTATTTCCTTCACGGAGATGATACGCTAGACAAATCTTTAGCAAAATATGGCTTTCATCGAGAAGATATCACAGATGTGATATTAACTCATTTACACTTTGACCATTGTGGTGGTGCGATCGTGCGCGAAGGCGAAAAATTGGTTCCGGCATTCAAGAATGCTCGCTTTTGGTCAAATGAGAAACATTGGAATTGGGCAACTATTGACCCAAATCCACGGGAAAAAGCTTCCTTTTTAAAAGAAAATATACTGCCAATTCAAGAATCGGGTCAACTTAACTTTTTATCTGAAGAACAACCACAATACGACAATTCTATAACAATGCGTTATGCCTACGGACATACCGAGGCCATGATGCTTCCACAATTAGAGTACAAAGGAAAAACGCTGCTTTATATGGCAGATCTTCTTCCCTCCGTTGGCCATATTCCCTTGGCATACGTGATGAGTTACGATGTAAGACCATTGGTAACTATGGATGAAAGAAAATCGTATTGGCAAGAAATCGTGGATAATGAATATATTCTTATTCTCGAGCATGATGCACAGCACGAGTGCTGCACTTTGCAACATACAGAGAAAGGAATACGTCTTAAAGATACTTTTAGGTTGTCGGATATCGTTTAAAAGTTCAATACAACCTTATGGCGGTAGATATTAAAAAGCGTTTCGATCGAATTGTAAATATACTCATTCAGCTACAATCAAAGAGAGTCATCCGCGCGCAAGAACTTTCGGATCGTTTCGAAGTGAGCTTAAGAACAATCTATCGAGATATAAAAAGCTTAGAGCAGGCTGGTGTTCCGATAATCGGAGAAGCAGGTACTGGCTATTCCATTATGGAAGGATACAAACTGCCACCTGTTAGTTTTAGCAAAGAAGAAGCCTTATCTTTCGTTGCAACAGAAAAACTTACCCAAAAGTTCCTAGATAAAGAAAGTGCTAAGCAATATGGCTCTGCAATGCTTAAAATCAAATCTATCCTCAAAAACCACGACAAGGATTTGCTTTCCACTGTGGAGAGTCAGATTATTATGCGAGAGCAGTCGATGCCTCCCTTTCTTGAACAGGTACCGCATGCCCTAAGTAGCACATTAGAAAGTATTTCACTTCAAAAACAACTGGTCGTTAGATATCAGGGAATACAAGATGAGGAAGGCCGACTGAGGACAATAGAACCGATTGGAATTTATCACGATGGTGGATTTTGGTATATTGTTGCTTACTGCCTCTATCGAGATGACTTCCGTCAATTTAGAAGTGATCGGATTCAAGAAGC
Source organism: Sphingobacterium hotanense (assembly GCF_008274825.1). Lineage (NCBI taxonomy): Bacteria > Pseudomonadati > Bacteroidota > Sphingobacteriia > Sphingobacteriales > Sphingobacteriaceae > Sphingobacterium > Sphingobacterium hotanense. Next base: position 2,530,550 of record NZ_CP030848.1, read on the forward strand.
TACTTTAACAGATCAAATTTTCAGCAAGAAACATATTTCCATTGCAGAATATATTGAAAAACATCGTCAAACAAATCACCCTAAAACTCGGATTAAACTTCTTGTAGCGAATAGACTCGCTAACTATTTGAAGTGGGAAAGAAAACATTACGGATTTGTTGCTGAAAAAAACATTGGTGACTTTATAGAAATGACTTTTGAAAGTAGAGATATCGAAAATGAATTTCCGCGATGGCTAATGATGTTTGCTGATTTCGTAAAGATTCTTGAACCGGTGGAATTGAAAAGGAATTTGACAAGTTTGTTAGAAAAATCGATAATAAACATAAATAAATGAAAGGCGCCCTTATTGCCGCCTTTCATTTAATTATCTTTGCCTAATTATACCCAGGATTTTGCGTCAATAATTCATTTTTATCCAATTCATCTTGTGGCACAGGAAGTAAATAATCTTTGTCTGTAAATACAGCTTTTTTCCATACCACTTTCTTGTAAGTCTTCTTACCCGTAGTAGGGTCCCTGCGGATATCCATTCTCAAAAAATCTGTATTTAAAACTTCTGGAGCGATCTTCCAACGTCTGACATCATACCATCTGTGCATTTCAAAGACCAATTCAACTCGTCTTTCATTTACAATGCGATCAAACAGTGCTTTTCCAGTGACGTTAGACGGTATTGCTGGCATATTAACGCTTTCGCGAGCTCTTACAAAGTTCAAATATTCACGAGCTACGGCTTCATTTCCCAAAAAATAATTTGCTTCAGCATAATTCAGTAGTATCTCAGCATACCGAAAAAAGGTCCAAGGAGTTTGAGACATATTTGTAGAGCTCGGATTATTGATACGCTCGTTTACAAACTTCCTTGGATAATAACCTGTTTCCGATGCATTCCAAGGGGACACTGATCCCTCATTTGAATCTTTACCACCTGGTAAAAAAGTTTCTACTTCACGACCTTTCCACATCATCCCATCGTGCAAAATGGTAGCATAAAACCGAGGGTCGCGATCTTTGTATGGATCTTGATCATTAAATAGAGGGTCATTCTCTGGTAGCAATCCACGAATTGTCTCGAAATCATCAACTAAATTCTGTAAAGGATGAATTTGACCAAAGCCGTTATACCCATTTGGATAAGATGCTAATTCCAAATAAACTGCCTCTGGGCTAATCAACTGATTAAATGGACGTTGCCAAATAGCTTCGGAATTATATATATTCTCTTCTAGAAAGTAAGTTCTATAGTCTCTAAATAAACTGTATTTCTTCAAATCAATAACATCTTTTGCTGCATTTGCTGCAGCTTCCCACATTGATCGATCGTTTTTCGTGTTATTCAAGGGGCTCGCGCGATAAAGTAATGCGCGGGATTTTAAAGCCATGGCAGCACCTTTCGTAATTCGCCCCTTATTGGCGGCGTCATAATCCAATGGCAATAGCTCGATAGCCTCCTCAATTTCCTTTAAAAGAAAGGACATTATTTCGTCATACGTATTACGCTTTAATTTGAAGTCATCGTTCAATTTAAATGGTTTAGTAATTAGTGGAACTCCACCGAATAGACTAATCAGCTCAAAATAACACTTCGCACGCATTACTTTCATTTCACCTAGCATTCGATCCTTAGTTTCCTGAACCATCTCTTTACTTCGTTCTCTCTCAATATTTTGAAAGAAGATATTTGTACGGTTGATAGTCGTCCAATAGTTTTGATTTGTATTTGTACCTGTCGGCACACTACTCCAATAATTTGCAATTCCCAAATTATCCGCTGTCAAATTTCCGCCCCAATAAGCATAAAGCCAAGAATTGTTTCTGGCATTCAATTCGTCGACCATAACGGATAAATTGTAAAAACTATACCTAAATCCATTAGGTAGCGAGCGATATGTACTAGATACATATGTTTCAATTAGAGCAGGATCATCCCAAATAGCGTCTTCGCTATAACGATCGCTAGGTACCGTGTCAAGTACATCAAAATCACAGGATATTGTTGACAAACATGTAAAAAACATGAATAAATACTTCCAAGTATTCTTTAATATTTCAATTTTCATAACTCTATCTCTTAAAATCCGACACTTAAACCTAAATTAAACACTTTACTCTGTGGGTAGAATGTGCCTCTATCAGAAGAACCTTCTGGATCATACCACTTTATCTCTGAAATTGTAAATAGATTATTTCCATTTACAAAGATTCGAGCACTACTCATTTTTAGTTTCGAAACTAGGATGGGATCCAGATCATATCCCAATTCTAAAGTCTTAAGCCTAACAAATGATGCATTTTGCAACCAGAAGGTACTCTTCAATCCACTTGGTTCTCCCGGCTCACTTAATGTCGGGATCCTCGGATATTTAGAATCTAAGCTACCTGGCTGCCAACGATTCGCAATGAGGTCTTCTAATCCATTAACTGCAATCCTGGCATTTTGATGAAAGTATTGCCAAGCTTTTGCCTGTCCTGCGAAATTTATGAACATCGAAAAATTCTTGTATTGGAGATTAGCGTTTAATCCGAATGTTATTTGAGGTATGTTAGATCGGTCCATCCTGACACGGTCTCCTGCATCAATTATCCCATTCTCATTGACGTCTTTATACCGTAGGTCCCCAACTTTTGAGCCAGGAAAAATTGGCGAATTTGCGAGCTCTTCCTCTGTTCTGAAAATACCAGTTGCTTGATAAAACAGGTCTGCACCAACTAATTTTCCCTCCGCTTTTTGGTAAGCAGGAACATTATCCGCTTCACTAAGGCTTAGCACCTTATTTTTCGAAAATCCAAAATTCCCGCCTACTGAAAACTTAAAGTCATCGGATGCAAAACGGTTATATTTTAAACTAGTTTCAATCCCAGTATTCTCCACCTCGCCAATATTTTCCGTTGGCAACGATAAAGATGTATATGCGGGGATTTCTAAAACACGTAGTGCAAGAATATTAGACCTCTTTTGCTTGAAAACATCGAAAGTCAACTCAAAAGCCCGATTCATGAAAGACGCATCTAAGCCGATATTTGAAATTGTAGCGACTTCCCAAGTAATATCAGGATTTGGTGTAACATTTGGCACTGCTCCTAAACTTGACTTGGGAGTTTGTCCAAAATGATATCCATATTGCAATCCTAAATTGTATGAAGCCAAATACTGATATGGATTTATTGCATCATTACCAAGTTGCCCCACTGAACCTCTAACTTTCAATTCATTGATTATTTCGGATTCTGGAAATAGGTCTTTAGAAGCAATCCATGCCACAGAAACCCCTGGAAAGAAACCAAAACGTTTTTTCGGCGCAAAAGCAAACGAGCCGTCATATCGGGCATTAAAATCAATTAAATATTTTTCCTTGTAATTGTAACTCACCCGTCCAAATAAACTTTGCCGACCAAAATCGTAAGACATTCCATCCGACTCTTGAGTTGCTGGATCACCAGCGAACATTTCATCAATGGAAGTCGACAAGAAATTTCTTCTAAACGTGCGTTGATAATTTGATTTAGAACTTGACTGCTCTCCTGCGATAAAGGCGCTTATAAAATGATCTTTAAACGTTCTAGTATAACTTAATTTGAGATTGTAAAAAATCCCGTCAGTTTTGTCCGTACGAATTGCCAAATCAGGAGAAACAATAGCGCCGCCTGTCATGGGAATATATTCATCAGTAGATCGATCGTAATTGTATACCGTCCATGGAGTTCTCCAGCGCTTGTCATATGCATAACCATCGGTGTAAACCAAATAGCCATTTAGCTCCAAACCTTCAACTTTTAGAATTTTCCAGTTGAATCCTCCTTTAATATTGTAGTTTTTATCATTTAGAGTATTCTTTCCGGCAGCATCAGTTACCATTACGGCGGGATTGTATCCATTTTCGATCCCAGCGGAAGGCAAGCCATTCTCATAGTAAACAGGGACGAAAGGCAAAGCGTTCAACCAATACCACGCATCTTGAGTCCCTGGACGAATCCTGTTATTATAAACTGAATTTAAATCTACAGAGACAGTAAAATTATTAGTTACATCCGCGTCAATGTTTGACCGAACGGTAAATCCATCATAGTCGTGTATTCCTTTTTTGAAAATACTGTTCTGATTAGTATAAGAGCCAGAAATCGAATATCTAACTTTCTCACTACCTCCGCGCAAATTCAAGTTGTGAATCTGCTGAGTTGAAATGTTTTTGAGAACTTCTTGAAACCAATCGATGTTTGGATAGTTCGGATCAGACCCACTTTTAAACTTTGCTATTTCTTCCTCAGTATATCGCGGACTCTGACCTCCTTGAACTAGTAAATCATTAACATACTCTGCAAAAAGAGCTGAATTTGCCAATTTCGGAGTCCTAGTAGGTTGATTTAAGCCCATATTCATTGAGTAGTTAATTATCGGCTTTCCGGACTTGCCACGCTTTGTTGTGATTAGAATGACTCCATTGGCCGCTTGAGCACCATAAATAGCAGCCGATGCATCCTTTAATATATTGACTGATTCAATGTCATTTTGATTAATTCTCTGCCAACCTGGAGGATTCTGAATCCCATCAACAACCACTAACGGACTAGTACTTCCAGTGGTATTTACACCTCGGATGAGTAAAGATGAAACATCGCTTCCAGGTTCTCCAGAACGATTCGTCGCAACTAAACCTGGCATTAAACCGGCAAGAGAATTTGTAACACTTACCGCCGGACTTCGTTTCAACACATCCCCTTGGACCGATGCCACTGAACCGGTAAGTGTAGCCTTCTTCTGCACGCCATATCCCACAACCACAACCTCATCAAGACCTTCACTTGAACGTTCTAGCTTAATACTAAGGCGTTGGATCTGGTCATCGATGACGATTTCCTGTTTGACAAAATTTAACATAGAAAAAATAAGAACATCTCCACGCTCTGCAGAAATTGTGAATTTCCCTTCGGAATTTGTTACTGCACTTCCTTGCTTACCTTTCAAAGAAACTGTAACACCAACTAATGGCTCATTTGTATCTAATGCAGTAACAGTCCCTTGAACATTCTGCTGGATCCAATGTCTCAATTTTGAAACATTGGATCCAGCAGGAAAATCATGTACTGCATTTGATTTAAATGAGAATGTCAAAAGTGGTACAATAAGTACTAAGTTGATTTTTCTCATAATTTATGTTTATTTGGCGATTTAGTGTAAACACCTGTGTAGAAGCATCTACCTTCTACAATATTAAATATTTAATGTCGAGAACTTGACTAGACATCTTGAATTTATTACCGATAGCGTTATCGACGATTTATTTTAAAAGCGACAAAAAAAACGATAACCTTGTATTGTAAATCACCTATTTACTCACCTAATAACCGATAGATTATGAGAATATTCACAAGAATACCTTCATTGTTTATGTTTGGAACTTCAGCATTAATTTTCACTAGTTCCATCCACCCACCCTCCAACCCAATCAACATGTCAAAGAACAACGACAGCATCCCGACAATCGTCAATGATTCTGATGTAGACGTCTTGGCCAACGGCCTAAAACTCGAAGCTGCCAAGCAATTTAAAAAGTTCATAGCGCCGCAAAACATACAACAGTGGCAAACTCGTAAAAATGCCATCAATCAGTTTATTCAAGAAAAGACCAACTATAAACGATTTCACGATCTACCACTAAAATATACCGAACACAAAACCACCAAACTCGAAGGGTTTGAGCTCAAGAATATCACCTTCCAAACTCGTCCTAATTCGCTTACTACTGCCAATCTTTATATACCAGATGGCAACGGACCATTCTCTGCGGTGCTTGTCATGATGGGCCATTCCAGAAATGGAAAGTTCTATGACAACTACCAACTTGTAGGTCAAGATCTCGCCAAGAATGGCTATGTTGCATTGCTCGTCGATCCATGGGGCGCCGGCGAACGATCCACGGAACATCTTAATTTTGAATATCATGGTTCTCACATGGGAGGCCATTTAATTGATTTAGGTGAAACCCTAATGGGCATGCAAATAACTGATAACCTGCGTGCCATTGACCTCCTAGAGTCCCTATCCTATGTAGATAAAAACTTGATCGGTGCGACCGGTGCAAGTGGCGGTGGCAACCAAACCATGTGGATTACAGCAGTCGACGAACGGATTAAAGCCGCCGTACCTGTCGTTTCCGTAGGCACCTTTGAATCCTATGTGATGAATGCCAATTGTATTTGCGAATTGCTTCCAGATGGACTCACATTCCTTGAGGAATCTGAGATTCTCGGATTGATAGCTCCGCGAAAGCTTAGCTTATTCAATGCCCTTCATGATAGCAATAAAGCCTTCTTTCCAAGCGAAATGTTTAGGTCATATCGAACAGCAAATCACATTTATAAGCTACACAACGCAGAAACAAATTTCTCTTATCAACTGTTCAACACCACACACGGATATTGGGCAGAGCAGCGTCGCGCGATGATTTCATGGTTCAACGAAAATCTACTCGATAAAACAGCAACAAAAAACACAAACCACGCTTCGCTCACAACGCTTAGCCAAGAAACCCTCCAGGTATTCGACCAAGGAAAGCGTTTGCCAGAAGTACTAAGTACGCAAGCCTATTGCCAACAAACAGCAAAAGATATACTGAACAACTTCGATCCTAAAAAAATAAATCGAGAACAGCATCTTTTGCAACTTCAAAAGCAACTTCAAATTGATCTAACAAGTCCAACTCAATACGAGAGCACAAAGGCTATCATCAACGATACATGGGATCGATATGATATCAAATTTCCAAATGGAAATGAACTACTTGCGTTAATCAGCAAACCTTCAAAAGCAAAGAAATTTAAGCTCATATTCGCAGCAGACATACCGAAAGGCCAACTAAATGACAGCGTGCGAAGATACCGTGACCAAGGCTTTGCTGTCGTTCTAGCCGATCTTACCGGACTAGGAATTAATAGTACCTCCGTTGGTCAGAAATTCGACAAAGGATTACCAAAGCATCATACCCTCTCCCGCTCGCAACATTGGTTGGGACGGAATATGATGGGTATTTGGACTGAGCAAATAACGCACCTGGCAAACTTTGTAAAGCAAAAATTCAATGCGCAAGAAATCCATATTCATGGCAACAAGGAATTGGGTGTCGCCTCTATTCTAGCGGCGGCCCTAAACAATCAAATTGACGAAGTTGAAACTTACGATTCGCCAATCAGTTATCTTGTTCGAAAAGCCAGATTAGATAGTTTTTACAGCCAAGCTATTCACATTCCAAGTATCATCAATTGGGGAGATCTAACCCTCGCTGCCGCATTAGCACCTGCCGATATTCGTATGTACAATCTTCGTGATATCGCTGGAGATCCGCTTTCGCAATCTGACATTGAGGAAGTCCAAGGAAAAATAGCTTCGATCAAAACAACGCAAAAATCAAAAAGTAAGGCCAAGCTCAATTAAAATTGACATACATATTAAAAGGCACCCGTAGGTGCCTTTTTTCTTACTTTTTCATTAGTCTGCTTATTAATAAAAGGCTTAATAGAAAGCTTATCAATGATCCAATGACGGTCAGAACAACGCTGCTGAATAAATCATTTAAGGTTAAACTAAACCAAAAGGAACAGGCTGTGCCTCCAAGGGTCCCTAAGGAGACCGATTTATACCAATCCAAAACCCCTGTTTTTTGGCCCCTTATCCCGCTTATCTTTTTCAATTAATTCTAACAGTTGAAGAAGAACCGCCATACTGAAATCGACGTACTTGCCGATCCGAATCAATCGGTCCGGGAATTTCGCTGAAGATTTCAGTATCATCTTTACAACGAATCGAATATGCTCTAATGTTTGTCTCATATCATGCTTTTGTAAGAGTAGCTTCGCCACTCGATTAATTAATATTAGTATCTACTATCATTCGTTACACCTTTGCTTGTGTAAGAGCTAAGAACGCTTTATCAACAAATATTGGCTCTCGGATACTTCGTTTGTGTTTTCTTCAATACAAAACACCCAAACGTGTAAGCTATCACTTGTCATATGTTCCGTGGCGCTGATCTTAGCCTGCTTCGAAAGGCGCGTTGCATCTTCCACGACCAGGTACTCTTTCTTCAAATCATCATAAACGACAACCAATACCTTATCCGATCCTTTCCCACTAAAACGTCCCGCAGTGAATGCCGAACTTAAAATGAACTCAGACGGACTATTTGCGGTCATCCCTAAGCCTTTCAAGGAAGGAACACCTCCCTTACTGATGATAACCTTGCTGTAATCGATCTTCAATTCCGGATAAGTACCAATAATTGCAGTATTTATTATCGATCCTATTAAATTAGCTACTGCCGTTGAGTCGGTAATCTTAGGATCCATAAACCCAATGTTAACAATTGAACGAATCGGATAAACAAATGCAGATGCTAAACTGAATTTCATCCGTACTGCCAATTGCTTTTCGCTAGGTTTTTTCCCTGAGGGACGTGGTAATGAACGAATGTATGAGATTCCTCTCCATCTACTACCAATCACATTTCCGACTTTTCCTTGAAAGTCGCCTAAAATTCCACTAAAAATTCTTGCCATGTTTTCTATTTTTTTTAATTAAAACCAAATGGTCCGCATGCTGACCAACTCTTGTTACTGATATCGAGAGCAAACATAACGAGCTCAAAAACAACTTTTTTGAAATGGAATAAAGTGAGACATAACAGCAAAAAATGAACATAAATGGCACAGCAGATAGTCAAATCACATCAATCGATTAATTTAAACATTATATTATCTCTATATAGTTTATTATAGTTTTAATAATTAAATAAAGTGATTGTTATCATTTGTTATTAACTAAAACAAACACACCTTTGCCAGCAGGAAAAGCCATGCGCTATATGAAGCATTAGCTTCTCTTCAAAAGAAATCATGAATACAAATTACACACAGCATTATATGAATCAAATAACAGCAACCAGAGTCTACAGTTTAATACAAATTAGCTGTTACCTACTGATCACATCAATTTTATTTTCGTGCTCAAAAAACGATTTCAACGGATCGCCAGGAGACGCTGAAGTCAGTGTTAACATCGGCATGAAATACGAAGAGGAAGACAACAAGAGTAGAGCATTGCCTTCACAAGTAAACAGCCCTGACAACCAAGTTATTGAGATACCATGGGCCGACGGCAAGCTTCTTCGGGCAGAGCTAAAGACCGTAAAGAAAACCCGCGCCACAACGATCGTCCCGGTTCCTACAGGAATGGTTTATCGCGTCGTAGTATATAATTCAAACGGATCATATAAAGATCAAAAACTATTTACAGCAGGGTCCGAAGCTTCCGCAGGCAACTTCATCCTCGATGGAAATACACAGTACACCTTTATTGCTTATTCCCTTGGAAATCAAAAGGACCCGGGAGCAGCGCCGAACACAGCACTCTCCGCCAGCACGGTTATACTCTCTAGTCTTGCGTTAACAGACACCTACAATTACGCGTGGCTCCATGTAAAACAAACCGTAACGACGACAACAGGACAAAACAATATCAATTTAATATTGAAAAATAAAGTGAGCCAAATTACGACAACCATTGATGCCTCTACAATCGGACCTATTACGGAAATTGGCGCAAAAATCGGTGGCCATTATAGTCAAATATCAAACATTAAGCTTGATGATGGTAGCTTTACGCCTACGGGTACCGCGCAATCAAGAAACTTTATATTCTCTAATTTAGGTCAAAGTAAACTCAGCAGTGCTCCCTTAATTTATTACAACGGCAGCTCAACACCCTATGCCTTAGTGATTAGTTCCTTGAACGCGGGAGGAACGCGTAAAACAGACATAACAGTAGATAATTTCATCTTGAAGCCTGGCTATCAATACAACTTGACCATAACTTTTGTAACCTCAGGAATCATTGTCGGTGACTTGATTTGGGCAAAAGGAAACTTAACGTATAACAACGGGATCTACTCCAACAGAAACAATCCTGAAGAAACAGGATATGATTACAAGTTAACAGATTACTGGAATTACGCATCCCCTGAATCAGTTTTACTACCGGCAATGAATACTACATTTCAAGCAGAAACGCCGGCAATTCAACTTCCACTCAATGATCCTTGCCGATTAATAGAAGGCGGTTTATGGAGAATGCCAACATTGGCTGACTTTGAAAGCTTGGGTAATCCAATAGTAGTCAGCGAAAGTGGTGTCGAGAATTCCATTTTAAATGGTACACAACCTAATGGAACAGGTTCGTCATTGACCGACACAAAAGACGCAGCAGGATATATTTATTTCACAGGAACAGACACTTATTCCGGACAGCCAGCAAAGCTCAAATTCTTTGCCGGTGGTGGATTACGTGGTGCTGTAACTAACAACATCCCGCAATCGGAACCGGATATCTCTACATTCCGAAATTTTGATGTTATCTACCATGCTTCCGACGCACAAGAACCAAACCCGACAGGTGGACTCTATGGTGTCCCTATGGAGTTGAGAAGCTATCTATATGCGCCTCCAACCTTCTTAACACTAAATGAAAATAGCGACAAACGCTTCAATTTCCTATCACAAAGATACGTACATACAGATTTGGAAAACGACGATGAAAGACCACGTCGAGACAGTCGATTCCCAATACGATGTGTGAAAAGTAAATAATAAGCATCCTATATAATTTTGTCTTCCTTTAACAATTAACATCGAAGAGCCGTTGCAATAACGGCTCTTTTTTATAATCCTTCCTGCGATCGGGCCGTTAATATTCATCAAATACCTAGAACTAGCTATTTTTTGGGTTGCACGATACATTTACATTTGGCTAGATGCATTGTTGAAACGATCATCTAAATAGAAATCATTCTACAAATAACCCAACGTTATAAACTTTATGAACACTATTATCAAGACTATCCTATCCATTTCTTTTATGCTTCTTACCTCGTATTCAATCGCTCAAGAACTCAGTGTAATAGAAGCAAATGAAAAATATGGATTCGAAAATGCTCAGGGCAAGATTGTCATCCAAGCTGAATATGACAGAGCCGAAGATTTTTCAGACGATCTCGCTTTGGTGATGAAGAATAACAAATTTGGTTTTATTGATAAAAAAGGAATAGTCAAAATTCCATTAAAATATGACAATGCAGAGTCCTTTTATGAAGGTTTAGCCAAAGTTAATCAAGGAGCTGAATTTAGTGAACTCATCGGAAGGCTGGGTGGTACTTGGGGCTCATCAATAAAGAGGGAAAAGTGATTATTCCGATTGAATATCGAGGAATAGATTTCATCGCAGACGGTGAAATTCTGGCAACAAAAGATAAAAATGGGTATATTTTCAATAGGAAAGGAAAACTAATAAGAATTAACGACTTCGCTAAATTTGCTGAATCCGATGAATTTATGGATTAACAACCGAAGCATCGCAAAATAAAAAATCACTTCTGATCTAAATTAACGGCATTACCAAAAATTATGGGGTTATTTTCAATATTCAATAAAGCAGACCGGGAAAACCATCTAATCGAATATCGGGTCGGCCAGGAATGGCATTATCATACACGCAAAAATGAAGAAGACTCAACATTAATAATCGTAAAAATAGAGCCCGAAGAAGATGACTTCATCGTTCATATTCATGTTTCAGGAGTCCAACTTGCTACTGCACATACTACATCCGGATTTGTAGAATATATTTCCCACCTTCCGCTTTCCCAAGAAGCTTTACTCGCCAGCATCACTCACTTAAAAAATGATCGTTGCGCCATGCCAGACTACGAGTTTGGCTATGTCCGATGGAAATCTGCTTACGACGAAAACAAAGCCGGCGTCTTCAGTATTCCTTTAAACGAAATTTTGAACTATCTAGAAAAGGGAATCAAGACCGAATGATGTCGATTTATCTTATGAACTTTTCTTAATGTGGATATCCGTTTGTGGAAAAGGAATTTCGATCCCAGCTTTATCTAAGGCTTCTTTACAACTAATGATTAACTGCTCCTGCATCGTCCAAAAATTCTCGTTACTCGTCGTAACGCGAACGGATAGGTTTATGGCACTATCGCCCAAACTTGTCACCACTACCGCAGGCTCGGGATCAGTAAATGCAAATTCATTGCTTCGTATACAATCCAACAGTATGCTTTTCGCTTTACGCAGGTCAGCATCATAAGAAACACCAATATCAAACCAAGTTCTTCGTGTCCCAAGCTCAGTGTAATTTGTGATATTACTGTTGGAGAGCTCGCCATTAGGGATAACCACAAGCTGATTTTGGGGCGTCACAAGTCTTGTATTAAAAATATCAATCACTTTTACCGTACCATCCACACCTGTAGAGGAAGAAATATAATCGCCAACCCTAAAAGGTTTAAACAAAAGGATCAATACGCCCCCCGCAAAGTTGGACAGCGAGCCCTGCAAGGACATACCAATTGCCAAACCAGCAGCACCGATTACAGCAATAAAGGTAGAAGTTTGAACCCCTAACTGGCTAACGACTACGATAAATAGCATAACCTTTAAAACCCAGTTAATCAAGTTCCCTAAAAATGTCCTGATGCTAGGATCAATGTCGCGACGTACAAAAATCTTATCAACAAGCTTCCGAACCAATCGTATCAGCCAGAGCCCCAAAAACAAAACCAATCCGGCTGATATTATCGAACTAATCAATATCGGAGCATATCCAATAGCACTGTCAATAAATTTCTCAATCTTTCCTTCTACATTTTCCAAGTTTTCTACCTGCATCAAATCTTAATTTTATATACGCGAAAAGTTTAAATAAATAAAACAGCTTTTGATTTTCATGACCAACAACTTCACCAGCATATTTCCACAACTATAGGAATAGAAAAAATCTAAAGGAAATGTTGAATCGTTGGATCATCAAAACCGATTGCTGTGAATATTAATCTGACAGAATCAAGGATTAATTCTGCCTATTAATAATTAATGTGGTACAAAACTACCGAAAATAAACTAATAAGCAAAATTAAAGAACATCTAATCAATAAAAGTGTCGAACTAAAAACCCATTGCAATGAAATGTCTAGGAATAGGAAACATCATGATTATTTCTGTAATGTAACTATATAGATAAAATCTATGCAATAATTCCCAAGTCAAAGCACTTCTTTTTATATTTTGCGGCAATCGCCTATGGAATTATTGAAGAAAATCGTTGATATAGTTTATAACATTGTCTGGTCAGACATCCTAGTATATCTCTGTTTATTAACAGGAACCTACTTTTCTATTAGGTTTAGACTTCCTCAACTACGCTATCTTAGAGAAATGATAAGTCTTCTGTTCAATAGCAAAGCGTCTGACAAAGGAATCTCCTCATTTCAAGCATTTTCACTTGCCATTTCTGGCCGCGTTGGAACGGGAAACATCGCGGGAGTCGCCACAGCGATCGGCATGGGAGGACCTGGCGCAATATTTTGGATGTGGGCAATAGCCTTTCTTGGAAGTGCTTCAGCTATCGTAGAAGCAACATTGGGACAACTATATAAAAAAGAAATTAATGGACAATATAGAGGTGGGCCGGCATATTATATTCGGTATGGGTTAAATAATAAAACGTTCGCAATAATATTTGCAATCGTCACCATTGTCAGTACCGGCTTCCTTCTCCCCAGTGTGCAATCTAACAGTATTGCTGTAGCGGTAAACACGGCTTTTGGAACATCAGGAGTACTCACAGCGCTTGTTCTCATGACTCTTTTAGGATTGATTATTATTGGAGGGGTAAAAAGAATCAGTAAAGTGTCCGAATTGGTCGTCCCGTTCATGGCTGGGGTTTATATTCTCATGGCCTTTGTTATCATCGCTATGAACTATGATCAAATTCCTTCCGTATTTTCATTAATATTTCGATCGGCATTCAGTTTGGACGCAACATTTGGAGGAATCGTAGGTACCGCCATATCTTGGGGTGTCAAGCGAGGCATCTACAGCAATGAAGCGGGGCAAGGAACAGCGCCCCATGCCGCCGCAGCAGCAGAAGTCGACCATCCATTTAAACAAGGGCTCGTTCAAGGTTTCTCCGTGTATGTCGATACCCTCTTCGTGTGCACTGCAACCGCCCTCATGATACTATTTACCGGGCAGTACAATGTCGAGCACCCGGATGGTTCTTTCATCGTGCAAAATTTACCCAGCATCGAGGCGGGACCAGCATTCACACAGATGGCAGTTTCCCAGCATTTTCCTATGATCGGTAGTTCATTTGTCGCTATTGCGCTAACGTTTTTCGCATTCACCACCATAATGGCATATTATTACATTGCCGAAACCAATGTCAACTTTCTATTTTGGAAGAGTAAAAATAATCTGGCAACCTGGAGCTTGAGAATACTGATGCTATTATCTGTATATCAAGGCTGTGTAACTACTGCTTCTACTGCCTGGCAACTCGGCGATATCGGCGTCGGATTAATGGCATGGTTAAATATCATAGCGATCATTCTGCTACACCAGAAGGTTGTACTAATGGAAAAAGATTTTGCTTTTCAAAAAAGCCAAGGACATAATCCCATATTTGACGATCAATCCATGAAGATTCCAAACATCCCTTTTTGGGATAAAATTAAAAAATAATATATGCAAAAGCTTATCAATCTCCATGTTTTCAAAGATTTCCTGCGTTCGAGTAATGCCGGGGGTATTTTACTTTTCTTAGCGGTAATTGTCTCACTAATTCTAGCAAATTCGCCACTAGCACCAGCATTGCAGAACATCCTCGACCATCAACTAGGATTTGAAAATGGGTCAATTCATCTCCGATACTCCATACTTTTATGGATAAACGATGGATTAATGGCAATTTTCTTCCTCATGGTTGGATTGGAAATCAAACGAGAGATTGTCGAAGGTGAGCTTTCATCTCCAAAAAAGGCATCCTTGCCAATCTTATGTGCAATCGGGGGAGCTGCAGTTCCGGCAATTCTGTATTTAAGCCTGAACGCTGGATCGGAAACTTCATCCGGTTGGGGAATTCCAATGGCAACAGATATTGCTTTTGCACTCGCTGTAATTAATTTGCTAGGAAATAGAATTCCTGCCAGCCTTAAAATATTCCTCGCGGCATTGGCGATTGTCGACGATTTAATCGCGATTCTTGTCATTGCTTTCTTCTACTCTTCAGGGATCGAGACGACCTATTTAATTTACGCAGCGATTGGAATGATCGTTTTACTCGCTATGAATAGAATGAACATCCAAAATCCTTATTTGTATCTCTTGCCAGGCGTTTTTATTTGGTATTTCATCCATCATTCCGGAATCCATGCTACCATTGCTGGAGTGCTGGTTGCTATGACTATACCTACAAACGACACCGATGTGGAATCGCCACTTGAACGATTGGAACATGCCCTAGTGAAACCCGTAAATCTTTTGATAATTCCAATTTTTGCTTTCGCAAATACCAATATAACATTGGAAGACTCTATGATTCAAGGCTTAACATCCTCCTTGGGATTGGGAATCGCATTAGGACTGGTCCTTGGTAAGCCAATCGGTATCATGCTGATCGCATTTCTATGCCGTAAATTGAAATTGAGTGAGCTTCCAGAAAATGCCAACTGGCGTCATATTCTCGGCGTGGGTCTATTGGCCGGAATTGGATTCACCATGTCTATTTTCATTGCGCTACTATCGTTCGAGTCTGAAACACACATTGCAGAAGCTAAGCTTGCTATCTTAATAACATCACTTTTAGCTGGCGTACTTGGATTTATCATATTACGCGCTAGCTCAGTAAAAAATCAGTCATAGACGAATTAATTCAATTCAAAACATTTTAGAAAGATTAAATATTATAGCTTCAAAACTAGTACTTAAAATTCTGCTATGTGCTACCATTCTGCCACCCCCAGTAATCAACAATTAACGCAGCAATTCCCTGATAAAAAAATCAGTTATCGAGGAAAAGAGATTTACCATGTGTCGGGATTCGCCCGACCAAATCTGCCAGTTACATTAAATAGCGACTACGATAGCATTCGAGAGGCAAAATGGAAACTAATCCCTTTCTGGGTAAAAACAGAAGCAGATGCCGCTAAATATGCCAATACGCTCAATGCAGAATCCGAATCGATATTTGAAAAAGCTTCCTATAAAAATTACATCAATATAAATAGAGGCCTACTCTACGTTAATGGATTCTACGAGCCTCATAAAGTCAGAGGCCAGAAAGAAACAGAAAACTATTTCATTTACAAACCAAATAAAGAGATTTTTACTCTCGGTATTGTATTCTCCGACTTTACCGACCAAGAAACCGGAGAGCACTACCCCACCTTTTCAATTATTACAACGCCTGCGAACCCCTTACTCGAAGAAATACATAACGAAAAAAAACGAATGCCATTGATTATCTCGCCTCAGGAAAGAGATGCGTGGTTATATGCTAATGGGAAAAACGAAATCCAACAGCTAATGAAACCTTACGCAGGAGAATTAGCGGCTCATCAAACATACCGTGTGACAGCTGCGCGTGGAGAAGATACAGATCGACCTGATATACAAAATGCTATCTAATTTCTGTAAAATTCATTTTGATAAATTACTAAAAAATTTAGTAATTTGTCAAAATGAAACCCTTAGAAATCCACTGTCGCAACCGTGTCATGTATGCACAGCTATCTGTTAACGATAGAGGTTTGGGGATGCGCGACTATAACCTAACGGGAAAAGACGGTTTATCCCTGTATATCTTTCGCAAAGAACAGGGTGAATGGAAATGTGCATATGGATACCTCGATGAAGATATAAAACAAGCCATTATCGATGCTTTAATCTTGCGTTTTGATTGGACTATAAAAGACTTATTCTACCTCGATGGGGAAAGACATGTCGTCGAAATCAGAAGTAAAAAAGGTGGACTATGGCATATATACGACAATAATAGATATATAGCGAGTATCAATTACAATCGCTTTACGCGTCAATTTGAATACCACCTAGACGACCCTACGCGCAGTGTCACTGAAGCACATCTAAGGAAATATATGGAGATGATTAAACGAGGCGAAATCACCTGGCAAAAGGAAGAGAGATAAACTAAATCATGCATCAACACGAGTAAGTTCCTTGCCTACACTCTTTAAAATGTAGTGATATTCGGAATATGAAGAGATTAAAATGAAAATTACAATAGATATCCTTAATTTGTAGGCAAATTCCCGTGAACACGGATTAGTTATGAAGCCATTATTATTATCCCTCTTTTTGACCCTGCAATTTATTAGCCCGAGTCATGCCCAAACCGAAAAACTGTTGGGTAAATGGGTCCTGGACATTGTCTTATCTGAAGATAATTCCTTACTACCGATCAATGACATACAATTCTCTACCGAAGCTATTTATGTCATTTCACCTCATATGATCGAGATTCAAGGCTATGAGCAACCAGCGAGGTTTATTGGTAGTAGTGAAATCCAGTTAGGTACCAGAACTTTAAAATATGGGTTCAGCGATGACTACTTGATCCTCATTGAATCCGGATCCAACAAAAAGCTATGCCTTCTCAAACACACAGATTTCATCAAAAAATATCCTGAATTTAAAGAAAAGAGGGTACCGAACTTGTCTACAGAGGTTTATGAAATGAATAAACTTTCCGACGTCACCTTCCAACATCCGGAGGTTAAAGAATTGCAATTCTATGTCATCGCAAATTCCCCACTACTTAAGAAGAAGACGTCCGGAAATTTTCAATTTACGATAGACTTTTTATTAAGTCCCGAGAATTTCATCAGCGACATTCTCATCGAAGGCATCAACGACAAGAAGATGGAAGCCGAAGTCAGAAAAGCAGTATTCGCCGCAAACCAGTTTTATAGAAATAATACCGGCAAAACATTACTTGTTTCTACCCCTTTTCAATTTTTCAAAATGTACAAATCATTCGACGAACCTACGAAAAAGGTCTATGATCACTATCTGAGCGGCGACGATTGGTATGCGCAAAATGAATTTGAAAAAGCAATTCAAGAATATGAAAAAGGTTTGAACATAGAATTCGATAAGAAAAGATTTACAGGCCTGTTTTATGAAGATTATATCATACATCTAGGAGTCTCTTATCTCGCAACTAACCAATTAGAAAAGGCAGACAAAACATTCCGAATACTGGGCGATGAAACTAATTTCAAAATACGAAACTACTTAAGATACTTTAGCCCTAAGGCTAAATAACTTAAAGAAATAAAGTACTAACAGAAATTGCGTATAACCATAAACAGCATCCTCGATTGGAATAGTAAGCATCCGGATTCCTAGGAAATCACTAGGATTATAGTTCACAATCGGACTTTCTAAACCTGTACCTGTCAAAACACCGTTAACAGGAAAAAAACCCAGCATCAAAATACTGAATACAAAAGATGCCTTCGCAATCCAGTCCACTCGAGCCACGAAATGCAAATAAATTACTGTACTCAACGTAGCAATAGCCGTTACTAAGGTATATATTTTATCGTAATGAAGCAGAGCCATCAGCGCGCAAACAATCACCGTTATAAAGACAATGAGATTATTAAAGCCTAGGAGCCAAGATAGATTAAAGAATTTTTCAATACAGTAGTAAGTAAAAACGCAGGAAAATGGTATACATATAAAAAATAGCCATTCTTCAATTGGAAGACCAGCAACGTTCAGACCTATCGTATAATCTGTATTGAACCACCAAACGCCGTGTGCTGTGAACCAAACATCCCAGGCAATAAATGGAATGGCGACAATGATTGACGCCTTCAAGAAAGACCAGAAATGACGATCAAAACGGATCCGCCGATCGAAGGAAGCAAGAAAACAGATGATAATTGTAAAGAATAATATCAATAGATAGGTATAGCTCATTATGCTTTCTCTGATTTAAAATACATTTTAAAATATTTCATGGGTACATAAAGAAACCCAAAACACTCGCCGTCTTCTTTCCCAATATGCTTATGATGTTGCTTATGCGCTCGTCGTAAAGCCAGAAAATAACGATTTTCACTTTTACTAAAAACCTTCAGGCGTTGATGAATAAAAATATCATGTACAAAGAAATAGGCCATCCCATATAACATAATACCTAAACCTATAAAGAACAGATAATTGTATGCTGCTAAGGATCCAAAATACATCATTGCAATGGTTGGGCTAGCAAAAATCACAAAGAAATAATCATTTCGTTCAAAAGCCCCATCCGAGCTGTGATCATGATGGTCCCGATGTAAAACCCATAAAAAGCCATGCATCACATATTTATGGATCAGCCAAGTCGCGCCTTCCATCAAGATAAAAGTCAAAAGGGTGATTAAAATATTTAGCATATCGACAGATAATAACAGTAAAACATATTTAATTTTCTAAATCGCCAAAACTTATTCTATTAATGCCTTGACATCGGCTGTTGGCATATCGGACTCAAAGCCTCCCCAATTCTCTTGGATAAATCGACGATCCTCAGCAATATTCGATTTATAGCCTAAAAATGAAGGAGCATTCTTCTGAATAGATAAGCGAACAAAGCGCAATTCCGGATTCTTGGGATCTTGACGAATGGCTCGCTCAATGTCTTTACGCCCTTCCTTAAAGGTGCTCAACTTAGCAATAGGACTAAACACATGGTTTGCCCAAATCGTCTTCAAACCACCTAAATACGCTAATTCAATCGGTGTGGGATTCTTAGACCTCTCCAATTTAACAATTAGCCGTCTGCAAAGTTCCTTATCAGCGATGCATCGCTTATAGTTCAATCGTACGTCCGACAGATCATTACCCAGGCAAAACACTGCAGAAAGCAAAAAAACAAACAGAAACGTATACTTGATCATAACCAAGCTGATTTATATCGAACGTAGCATTTCAAAGCAACATAAGCTTTTTCCGAATTCGGTACACGAATACGCTTATTTAATATCTCAGAAGAGGATTTACTCCGAATTTTTTTAAATAGGGAGAGATAATATTTATAGGCTAAGTATACTCCGAACATAGCCGAACTGGGCAGTTTTTTAATTCCGATCAGTGCTTCTTTAAATTCTGCATGTATCTCCTGTTCAATCTGCACCTTCACCTGATTGTCGAAAACTTGCATATCGATGTTGGGAAAATAAGTGCGTCCCAAAATATGGTAATCATCTTTTAGGTCTCGCAGGAAATTAATCTTTTGAAATGCCGATCCCAACTTCATGGCATAAGGCTTCAGCTCATTATATTTTTCCTTATTCCCCTCCGTAAACACTTGTAGACACATCAAGCCCACGACCTCTGCTGAACCATAGATGTATTCCTTATACAAATCCGAATTATAATCTACCTGCTGTAAGTCCATCTCCATGCTGTGCAGGAATTGGTCGATCAAATCCTGATCAATCTTGTAACGGTTTACAGTTTCCTGAAAAGATTGTAAAATGGGGTTGATGGAAATGCCGTCCTCAATTGCATGTTGAGTTTCAATCTTTAATCGCCTCAGCAACTTCTCCTTGTCATAACCATGAAAACTATCGACGATTTCATCCGCCAGGCGCACATAACCATAAATCGCATAAATCGCTGGGCGAATCGTCGGCTTTAAAGCTAGAATCCCTAAAGAAAAACTCGTACTATACTTTTTGGTAATCACCTCACTGATGCTGAAGGAAAGCTCGTCAAATTTCTGTTTCATATAGTGCTGTTTTTTAGTTTTATAATCTCATTGGCTACAATCCGACCCGAAATAATAGCAGGTGGTACACCTGGACCGGGAACCGTTAGTTGCCCCGTATAGAATAAATTCGGAAGTCGCTTATTTCGAATTTTAGGCTTCCAGACGGCGGTTTGTTGCAACGTATTGGCTAAGCCGTAAGCATTGCCACCATAAGCGTGATAATCTCGCTTAAAATCCGAGACACAATAACTTCGCTTATAAATAATCTTAGAATAAACATCATGAGCGCCGGTATGCCGCTCTAATCGCTTCAGCATCGCTCGCAGATAATGCTCGCGTTTGTCTTCCGGATCGCTAATATCGATCGCGAGTGGCATCAGAAGGAATAAGTTTTCCTTGCCTGCCGGCGCAACATGTGGATCCGTCTTTGACGGGCAACATGCGTAGAATAAAGGCTTGTCCGGCCATTTCACATCATCGTAGATGCAGGAAATATGATCATCTAACTCGTTCTCAAAAAACAAACTGTGATGCGTTAGGCTAGGAATACGCTCATCAATTCCTAAATAATAAATCAGGCTCGAAGGTGCGAAAGTTCTCGTCTTCCAATAATCTTCCGTATAATTTCGATACCCCTTTGGCAATAAAGTTTCAGTATGATGATAATCTGATGAGGCAATAACCACATCAAATTGCTCTAAAACACCATCAATCCTTAAAGCGCTGACTCTATTTCCTTCGACTTGAAGCTCCTCCACTTGCGTATTAAAATGAAAAGTTGCTCCCTGCTTCTCCGCCACGACGCACATCGCCCGAACAAGCTGATAAAACCCACCAATAGGATAATGGGTTCCCAGTGCGTAGCCACCATAATTCATCAAGCTATACAGAGCAGGTATGTCTTTGGGTGAGGCGCCAAGAAAAATAACCGGAAATTCCATTAAGGTCCTCAGTTCTGCACTTTTGAAATAACGGGCAACATAGTTTCGAAAGTTCGACAATATGTCCAGTTTTAGTGAATTCTTCGCAATCTTTGGTGAAATAAATTCCAGCCAGCTCTGTGAAGGCTTATTCACAAATTCCTTCATCCCAATTTCATACTTAAATTTCGCCGATTCCATAAACTTACGCAGTTGCAGACCTGCCCCCGCTTCCTTGGATTCGAACAGTTCAACCATATCCTCAAAATCTTTTGGAACACGCATATTTGCAGCAGAAAATATCATCTCAAACTGAGGGTTCAAAGAAACTAACTGATAAAAATCAGAAGTTTGATAGCCAAAGTCAGCAAAAAATCCATCAATAATATCAGGCATCCAATACCAGCTTGGGCCCATATCAAAAACAAAGCCCTCATCGGTAGAAAATTGCCTGGCACGGCCACCAGGTTGATCATGGCGCTCATAAACGTGAACATCAAAGCCCGCTTTCGCAGCATATGCAGCGGCAGACAAACCTGAAAAACCAGAACCTATGATGGCAACTTTTTTCCTCATCGTTTTTTACTTTTAACTCCTTCTTCTAATAAATGCTCACTCTCAATCTGCTTATCGTAAATAGCCAAATGAAATACATCCAGCTTCTCCAGCAAACGGATCAGCTCCAACTTCTCCTTGCTCGTAAGGTTCCCCGTCACGATATCCGAAGCCATACGAATCTTATCCATCTGCTGCTCCAACACTGATAAACCCTGCTCACTAATCCTTAACACTTTACTCCTTCTATCTGTCGACGAATTAAATTGTTCCACCCAGCCCTGTGCAATCAGTCGATTGATAATCTGTATCCCGCTAGGCTTTTCATGCACATTTTTCTTAATCAAATCCATCTTCGTCATCTCACCAAAGGATTTCAGCGTAATCAGATAGATAAAATCGTCCTGTGACGTAAAGCCCGACCCATGAATCGCAGACTTGGAATAACTCTTTGCATATCGCCCCATATGAACTAGTAAAGTGTTGATAACACTTTCTGCACTTCTGCCCTTCTCCTTCCCTTCCCAGTCGACCTCCAGCGCATCGTTATCCTTTGCATACCTATTCATAAGCCAGTCGATAAACCCCTCTGTATCCTTTGTATATATTTCATCCAACTGACTCTCCGCTTCAAAAACCTCAAGAAGCGCAATCATATCTTTTAAAATATTGTATTTCATTTCTTAATAATAGTATGTAAATATACTATTAAAATTTAAATAAAGTATATTATTAAAAAAAAATAGTATTTAGTAGCTAGTATTTAGTATTTAGACCTATTGAGGACTGAACTTTCGGAATAAATTTCTTTTCTTTCATTCCTGAACAATTTCTTTTTTCCCATAAGCGCACAAGCCCCTCTAGCTCCGAACTTTGAATCTTCCGGTAACTTAAAAAGCCGTTATATGTCTTAATACTAAATACTCACTACTAAATACTATTCTAATAATTATCTTTGCAGCTGATTTAAAAAAAGCTATAGTGATCAACGTAAATAATATATCAGTTTCCTTTGGTGGAACAACTCTTTTCAGCGATGTATCTTTCGCAATAAACGAAAATGACAAAATCGCCTTAATGGGTAAAAATGGTGCTGGAAAATCAACTTTGTTAAAAATTATTGCTGGCGTTGGTAAACCCACAACAGGATCGGTAACTGGCCCTAAGGATGCAGTAATTGCCTACCTACCACAACACCTATTGACCAAAGACAACTTGACGGTTTTTGAAGAAACATCAAAGGCTTTCGACGAGGTATATAAAATGCGTGATGAGTTGGAGGAATTAAATGAGCAGTTAAATGTTCGTACCGACTACGAATCCGATGATTACATGAAGCTGATCGAACGCGTTTCAGAATTGAGCGAGAAATTCTATTCCATCGAGGAGACGAACTACGATGCAGAAGTAGAGAAGGTATTAAAGGGCTTAGGTTTTGAAAGAACAGACTTCACGCGTCAAACATCTGAATTTTCAGGCGGATGGCGTATGCGCATCGAATTGGCGAAAATCTTATTAAAAAAACCAGACCTTATTCTACTCGATGAGCCTACCAACCACATGGATATCGAGAGTATACAATGGCTTGAGGATTTCTTAGTCACCCAAGCTAAAGCCGTTATAGTAATTTCTCACGACCGGGCATTTGTTGATAATATCACCAACCGCACGATTGAAGTGACGATGGGCAAAATCTATGATTATAAAGCAAAATATAGCCATTACTTAGAGCTCCGTAAAGAGCGTAGAATGCACCAGCAGAAAGCATACGAAGAGCAACAACGATTTATCGCCGATAACCAAGAGTTTATTGACCGATTCAAAGGAACATATTCTAAAACCTTGCAGGTACAATCGCGCGTAAAAATGTTGGAGAAATTGGAAATCATACAAATTGATGAGGTAGACACTTCGGCATTACGCCTAAAGTTCCCGCCTTCCCCACGTTCAGGGACCTATCCTGTTATTGTCGAAGACTTATGCAAATCTTATGGCGACCATCTAGTTTTTAAAGACGCGAATATGGTTATCGAGCGCGGACAGAAGGTTGCTTTCGTTGGGAAAAATGGTGAGGGTAAATCTACCATGATCAAAGCCATTATGGGAGAGATCGACTTCGAGGGAACATTGAAGGTTGGTCATAATGCAAAAATAGGGTACTTCGCACAGAACCAAGCTGCTCTACTCGATGAAGAATTAACAGTATTCGAGACGATCGATCAAATTGCCGTAGGCGATGTACGTGTGAAGATAAAAGATCTATTGGGCGCGTTTATGTTCAGTGGCGATGATACAACAAAGAAAGTAAAAGTATTATCCGGAGGTGAGAAAACTCGTTTGGCAATGATCAAACTTTTGTTAGAACCAGTCAACGTGCTGATTCTGGATGAGCCTACCAACCACCTCGACATGAAAACCAAAGACATCATTAAAGATGCACTACAAGATTTCGACGGAACACTGATTCTTGTTTCCCACGACCGCGATTTCTTAGACGGATTAGCAACGAAGGTGTTTGAATTCGGTAACAAACGAGTTAGAGAACACTTTGAAGATATCAAGGGATTCTTGGAATACAAGAAAATGGCGAGCTTAAAAGAAATTGAAAAGTAAGCCGATGCCTCATCTAAAATAATCGACAAAGAGAACTGCAAAAATATCAGGAGCCCTTCACTATCAGATGAAGGGCTCTTTTAATATATCCCACAGCTATTTCCCCTGTGCTCGCTTCAAGTCCTCAATAAATCGTGAGGTATAATAATGCTTACCTTTAATTTGTATAGGCTTTAGCAAACCGCTCTTCAACCAACGGTAATATGTACTTCGCTCAATACGCAAAATCTCGCGAACATCATGTGCATCATAAAGAACGATTTTTGTGCGTTCTCCTCCCATCATATCGCTTGGGTCAACACCCTGCCCTTCTAGTTTTTTCTGCGATTCGATATGCTCAGTCAATAAAGTCAAAACTTTATCTACTGATATTTTCGTCTGAAGTAGCAAGGTCTTCATATACTATTATTTTTAATTTAAAAAATTGAATATCAACCACTTTCAATTTCAAAAAATTGATTATAATCAAACTTAATTAATAATTAACAAATTATCATTTCGTGATTATTAAATAAACAATAGCTTTTTGTTACCACTATAGCTATAAATAACTATATACATTCCTATATTAGTAAGCACATGAGCAAGAAAACAAGAATTTCTACTTATCACCCCATTGACTTCAGATTGGTCTTCATCGATAATTCGGAGGTCCCTTCGGTTTTTAGAGAGCAGGTAGATCGTTTCTTTATTCATTCTTTCCAAAAAACAAAGGTGAACCTGCGCCTTCCATTGCCTGTTCATAAAAAAACGGTGTCTGATCTTATGCTCATCACAAAGGGAAGCACTACCCGTCTTTCCGGCATTGAAAAACACACCCTCCAAGCGGGAGAGTTCCTTCTGGTTGCGAAAGGAACGATTACCAGCACAATAGACATGTCAGATGATCTAGATGGTTATTATTGCCATTTCGCCGACGACTTCCTTGAGCATGCACCTTTTCTCTTGGATATGTTCCTCGATCCAAATTTCCCGCTAAAGGTCAAACTAACGTCTCAGGAGCAGCATCGATTGGAAACACTTTTCCATACCATGCATGAACTCTATCAACAGCCGGCAAGCCTGCCCGATAAATTCAAGCTTATTCCCTTTTATTTGCAAACTATCCTGGCAGAGATTTATCAGATCGGAAAACGAACTAAAAAAGATATAGTTGATAAAAAGACCAAGCTTACACAAGCCTTTCTACAACTTGCCAGAAAACATTATATGGAAGCATGGCCACTAACGACCTATGCCGATAGACTCTCCGTCACAGCAAACCATTTAAATAAATCGGTCAAAGCAAATATGCAGATGACGGCCTCCCAAATACTGAACGAGATCATCATACAGGAAGCAAAGGTGTTACTCTTGCAAACTGACTTGACCATCTCACAAATTGCCGGACAACTCGGCTATTATGATGTAGCACATTTCGGGAAGTTTTTTAATAGACAAACCGGATCAAGTCCATCCAAGTATAGAAAAATGATTGATTCGTACTAATTACCGCTCCTTTTGTCGTGTTAAATCGTGATGCTCGTCACTAATTTTGCAGTGTTTTAAAATTAGAGAGCATGAAATACTATTTACTTGTCATCAGCTTGACTTGCATGTTGAGCTTGAATTCATTCGCACAGCAGGCACCTACAAACCTTATCCCGAATCCACCCGTAAACATGGAAATGCTAGTGGGTGATAGAGGCCTTTCTTATCAGGCAATCATCAATAAGAAGTTCCAAAGCGTGGCAAGACTAGGCGTCTTCTCGGTTATGAATTTTCAAACGGATTGGAAATCTTCTGAAATGAATGATTATATGATTCAAGGAAATCTAACCTTTAACCTTATCAAGGGATTGGATATTTCTTCCGGCTTTATTTGGGTACCGTTTCAGGGAATACGCCCTTCTGCCGGAATTATGTATACCTATGCAAACAGAGAATGGCTAGTGGTGGCCAATCCACGTGTAGACTTACATAAGAAAACGAGCGGAGAGATATTAGCTTTAGTGGAATACAAGCCGCAGTTGAATGAAAAGTTAAAACTGTACACCCGAGCGCAAGCACTTTACACACAAAATCTACCGGATGATTACCATGCGAGAAGCTATGTTATGCTAAGAGCTGGTGTAACATTCAAAGATGTGACCTTCGGCGTTGGTGGCAACCTGGATTACTATGGCCCGCAAAAAATGCGCGACCATAACATTGGCGGGTTTGTAAACTTTAACTTATTCTAAGAACACAGTAAGTGTCTAAAAATTACAGAACAGGATGCTACTGCCTAGCATCCTGTCTTATTATTTACTATGAATAATCATTCATAGAAAACTACACACAAATATAGAAAATGGATATTCTATCAAATTTACATAGGTGGGTTTGCTGGACTGATAATGATAGAATCTTGTAGTCCAGTTGTGTCGCTCAGTACGGTATCACGCATAGATGTGTCACGCTCGTCCAACATCGTATCTGGATTAACGGGATCTACTCTCCTGTCGTTATCATTTGCCGGATTATTGCAAGACATGATGCTTAACACGCCTAAGCCTAATCCGAACATCCGTAAACCATTTCTTTTATTTAATTTCATATTAACTCCGATCTATAATTTTTTCTTTGTGCCCTTAGGCTCTTTAGGATGCACATCCGGATCAGGCATGGTATTCAATTGATCAACCTGCGGATCTACACCCGCCTCACCGTCTGCGTCACGCTTCTTCTCTCGTTTTTCCATCACAGACGTTAAGGTCTTTTGTTTCTTAGGATGTCTGTCTTTATCGACTATCCCAACTTTTTCGCTTTCATTCTTTGTAGCCATAACTTTAGTCGTTTTACTAATTGAACAGCTACAGCAGAAAATCGTTCAAATTAATTGAACTTCGTTCCGTTGAAACTTTGGTTTAAACGAGAAACAAAAACTGTTTGTACCTAATCATGCCCTTCCGTTTTCACGATTTTATTATAAATTCCAAACAATAAAAATGGTGCTACCCACTGCCCTACAAACAGAGCATCATGGTTTCTTTTGCAACATTTCAATACCGCTGCACCTATCATTGCAGAGATGCCCAAACATAGATAAAACTTCGACGGTAGTTTTGCCGTTTCGTTTTCAATCTTTTTTGTCATTTCGCCTTCTTTTAATCCGGGATTGTTCATTAAATCTTCCATATTTTGAAATTTAAATTTTACGTATTCTTGTTGATAACTACAGTTATTGGAAACATCACAGTTTAATTCGTTGGCATCATTCTACATTCCCGTATTTATTTCGTCACACGAGCGTAATCCGTTATCTGTATAGGTATTTATCATTCTAAAACAAGTATAAATCATCCAAAAGGGCGATAAATTCATCTAACTATTTCTGCGGCTAGCTGTTCCTTTTAAAAACATAGATCGATGAGAAAGATTCAAAATGAAGTAAGTAATAAACTAGGTTTAGTACTTGCATTTGCAGCTATAGCGGATAATCATGACCCTCATAATCCTAGACGTGGAGGCGAAGAAGAAAATGATAAACTTCCTAATGATATCATTCCTGAAGCTGATAAGCGGCCTCAACCAGAGAACCGCGACGAAGACCAGCCCGAAATCGACGAGAACAATCCTCCCGTAAGTCCCCGAGATATGGATATGCCCGCTGAAAGCGTAGAACAAATCGAAGAAGAAGAAAAAGAAGAAGAAGAAATTTCGCAATATC
The DNA here is from genome assembly GCF_008274825.1 of Sphingobacterium hotanense. Classification (NCBI taxonomy): domain Bacteria; kingdom Pseudomonadati; phylum Bacteroidota; class Sphingobacteriia; order Sphingobacteriales; family Sphingobacteriaceae; genus Sphingobacterium; species Sphingobacterium hotanense. The sequence continues at coordinate 2,558,958 of NZ_CP030848.1, forward strand.
CTGAGGAGGACTACGAAGAAGAGGAAGAAGAGGACAGCGAAGAAGAGGATGATGAAGAATACAACGACAGTAATCCCGAATCATCGCCAAAACCAAAAACATTCGATGATCGCGATTTCAATAACGACAGAAACGAGCGTAGAAATCAACAAGACCTTTTCGAACAAGAAGAAGAGGAGGAAGAAGAAGACGATATGTTTGACGACGACGACTACCGAGACAATCCAGCCGGCAACAGTGAACTCGATGACCGACAACGCGGAAAACTTGACATATAGGTTTTAAGAGACATCAGACATTAGATTTTAGACATAAGATTTTGTTTGCGCCAGGAAAGGAAGGAAGTTTTGTTTCGAACCAGGAAAGGAAGAATGCAAGGATCGGCAGGATCCTGTTGAAAGAAAAAATAAGGCTGTTTCTGAACCAGGAAAGGAAGGATGAAAGGATAAGCAGGATCCTGTAAATCTTCTCATCTTTCCTTTCCTGGTTCAAAGACGGGTCTAAATACTAACTACTAAATACTAACTACTAAATCCAAAATCTTTACACATATATTATCATTTCATTAGCTTTTTATTGCATTTTTGTAATGTGTAAACGAAATGATTAGCAATGTTCTTTAAAAAAATTAAATCTACCCTAACCTTTGCTCTGGCAATCTCAGCGCTAGCAGCAACAGGACAAGAAATTGAAAAACCAAACATCTCGTCAAAAACAAGCTTCGCTATCGTTGTGGATAGCAAAACTTATCAGGCTGCAAAAGAAGAAATTGCCGCATATAAGAAACTTGTTGAAAAAGACGGACTTGGAACATACATTATACATTCAAACTGGGAGTCTCCTGATAAAATCAGAGAGATCCTAAAAGGATTATATCAAAATAAAAAAGCCCCTTTAGAGGGAACTGTGTTTGTCGGCGAAATTCCGATCCCGATGCTTCGTGATGCGCAGTTTATGACCTCAGCATTGAAGATCAACCAAAAGATTAGATGGGATCGTTCGTCGGTACCGTCAGATAGATTCTATGACGACTTTGACCTGCAATTTGATTATCTGAAGCAAGATACAGCAGCGTCGAGAAAATTACTTCACTATTATTCGTTAAAAGCCGAGTCTCCGCAGTTCTTGGAGATGGACATCTATTCTGCACGAATTAAACCACCGGTGACTGAAGGCGAAGATCGAGTTCAGAAAATTAAAGAATACCTCACACGTTTAGTAGCATTGCGCAGCAAGCAATACCCTCTGGATGATATGATTGCATCGTATGGACATGGTTATAATTCCAATGCGGTAAACTCCATCGCTGGCGAAGCAATCGCGTTGAAAGCTCAAATGCCGCAACTGTTTAAACCGGGAGGTTCGATTAAATTCTTGAACTTTAGAAATGCAGATTTCATGAAGTTCAACCTTTTATCGGAATTGAAACGCGACCAAATTGATTTTGCATATATGACCGGACACGGAACATCTACTCTGCAACTGATCAATGGTTACCCTTATGTATCTAGCCCACAACCATCAATGGAGAATGTCGCAAGATATTTACGCTCCAAAGTTCGCAGCGCGAAGGAAGATGGACGCGATGTTGAAAAAACAATCGATGGCTTTAAGAATTCTTTAGGCGTTTCGGATAAATGGTTTGCAGATGCATTCGACCAAAAGTCTATCGAAGCAGATTCTATTTATAATATCAACTTAGATGTGCAGATCGATGACCTGAAAGATGCAGGCATCAAGGCGAAGGTAGCCTACTTGAATAGTTGTCTGACCGGTTCGTTCCACCTTGACAATTATATCGCTGGCTACTACCCTTTCTCGAACAACGAGAACATTGCAACAATTGCGAATTCAGTAGGCGTATTACAAGATTTATGGCCTACGGAAATGATGGGACTTTTGAAAGATGGTTACCGCGTTGGTAATTGGTTGAAGCATATTGCTTACTTAGAAACCCATATCTTCGGAGATCCTACGTTCCACTATGCTTCAGATAAAGCAAAGGAATTGAATGAAGCTACAGTATTAAATCAATCAGCAAGCTATTGGAAAAAAGTATTGAATGAAAATGACGCTGATCTGCAATCTTTAGCTTTAAATAAATTGACCAACATCCTTCCTGAAAAAGAGGTTTCTCCAATTCTGAAGGAATATTATTTCAATTCGGCATTTGAACCAACGCGTATGCAAGCTTTCCAACTGCTGCGCCGCTTCGAGAATAAAGATTATCAAGATGTATTGCATGCCGCAAAAGGTGATTCATATGAATACATCCGCCGCCGTGCGATATACGACTTAACAGACTTCGGCTCTGACGACTTCACAAAAGACTTAATTGAATTCTACATTAACGATCCGCACTCTGAGCGTATCGCGTACCGTGCGCGTTGGGCCCTTCAATTTATAAATCCCGATCTTGCAAAGCAACATGTGGATGCATTGATCCGCAATAATCCTGCAGTAGCTGGACGTGATGCCCTGGCAAGCAAATTGGACAAAGATTTAGATTACTATAAAAAGAAATCGGATGATTTATTAAAAGCTATTCAAAATCCAGAATTATCGGAGAAAGAAAAGCTAAGCGAATTGACCACCTTGAGACTGTACAGACATCATAAAGTAGTTCCGGCAGTGATCGAAGTGGCTAAGAACAATAAGAATTCAGATGTGGTTCGAACCACCGCTTTGGAAGCATTAGGATGGTTCACCCTATCGTATCAACGCGACGCCATTGTGGAAGGTTGTGAAGCCATATTAAGTTCAGAGGCTCCTGAAGCAGTAAAGAAAGAAGCATTGAAAACAAAAAATAGAATTCATGCTGCATCGCATAAGATTTAGCATAGGATAACAATAAAAAAAGCCGGTTTCATTCAAAACCGGCTTTTTTTATTGTTGAATATATTAGTGATTATGATCCAATGGAGGCGTAATCATAATATGTGCTTTGTAAGTTCCTTCGTCCATTAACCAAGGCATTCCGATGTTGTTTCCTTTATTCGACATACCATAATCCGCCGCTTTAGCATATGGTACATAAATAACGTAACGGCGCTTAGCGTCTGCGATTTCGCCAGTCTCAGGATTTAACCTATCCGCAGGCCCCCAGTATCCGTAAAGCATGCTTGGTGTTTGCGGAATTGCTAATTTGCCAGCCTTAAACTCAGCTTCGCGGATTTCATCGCGTTGCTTGCGCTTTCCTTCAGCTGTCAGCTCACGCCCTCTAGCCATAAATGGCTCCAAGCTCTCTGGATAACAGTAAGCGTAATAAACCGACATTTTATAATCTGGAGCCAAACAAATATAGCCGTTCGAACCCTCACGAAGGGTTACAAATTTACCTTCTTGATCATATCCCAATACTTTAGAACCGGCACGGAACTCCGCAGGTGCTGCTTGTTCTGCAATTTTAATCTGAACCTCTGCAGGCAATACCGCTCTTGGTTTTACTTCTTTCGTCTGTTGTGCTTGTGCATTCATCGCCATCGCTGCGATCAGCACGATCAAACTCATCAATCTTTTCATCTTATTCTTTTTTTATTATTAATCCTTGCTATTACTACAAATATAAAGCCTTAATTACATTAAAAGGTCGCCCCTATGCTTAAATTAAAATGCTTTCTATCGTTGAATGTAAAACTATTGGTTTTGATCCACTGTAAATTTCCTTTCACGAAGACCTGTACGTTCGAGTTCGAACGCAATTGCTGCGCATAGTAAATCGGCACTTCGAATTGCTGATAATCCGCTTTGTAGAATTGAAAATTACGTTGCTCTAAGTCCATAACAGGCAGTGTTTCTGCATCCGCCCCAGAATACTCATAAGCTGCATCGAGGTTATTATTCAATAATACACGGACGCCAATGGATAACTGAGATTTTAAATTGGCAGACAGCGAAAATAATTTATGACCCTCAAGTCCATATCCCATATTTTCTGCAAACATTTGGGATGCAGGAATTAGATAGCGATCATCCAACTTGTTATATCTTAAACTTGCTGCTGCTTTCCAATTGTACGCATCTCCGGATTTACGCAAAAGCTCATAACGACCGGAAACCGCTTGACGCTTATATTTCGATCGTACGCTTTGAAACCTCGTGTAAAAACCTTCGCTTTCTGTACCACTGATAAACTCGTTGATATATTCAATGCCATTCATATTCGAGTGTAACAAGTAGGCCTTGAAACCGTGTAAAAAAGCTTCACCGTCTTTTTGAAGATGAAGGCTCGCATCCCATTTCTTCATTAAAATAGAGCCCCCGGGTCTTGGGTTAGAGAATGTGATGTTCGCGTCTTCTGCCTGTACGGTATAGTTCGCATTCAAAAACACGTTGATTGCACTCTGGTACTGATATTGTACGCCTCCGCCAAAAGCATCTCCTTGATAGTTCATTGTACGACCCGCTCCCAATCCGCTAATGGAATTCCCTAATCCCAATAAAGCAAAGTAACCTTGTGAAATATGCGTCACAGAATTGGAGTTATTGGCCTCCTCTTTAAAGTTCTTATACATGAAATTAGCGCCCAAGTGATGCTGATCATTTAGACTGTAGCTCAAACTAGGTTGCAAATCGAGTTGATAATAGCGATTGACGGCACGGATGTCACGCTGCTTTGCGCCCGAAGAAGCAATAAAGTTAGCCCCTAAACCTAAATGTAACTTCTCGGCGATAGGCGCACTGGAAGCCTTAAATCCTATCTTATAGTGCTGATTCAGCCAATCCGATGCATTAGTATCTGCTGTCACATAGGGCATCTCTCGAAATGGATCGATCAGTGATGAATTGTATTCCGCATTGCGAATATTATTTCGCGAATAATCAAAATAACCTTGCAGGTAGCCTTTCTTTAAATATACATTCCCGCGTGTATAAAGATGCAGATTGCCCATGCTCTCACCAGCTTGCGGACGACGGAAATTACCGTCAGTTTTCTTATAGCCCGCGGCTAGGCTGGAATGCTGCTTCGGCTTATCAAGCTGTAGACCGGCTGCGTTCTGACTATGCTCCCATTGTAAATATTCTATTTCCTGCTCCTGTTCGATAATGGAGTGGTTCCCCTCCTGCCCTAAGCTAGGCATTGCCCAAGCGAAACAAGCAGATAGTGAAAGTATTTTATATAAATTGTTATATGGTATGCTCATGATGTTTTGCTTAGCTGTTTATTTTGCGGTTGACCAACTAGGAATCCCCTCGCCATAATGACGAAATTCAGGTGTCACAAGACGTTCGAAGTCTTCGGTACTGTTGTTGGTATCTTGTAAGATTGGACGACCTGCATTGTCAACACCCGATTTCTTACGTCTAACGCCTTTAGAATTGTAAGTTGCCCCAACGTAGGTCATCCCCGCATCCAACAACGATGGTACCCGCTTGGCAGTAATCATATTTTCGTTCTGTCCGCACTCAACGGCATCCATTATATAGGTCAACGGTATTTTTGCATAGAGATTCGCCGAAGTTGTCGCTAAGTTTCTCGTTTGCAAAGACTTGTTGTTTACCGGGTCGTAGCTTTCGCCTTCCGGTACACGGAAGATGACATAAGCTCCCCCCATTACGGAGGTCAAATACTGCGGAAGGCTACCTTTTCCAGCTAAACCATTATAAAAGACATGCTGCATATCCGTCGCCGGCTGGTCTGGGAAGTTCGCATTGTTCATGTTGAACTCGAATTCCGATGTAGAACAGTCGATCGGAGATTTCGGATTATATTGCGCTAACTGATGATTTGCCGCAAACTGAGCCATACTGAAGGATTCTCCAGGTGCCAAAGGATAATCCTTTCCGGTTCCCGGAATCTTCCAAATTCGCTCTGCATAAACATATTTCCCCGCATCTGACTCTGGCCAAACAGGTAAGTTAACCGTTGCAGCACTCGGTACCAAGTTCGCGAAATGAAGACCATCAAGATAAACGGTTTCATCGGAGTTATTGATGATTTCGTAAAATTGATTTCTGAAGTAAAATGGTTCTGTTCCGGCGTAGAACAACTCACTAAAGGCCAATGGCCCAACTGAAGCTCCATTAACATCAATACTTAGCGATTCCCCGTCTTTCACAACAAGATAATTGACTTTGCTTCCAATTAAATAAAAGGTCTTCCCCTCCTGCTCCACATTGCCTGTGATATTGATCGAATAGGTCCCAGGTATCAGTTTTTCGATACGATTGACGCCATCTGTCATCTCCTGCTCGATGCGATAGCCCTCGGCGAAGTTTTCTAAAACTATTTTCAAGCCTTCAGTACGCTCGATTCCTTCTGCTACAGGATTCGCCGTAATATTCAAAGTCATATAGGCTATATCGTCCGTATCGAGTCCATTATCTATTCGGCTACAGGAACTGAATAGGCTCGCCGCAGCCAATAATCCATATAAAGTATATTTTCTGTTCATGATAGACATTATTTAATCGTAAGTCCAAGATTCAACCCAAAGAAGAATGGGTAGCTAGCATTTCTACTGATATATTCAGTCTTAACACGATCCGAGCGATGGCTGGGATAAGATCTGAACATATTGTTCGCAAAGAATGATACACGCATAAAGTCTCTGATCTCTTTGGTAATATTGATATTGAAATTAAAGAAGGTCGGAAGACTTTCCATCACTGCGTATGGTCTAGCCACTTTACGCATAATTGATTTGAATTCTGGGTCATCTTTTTTAGTTACATCAAAGTCATAAACCTGTCCATCATACTTGCTGATGTAACTTGTCGGAATGGAATCATTTCCATAAACGGTCCAATCCGACTCTTGCCAAATTCCTTCGGCCGTCAGAGTAACCACTAATCCGATCGAAGGGATGTTGTGAGTAGCACGAATCGAAGTATTCAATGCCCTGTCGTATCCGACTTCCATATCTGGCGCATATAATCCAATATGCGTTCTATTTGCGGCACCAAGACCGCTCTCATCATCATAATAATTGTAGTTTGAAGAAAATGATTTCCGCCATAAATAGATACCGTTGACACTAAATTGCGTACGGATTGCGTCAATTCGTTTCAGTTGTAACTCCATCTCAACCCCTTTCTTTTGAAAACGACCCGTATTGTTTGGCATCGTATATTTTGCTAATACCGGATTTGAAGTACCGACCAAAGATGGAGAATTGGCGCTTGCACGTTTATATTCTACGTAGTCTACCGGTTGAAATGAATTGGGCGTATAGCTAAAACTATAGCCGTCGATCAGCTCCTCGCTGAAGCCCGTAACGCGTAATAAGGATTTCCCAATAGTCAGGTCGAATCCGACTTCTGCCTTCTTATTCTTCGCAATCTTAAGATCTGCATTCTCGGTGTTAAATACACGTGTAGTTGTTAAGAATAAACGTTCCTCTTCAGGAATGCTCGTGCTTGTCAATTCATTTAGATTGACATATTCAAAATACGCACGCTCTGGATACAAATACATTAAGCTGGGTCCTTTCGCTAACAAACCATAACCTCCACGCAGGCTCAGTACCCGCGGGATAACATCGATAGTCGCATTGACACGTGGAGACAATGCAGACTTGCCTTCGCTGAATAAATCATAGCGTAAGCCGGCTTCAATGTTTAACTTATGATCACCCATATGGGCAGTAAAATTCTCTTGCGCAAATAATCCGAACTGCTGTAGCGCCGGAATCTCGCGAAATGTACGTCTGCGGAAAGTGGCATTGGGCACTTGAGCTGGCCGTACCGGTGGCAATGAATCAACAAATTGCTTGCCATCACCAAAGTTCTTATCGTATTTAAAATCAGCTCCTAAAAACCATTTATGTTCAGTGTTCCCTACTTTATTGTAAAATGAAGCAATCGCTTTTGCAAATCCTGAAAACTCACGCCCATCAATGGTGTACTGACCAACATAGGTCGAAGGTAGGTACACTGCATATAAGTTTTCCTCGCCAGCCGGAATATTGGTAATCTCGTTGCCATTCGCATCATAAACCGGCACACCCGGTCGGTTCGATAAAACTGCACCGTCCGTATAAGTCATGGAATATGGAGCGGTGGCATTGTTTTTCTGCTCAGATAAATAAGAATCTTTATTTTGATAACTTCCGTTTAGCGTGTAGCGGATATTCTTCAGCCATTTCTCATTAAAGTTTAGCGTCCCGTTGGTATTCAATGTGAAACCGACTTCCTTGCCGTATGATTCTGTCAACGTACGGATGTCGTCCGGGTTAAGGTCTCGCTTATTCTTTCCATAATTAAATGCGAATGAGCTGTTCGTCGAGAGCTTATTATTGAAGAATTGATTACTGTACAACGTATTAAAAGTTGCTCGTTGATAGGACACATAGGCTTCCTCCGGCTTGGTCACATTATAGCTGTAATCCGCACCAAAATTCACAGCACCTTTAGACTCTGCTAACTGTATCCCTTGGTTCATGGTTATGGAATACAGATTAGGATTTGTTCTTGCTTCGATAACAAGTGGTTGCTTTCCAGCTTTTTGATTAACAATGACTGCTCCTGATGCCACATCTCCGTACTCAACGGAAGGAATTCCGCGGATTACCTCAATAGATTCGATGTTCTGAATCGGAATATTTCGTACGTCAATCCCTCCTGAAGGGGCTGCTCCGCCCGACATGGACGCTGATCCTCCAGATCCAACGGTATTCATAACCTGCAAATTCGCGTTATTTGATGTAGGCGCTCCATTCACGATAATCGAAGTTCCGAACGCATTAAATTCATTGGCGGCCTGTGAATTTGGATTCCGATTGTTACTTTCGAAATTACGGATCTGAATTTCCTTAGCATTGGTTAAATCCGGATTGGAAGCTCTTGCCCCAGGCATTAAGCTCATCACATCGGCTAAGCTGTTCGCTTGTAAATGTTCGATTGCTGACCGCCCGATAACAGAGCTTGTCGCTAAATTTTTATTCGAAGCCTCTGCCGTTACCCCGACCTCTTCCAACCTAAAGGAATTGTCCTTGAAAACCAACTGAATATCTTGATTACCAGATAGCGTAAAGACAGTGTCTAGTGGTACTTTCCCAACATACTGACCTTGCAAGCTCAATCTCCCATAAGGAATATCCTTAAATTCGAATCGGCCAGAACCGTCCGTCGAAAGACTGATACCCATATTTTGAATACTTAGCGTGGCCTGTCTTAAAGGGCGTAATTGCCCATTAACAGTTTCGAAGGCTGTACCTGTAAGATTTGCTTTTTTCTCTTGAGCGGCTAGGTGATGGGAAGAAAAAATACTAAAGCAAGTCCCGATAATTCCGAGCGTAATGGTATTAAATTTCATCTGCAAAAATGCGAGTATAAATCAATAAATGTTTTTCGGGCCGATAGATGTGAAGAACGTCCCTATATTTCAATGGCAAATATAGCTGTTTAGAATCTTTCTAAACAAATTAATTTCATAAAGCTGTGTTCAAGGTACACATTTATCGCTACTTATCTGTGCTGCCCCTTCAGGCGATAGATATCTAATTCATCTGCAGCTTCTAGAAAGCGCTCATAGAATATAAAACCAAGCTTTTCGATCAGTCTAACTGAGCGATGATTTGCAGGCATAACAATCGCTTGCAGAATTAAATCCGGAAGTTTAGCGCACAACGCATTCATATAGGCGCTCACCGCTTCGAAGGCATAGCCTTTTCCAAAGAACTCCGGTAAAAATGCAAATCCTATGTCTGGATGTTCTTGGTTATCCCTATATAGCAAAGTAACAACACCAATTGGCTCATAATCTTCCTGCGTCCTCACAACATGATAGAAAAACCCATCCTTTTCAGAAATCCATTTGATATAACTTAGGGCATCCACTAAGTCATGAATCTCTTTGTCCCCGATAAACTGAAGCCAGCCCCGGGTATTCAACAACTTAAGAATGAATGCTGCATCAAATGCGTCCAACGGACGGATGTCTAATCTTTCTGTTTGTAGCTTTATGAACATCTTATAGATAAGATTAAATTTAGGAAAGAATTCCATAAATAGATCTAATTTCTAAAGCTTCGCTTATTTTTGTAAAAAACAAATAACATGAGCGAAGGAAATACGAGAGCGAATATCAAACCGGGAATGATCGTGAATATCATCCTAAAGAAGGATCAACGCACAGGTAATTTGACCGAAGGCGAAGTTAAAGACATTCTTACATCTGCCCCTTACCATAGCCGTGGAATCAAAGTGCGCTTGACCGATGGGTCCGTCGGACGCGTCGCTGAAATTATCGAAGACGACTTTTAGGTATATCAAAGGAATCCTACGGTAACAAGTTAACCAGTTTTAACAAAGTCCTGACAAACGGGGATGTTATTCTCCTTTATAATGGCTATGTTTGCCATTTTTGGCCTATTCGGCAGTTTCCGATGGTCAAGACTTTAGTAGAACATAATCATGGTTGCAGATTTACAGGAAAAGGAAATCAAAGATATTTACAGGACGTCTATTATTCAACAAACCGCATATTGGTCGAAAGTCAAATTATTGCAGGGTGTAGAAACATCAGCATTCAACTTTAAACTTGACCCCGAAGACTTGGGCATTTCACAATATCAATCTGATACCTTCTTTATCGGCGACTTATTGATTATTTTACAGAAACTCGACGCTGAACATTGCATTGCCTACGTACCTTACGGCCCGGAAATTGAACCTGCTGAAGATATGCAGGGATACTTCTTAGAGCAATTGTCGGAAGCTTTACGAACCTTCCTACCTCCTACCTGTATCATGATCCGGTATGATCTTTCATGGCAATCCTTATGGGCAAAGGATGATGACTGCTATGACCTTCATGGCAACTGGTTAGGAGCGCCAGATAAGCGATTGCAAGAAATCCGATTAAACTATAGTACGGAGCATTGGAATCTACGAAAGGCCAATACGGATATCTTACCTTCCAATACGATATTTATGGATCTGAAAAAAGATTCAGAAACGCTTTTAGGGAACATGAAACCGAAAACGCGCTATAATATTAATCTTGCTGCACGAAAGGGCGTAAAGATCAAATCGCTCGGTTTAGATAGTTTGGATATATGGTATGAGCTCTATAGACAGACGGCGCAACGCAATAACTTCGTATTGCACGACATCAATTATTTCCGTATTGTGCTAACGGCAAGGGCCAATGATACGCAATCGCCTGCAGATGTATACCTATTGATTGCTGAAGTTGATGAGCAACCCTTAGCAGCGATGTTTCTCGTGATGACCGGAACTAGAGGGACTTACTTGTATGGTGCCTCGGCGACCGAAAACCGCAATTACATGGCAACTTACGCCCTGCAATGGAAAGCCATGCAGATTGCGAAGGAAAAAGGCTGTACAGAATATGATTTCTTTGGGATCTCACCTCAAGCAGACCCCGCACACCCTATGTATGGATTATATCGCTTCAAGTCCGGATTTGGTGGACAGATATACCATAGAATGGGCTGCTGGGATTATCCGTTGGATAAAGATAAGTATGCCGTTTATGCGTCCATGGAGTTTAAGAACCAAAGCTATCATTTAAGCTAAAGTCATTATATCCTAAGGAGCTTTCTTTCACAGTATAGTTTTATGTCCGTATTGCTGTATTATCAAACAATTTGTAAACTTGCAAGATAAGCAGCTTAAACTATGAAAACGACAGATAAACATAATGAACGTATTGCCAAGATGGTTTTCGGATCGGTCTACCCCATGTATGTGCAGAAGGTAGAAGCGAAAGGAAGAACGATAGAAGAGCTCGATCAGGTTATCACTTGGCTCACCGGCTTCGATAAGAAGAAAATTCAAGAACTTATAGATCAAAAGGTAACCTTTGAAGAATTCTTCGATCAGGCGAAGCTGAATCCGAATGCGCATCTGATTACTGGTGTCATCTGTGGGGACCGAGTGGAAGAAATTGAAAACCCGCTGACCCAGAAGGCAAGATATCTTGATAAGATTATCGACGAACTAGCCAAAGGCAAAAAAATGGAGAAGATACTTCGAGGCTCGACTTCCCAATAGCACAGCAACAAATCCCATATATTAGCATCCCTGAATTAATTTTTCAAATTCTTGTAACCTTTTCTTTATTGGTATACACTAATGAAGAAAAACAAATAAGCTATGAAAGAATTAGTAGGAATTTTGGTTCCAGCTGCATTATGTGCCTGTGTGACATTAAGTATTTATTTTGTAACTAAATTCCGTTATGATGCCATCAAAACGCTAGGTGGCCCTATTCCGAGATCCCCGAAGTCGAGATTTTCATGGAAAAGAACAGGTATCGTTGTTTTGGGATTCTCTATAGGCTTACTTCTCGTTGGAATATTACAGAATCTAAATGTCATTCAAGCGAACGACAGCAGAGGATTTTTTATTATCGGGACCATAACCTTCTGCGTTGGTACTTCTCTATTCATTGCGGATCGCGTCAGCTCGAACGAGAAAGAAATTGATGGATAATATTTACCTCGATAAAATATTGTCCGGAGATCGCCATGCTTTTAGGTATTTCATAAGTAACTATAAGGACATGGCATTTTCCGTTGCTATTTCCATGGTAAAGAATGAGCTCTTTGCAGAAGAAGTCGTACAAGACTCTTTCGTTGAAGCATATTTATCGCTCGCCAGCTTCAAAAAACAGGCAAAATTCAGCACTTGGTTCTATAAAATCGTCGTGCGAACGGCTTATAAATATAGGCAGAAGAACAAGATCAGCGATATTGAGTTTGTCATTGAGAAGCATGATCAATCAGCATTTGAAAATATCGAGCAGCAATTACTCCAAAAAGAACAGAACCAAATTATTAACGAAGCATTACTGAAAATCCCTGCAAACGAGAGTCTACTATTAAGACTATTTTATTTGGAAGAATTAAGCGTGAAGGAAATTGTAGAAATAACCGGCTGGACAGAAAGCAATAGTAAGGTGATTTTACACCGCGCTCGGAAGAGCCTAAGCACCGTCATGAAAGGTCTCACTTTAAATTTAAATTATGGAAGCTAAGGAAGAACAAATAAAAGAATGGATGAAATCTTCAACTGTCAAGCTCCCTTTTCAGGATTTTGAAGATAGCGTCATGAATAAGATTGCCGAAGCAGAAGAACAGAGAGCTCGTATGGATAGTTCGAGAAAATATGCTTTGATATTTTTCGCCATTGGTTCACTTTTCGGAATGGCATCGAACTATTTGATAGCAGATTTTGTCGAAAAGTCCAAACTCGACGTACAGCTTAAGAGCAACATACAATTAGTCAGTATGTTAGTTTATGTCGTATTGATCCTTCTTTTTAGCGATAAAATATGGAAATTAAAACAATCGTTGAAGCGGCAGTAGTAAGACTGTGTTAATCTTATAAAGACGATTTCCGTATAACCAACTCCGTATCGAGTGCAATTGTTTCGAAGGTAACTTCCTTATTTTTGGAGTTGATCATCTCGGTTAGTTTCTGAAAACCAAGCTCCCCCATCTTCCTTGCCGGTTGGACTACGGCCGAAAGCGCCGGATTAAGTGCATTCGCATTCGGGGTATTCGAAAAACCAATGACTGCAATATCCTTCGGAACGGCAATTTCTAAATCGGCCAATACGCCTAATGTACGCGATGTGATTTCGTCAGTAGCACAGAATATCGCATCTGGCCGCGCCTCCGATTTTAAAATCGGCACCAAATTCTCCTTGATCAATTCTTCGATGGGTTGACCCGCATAGTCGATTTCTAGATTCAATTCGGGAATAAATTTAAGTTTAGAATCTTCTAAACCAGCAAGAAATCCTTTAAAACGTTCTTTGCTCACCCCAAGACCACGGCCGGTAATATGCATAATACGGTTTTTTCCACGATCCGCTAAGTGTATGGTCGCCTGATAGGCTCCATCAAAATTATTTGCGCCGACTTTATGCGTCTCTAGACTATGAAAAGTGCGATCCACCAATACTACAGGTATTCCGTCATCCTGCAGCTCCCTTAGTTCCCTTTCGCTTGAATCAGACGCCATCGGAGTCAACAGCAGCCCATCAATACCACGCATGCGCAATACTTCTATCGCTTGCTTTTCCAGCATCTCCTGATTGCGGCTTTGCATAATAATAATATCGTAATTAGCGGCCTCTGATGCGGTCTGTATGCCGTCGAGCAACTGCGCGACAAAGTTATTGCTGATGTTACATAATACGACCCCAACCGTATTGGTTTTTCCGGTTTTGAGATTCTGCGCTACTTTATTAGGACGAAAGTTATGCTTCGCCGCATACTCCTTAACAGTCTTCTTGGTCTCTGCACTAATTTCATAACTATCCGACAAAGCTTTTGAAACAGTAGATGCAGACAGATTCAAAGCCTTGGCAATGTCTTTTAAGGTAATTCTCATAATCAATCACATAGTTGGATGGGGTTTATCATCCAAAATCGCAAAATCACTTAGTGATTACAAAATAACAATAATAAATTAAATAAATGGCAACAAAACTCAATCAGCACTAAACGATGAAAATATATGAGAAAAGGATTGGAATACCATAAAAAGAGCCTATTGCATCCCGCAATAGGCTTCAAAACAACTAATATATTAATCTATGGAGATTAATCGAACTTTAATTTGATTCCCTTGGAATCGCTAGAAAACTTTTGGATTAAAAGGAATCTAATATGTTTAACAACTGGTTAATTCAAAAATACGAAAAAGAATAGAATTTACACCATTCAAAACAGATAAGTTGAGTAGAAATCAAGCAATTACCTTTAAATATTTTAATTTAACTGTTTTGCACTAAGAATTTAACAAATTGATAACATGAAAAATGATACTTTGTGAAAAAATAAACCACTCTCTTGAAAATACTAATCAAGGGATGATCCGAACTTCGGATAGAAAAATCATTTCTTACCATACATCAATGCACAACACACAAAACGCCCCTACCTTTGTTGTACAAAAATTAAGAAAAAACAAATAGCATATATTATGGCACAATGGACATTAGACACTGCACACAGTGAAATCGAATTCAAAGTAAAACACATGATGATCTCTACAGTAAAAGGAAGTTTCCAAGACTTCGGTGTAACTGTAGACAACGCATCTGACAAATTAGATAACGGTCAGGTAGTTGTTGATATCAAAACTGAATCAATCAATACCAAAAACGAGCAAAGAGACCAGCACTTAAAAAGTGGTGACTTTTTCGATGCTTCATCATTCCCGGAAATCAAATTTGTATCTACAGGAATTACCAAAGAGGACGATGATGAATATAAAATCTCAGGTGATTTAACGATTAAAGACGTTACGAAGCCAGTAACTTTTAAAGCTGAATTTGGCGGTATCGGAAAAGATCCTTGGGGTAACCAAAAAGCAGGATACACAGTAACCGGAAAAATCAATCGTAGTGAGTTCGGATTGACTTGGAATGCTACCCTGGAAACAGGCGGCGTGATGGTGAGTGATGATGTGAAATTCCAAGCTGATTTACAATTTGTATTAGCGTAAGAAAACTAGAAATAAAAGTAGGAAGCCGTCTTTTGAGCCGGCTTCTTTGTTTTTAAATGGTTTCTGCAAAAGGCAGCATCGCATCCTTGACCCAACTCATTCGACACAAAACCAATTCAAAGCCCTTTCAAACCCAATGTAAAACCCTTTCATAACCGTTTGGGATTGGGTATGATTGGGGTTTGATTAAATTTTAGATTGTATATCTCTGCTCTTAGATCTATTCTTTTGTTCCAACTAGGCCTTATTATGTGTCCAAATGTCTTGGAACGATAACCCTTGCTTCAAAGCCGATAATTTTTCATGCCATATCCTAAACAAAACCAGTAATTTGCTGTTTTACGACAAGATAAAATCCTTGTGTAAGGTAAATCACAGCTAACAAAATTGATATATGGACTTAAAATCGAATGAACCCTTTTGGTTAATTAAGAATGGTATTTTAAACAGTTATCCTTCTCTTCAAGAGGATACGGAATGCGACGTGCTCATTGTTGGTTCGGGCATCACCGGTTCGCTGATAGCGCATCAATGTATTATGGATGGCTACAACACCGTACTGATCGATAAGCGGGAGGTTTGTAATGGCAGTACCTCGGCCACCACTTCCATGTTGCAGTATGAAATTGACGCGCCGCTTTACGAGTTGAAGGAGACTGTAGGCGAAGAGAAAGCTTTAGCAAGTTATCAAGCCTGTTCGGATGCTATTGATCGCTTAGAGGAAATATCAAAATCTATAAAGTCGAATGCTGGTTTCGAGCGCAAGAAATCCCTTTATTTTGCTAGTACGCAAAAAGATTCCAAATGGCTTTATAAAGAATTCGAAGCCCGGAAGGCGGCAGGTTTCAAGGTGGAATGGTTAACTGATGAAGAAATAACCTCAAGATTTGATATACAGAAGAATCACGGCGGCATCTTATCGAAACAGGGAGCCAGTGTCGATGCGTTTACCCTAGCGCATGAATTATTAGCAATAAATGCGAAAAAAGGATTGAGGATTTTTGATAAGACCGAACTGACGAAGGTAGATTACAAGCGAGGATTCAATTTATGTACCTTGAGCACTTCGGCCAGCATCAAGGCTAAAAAGATCATCTATTGTGTAGGATATGAAAGTGCGAACATGATAAAGGAAAAATTTGTTAATCTATTGAGCACTTACGCCATCATTTCTGAAGTAGATAAAGAGCTATGGAAGAAATATAAGGACGTCTTGATGTGGAACACCTCCTCCCCTTACCTTTATATGCGCACGTCAGACGATTATCGTTTCTTGGTTGGCGGAGAAGATGAGGATTTCAGAAATCCCCAAAAGCGCGATGAATTACTTGCCGACAAGGAGCAAAAGCTCGTTAAAAGTTTCAGAAAAATGTTTCCAGATCATGATTTCCAATTAGACTTTAGTTGGGCGGGCACCTTCGGAGAGACAAAAGACGCCCTTCCTTACATTGGCGCACATCCGGATTTTAAGAATTCTTACTTTGTATTAGGCTTTGGGGGAAATGGAATTACATTCTCCGTTACCGGTATGGAGATGGTTTCTGAGTGGCTGAAAGGAAAAAAACATAAGCTCTCGGAAGCGTTTAAATTTGGAAGATAAGCCAAGCTAATATCATAATATTTTTATTACGATTCGATACCTGCTTATTTTAATTCTAAACAAATAAGTAAATTTGTGAATTATTCATTAAAATATGCAGATTTTAGTCATAGAAGACGATAAAAGGATCAGTGATTTCTTGGTGAAGGGATTGGAGGAGAACGGACATTTACTGACCTTATGCAAGTCTGCAGAAGAGGTATTGGCAAACTATACTACTCTTCCCTGGGACATCATCATTTGTGACATCATGCTACCCAAGATGGATGGAATCCAATTGGTGCAGACCCTGCGCTACAAAAAGGTGAATTGCCCGATCATTATGCTGAGTGCACTGAACAGCACACAAGACAAAGTCGCCGCATTGGATAGTGGTGCTGATGACTACCT
This sequence comes from Sphingobacterium hotanense, assembly GCF_008274825.1. Lineage (NCBI taxonomy): Bacteria > Pseudomonadati > Bacteroidota > Sphingobacteriia > Sphingobacteriales > Sphingobacteriaceae > Sphingobacterium > Sphingobacterium hotanense. The sequence continues at coordinate 2,576,377 of NZ_CP030848.1, forward strand.
GACCAAACCCTTCCATTTCGATGAATTATTATCCAGAATCAATGCACTTGCTCGTCGAAACCAACTCAATGCCGTAGAAGAGCGTTTCAATATTCGTACTTTCAATGATCTCCAAATCGATTTGGATCAATTTAGGGTATCCCTCAACAATCAGGATGTCAAACTCTCGCCTCGGGAATACAAGCTCTTGATCTACTTAGTGGAAAATAAAGATCGCGCCGTTAGCAGAACACAAATTCTAAACGCCGTCTGGGGACTCAATTTTGATAATCAAACAAACGTTGTTGATGTCTACATCTCCTATTTGCGATCGAAGATTGAAAACGCAGACAATAAATTCATATACACCGTAAAAGGAGTTGGGTATATATTTAAATCTTAAAGGGTGAAACTGAAACACAGACTTTCATTGTATTCCATTGTCATTTTCAGTGTAATCATACTGATTGCATCTGGAATAATCTATGTCTCCTACTATAAACAAATGGAGAACAAGGAACGACAAAACCTGGCCAACAAATCTGTACTTGCAGCAATCTATTATCTTGAACAAGATGAGGTCACTGAATCCGAGCATGAGAAAACGAAGAATCTACTTCTGAAAACAATATCAAGAAGAAATATTGCCGTTTATGATGGTGAAAACATCCGATTTAAAGGTGATATGCTCACCGATTCAAACATTACGACTTCCTTTATACAGCAAGTAAGAAATTCAAAGTCGGCGAATTTTTCGAATAAGGACTTTTTTTATCACGGGCTTTATTATCTCGATAATCAGGGCGAATTTGTCGTTATCACCAGAGAACCGAAGTCTGCTTTCAATGAACAAATGTTCTCCTTATTGAAGATACTGGTCATCGTTTCCTTGGTCGGATTGATCTTGATCTACCTATTTTCCAGATATCTGGGTAATATTGCTTACGATCCGGTGAACCGCATCGTAGACCAAATTAAAACTAGAGACCGAAATAGCTTTTACGAGCCGCTAAAAGAAGAGCAATCCTATGCAGAAATACATGACCTTATCGGGACTTACAATCGCTTCATCGATCGGCTTTCTCAAAACTTCCAGATTCAAAAAAACTTCATCGATTATGTTTCTCACGAGCTGAGGACGCCTATCACGGCCATACTAGGAACGTTAGAAGTGACGGAAACGAAGGATCGCTCTTCCGAAGAATATAAAAATACGCTCCGTAGTTTAAAGCAATATAGTCTCGATCTGAACGATGCGCTCGATCAGATGATGATACTTTCGGGAGCAAAGAAAAGTTTCGAGTTTAGACCAACTCGGCTAGATGAAATAGTTTGGGAGGTCGCCGAACATGGCATACTTTATCATGAGGCAAAGATCAACGTACAGGTAAGCGTTCAAAATGCTGAGCTGATGGAAATAAAAGCGGATGCTAAATTACTTGAGTTGGCCCTTAATAATCTTGTTGGCAATGCCATCAAGTATTCGAACAACCGTCCGGTCCATATTGAACTATACGAGATAAACAATCAGTTAGCGCTAAGTATTAAAGACGAGGGTATTGGAATTTTAAAAGAAGATATAGAGAAGATTAGGCAAAACTTCTACCGAGGTCAAAACAGTAAGGATTATCAAGGGAAAGGGATTGGTCTGTCTATGGCTCATATCATTTTCAATATACATAAAATTGAAATGTCACTGGAAGAAAACAAGCCCTATGGCACGGTCGTAATCTTGAAGTTTCCTACTTTCTAATCAAATTCTAATCTAGCTTAAAGGCGCAGCTAATTTGCTGAACATACTTTTGTGAAAAATAAAAGTATGTGGCAAAAAGCATTTCTTTCCTTTATTTCTATTCTCTATAGCTTGACTAGCTGTTTTTCACAGGAGCTTACGCTAGACGACTTAGAGAAGAGCTTTGTGCTCAACAATCAGAGCCTCTTTATTGAGAAATTCAATATCAGTAAAGCAGAGGCGCACCGAATGCAGGCCAAGGTTTGGAACAATCCGAGCTTCGAGCTAAGTGAGGTCAATCTTTGGACGAATCAAACCGTTGATCAGGGAATAAAGCAACAATATGCTATCGAGCTGCAGCAATTGATTGAAACGGCGGGCAAACGTAAATCTCGCATACAGGTTAAAGCCTTTGAAAAGAAAGACGCGGAATATGCTTACCTGGAATTATTATTTCAATTAAAATCTGAACTTCATAAGGCTTTTTACACTGCCCGTGCCTTATACCAACAGGAAGAAGTAAATAAGCAAATTGAGGCATTATACCGACGCCAAACAGAAAAATTCAAAAAGCATGTTGATGCTCAGCATATCTCAAAAGCTGATTATTTAAGAATTCAAGCTGCACTGTTGAGTTTACAGCGCGAGAACTTGTTGCTACATCATCAGCAACTAGAAATAGTGCATCAAATAGCCGTACTAACTCAGATGCCGCAGCTGACCTTCGATTCCCTGAATCTACAGGCAACATCGGAAAGCAACATGGAGCATAATTATCTTTCAGGTATCGATCAAAAGCTAGCGAACAATATCCAGCTTCTCCGAAAAGCAAATAATATAGAAATAGCGCGTGCGAATTGGAGTCTGGAGCATGCCAATAGGATTCCAAACTTGCAACTGATAATAAACAACGACCGGGGTGGAAACATCATGCGAAACTTCGTTGGTGTCGGTCTATCCTTTGACATTCCACTATTCGATAGAAATAAACAGCATATCAAGGCTGCTCGACTTGAGCTGAATCAGCAGGAAGCTCATGCGAAGCAAGTTGACTTTGAACTGCGAGCAGAGCTTAGCAAATTGATCAATCAAATATCAGAAACCGAGAAAACCCTACTACTCTGGTCTGAAAATCTGAAAGAAGATCAGTCCGCAATCTTGGAAATCTATCAAAGAAATTTAATGGCAGGACAGATATCCTTAATTCAATTTATTGATTACATAGAATCCTTTAAAGATGCCAGAACTGCATATATCGAGCTCCATGAAACCTATCAACATCAATTAGCGGATTTAAAACTCCTTATTGGCCCTGAAACTCCTATTTATGAAAATTAAAACACTATTGCTAAGTATTCCAATTTTGCTTCTACAGCTATCTGCCTGTCAAAACGGCAACGATCAGGTAGTTTCAGAATCTGACGGCTTGGATACCACATACTGCATCTCGACGGAATCAAAGAACTTGATTGGTCTTGATATTATTCATCAACGTCCTATTCAAGAACAACTGACCTTTAGCGGCAAAGTCGAATACAATGAGAACGACCTCGTTTCCTTCAAGAGTTTAATTCAGGGGGTTGTCGAACAGGTGAACTTCGAACTGGGCGACGAAGTTAAAAAAGGACAACTATTGGCTACCGTGAGCTCATCTGATATCCAGCAACTTCTTCAAGATCGCCGATATCAGGAAAGTCAAATTAGCCTTCTTGAAAAGCAGATCAGCAGCAAAAAGGAAATGTTGAAAGACGGTTTAATCGCGAAGCCAGAACTGCTCACGAGCGAGTATGAACTTGCGGCAGCGAAAATAGAACTCGACAAAATAAATGCAGCACTACAGTTATTCAAAGCGACCAGCAAGGGATCCTTTCAACTAATTGCTCCTAAAAATGGTATTATCGTCAAGAAGAATATCAGCGCGGGTCAAACAATCAGTCCCGAGGATAATGATTCGCCATTATTCGCCATATCAAACCTGAAACAGGTATGGATATTAATCAACATACATGCGACCAATCTTCCTTACATCCATCTTAACGATGAGGTACAAATTCGCACCCTGGCCTACCCCGACCGAACTTACCGCGGTAGAATCGATAAGATATATAATGTGTTCGACGATGATGAACATGTATTAAAAGCACGGGTAGTGTTATCGAATGAGGATCTTAAGCTCCTTCCGGGCCTAAGTGCAGACATTATCGTTAATAAGCGTACAAATCTAGGTGATGCTTTCGCGATACCCAATGGCGCAAAGATATTCCATAATAACAAAGAATACGTCGTTCTGTATAATACAGATTGTGACCTGCAGGTGAAAGAAATAAAGAGCATTGCCAGCAATGAGGAATTCACCTATGTGAAGGAAGAGTTCGCCGAGGGCCAGCAGATCATCACTAGAAATGCACTACTATTCTTCGAACAGTTAATTCCCTAATGCGATGAAGAAGTTTGTACAAGCCTTAGTTACTTTTTCACTTAGAAACAGTACGTTCATCCTCTTTCCGACTTTCATCCTATTGTTCGTTGGGCTTTATGCCTTGAAGCATACAGCAATTGAAGCCTTCCCCGATGTGACCAACACCCGCGCTAGGATTATCACGCAGTGGCCCGGACGCAGTGCGGAGGAAGTCGAGAAGATGGTCACCCTGCCAGTTTCCAAGCTGATGAATAATATTCCGAAGAAGTCTAATATAAGGTCGATTTCCCTATTCGGGTTATCGGTCGTGACCGTGCAGTTTGAAGATGGGGTTGATGATTTCTTTGCTCAGCAATATGTATCGAATAAAATTTCGGCTGTCAATCTGCCCGAGGGGGCCGAGGCGAGTATAGAACCGCCATCGGGAGCAACCGGAGAGATTTACCGCTACGTCATTAAATCGGATTTGCCAACGCGTGAAATCGCAGCTATTCAAGATTGGGTTATCGAGCGGGAACTACTTTCGGTTTCGGGAGTCGCCGACGTGATCAGTTTTGGGGGTGCCGAAAAAATCTATGAAATCAAGATCAACCCTACGGAATTGAGGAATTATAACCTCTCCCCGTTGGATGTATATGAGGCGGTTTCGAAGTCTAATATCAATGTAGGCGGCGATATGATTCAGCAGGGAGATCAAGCCTATGTTGTTCGAGGTGTCGGATTATTAGACCGCATCGATGATATCGGAAATATAACTATCGAACTAAATGGTACCACGCCTATTCTGGTGAAGCATGTGGCAGAGGTTGTGGTGTCTAACAAACCCAAGCTCGGCCAGGTAGGCTATAATGATAACAACGATTTGATTGAGGGAATTGTCGTGATGTTGCGTGGCGAGAATCCCTCGTCGGTCGTTGAAAATTTAAAGATTAAGATTGAAGAACTCAATACACGGATTCTACCTGAGAATGTACAGATAGAGCCTGTCATCGATCGGACTACGCTAGTCGACAATACAGTTAAAACGGTTTCGAAAAATCTAATAGAGGGCGTACTATTGGTGTCTCTGATTGTGTTTATCTTCTTATACAACTGGAAGTCTACTTTAATAGTTGCCTCTGTAATTCCTTTGGCATTTCTGTTTGCCATCATCATGTTGAAGATTCAGGGCTTGCCCGCCAATCTGATATCGATGGGTTCCTTAGACTTCGGTCTGCTGTTAGAAGGCACATTGGTCATTGTCGAGACGGTATTTGTTGCCTTGGCGACCATGTCGCATAAGGTCGGCGCTAAGCGATTTGCAAAAATGAGCAAGATGGGAATCATCAAGAAGAGCACAGGAAGTGTTGCTTCTTATATCTTCTTTGCCTTATTGATTCTAATCGTTGCGCTATTGCCGATATTCTCCTTTCAAAAGGTGGAAGGTAAGATGTTCACCCCACTTGCTTTTACTTTGGGCTATGCCCTGCTAGGTTCACTCATTCTGAGTTTGACCTATGTTCCGGCGATGTGCAAGCTTCTCTTCACAAAGGAGATGGAAGAACGCGAGAACTGGATTACGAAATTCTTTCAACGAGCAATATTCGGGCTTTATGAAGTCTCGTTTAAATATAAAAAAGCCAGTATTGGCATCTTTATCGGAATACTCTCGATCTGTATAGCCTTGTTTTCCCAATACGGATCGGAGTTCCTTCCGAAACTAAATGAAGGCGCTATCTACATCCGCGCTACCCTTCCCAATAGTGTGAATCTGGAGAAATCGACGGAATTGACGGTGGAAATGAAGAAGCTTATTCAAAAAGGTACGGAGGAGATTGATTTTATACTGACCCAAACAGGTAGACCTAATGATGGAACAGACCCTACGGGATTTTTCAATATTGAATTTCTGGTTCAACTGAACGATCCATCAACATGGAAAAGAAAAGTAACTAAGGAAGATATAATTCAGGAGATCAGAACTAAACTACAGCATTATCCGGGGATTAATTTCGGTTTCAGTCAGCCAATTCAAGATAATGTCGAGGAATATGTTGCCGGTGTAAAGAGTGCTCTGGTCATTAAAATATTTGGCGATGATCTGTACGAACTTGAGCGTTATGCGAATAAACTAGCCGGTACGATAGAGAAAGTGCAGGGTATTACGGATATCAACGTCTATAAGAATATCGGCCTACCGGAACTAAGGATTCAGCTGCATGACCATAAGATGGCGAAATATGGCATCAGTACGGCTGATGTTCAAGCTGTGATCGAGATGACGATTGGTGGGCAGGCGGCGACGAGATTTTACGAAGGAGATCGTCAATTTGATGTGGTCCTACGTTTCCAAGAAGAATATAGAAACAGCCCCGAGAAAATAGGCAATATCATGATTCCCAGTAGCAATGGACAGCATATTCCCCTACAAGAAATTGCTAGCATAGGGTATATAACGGGTCCTGCCTTTATTTATCGCGAAGGAAACAGTCGCTATATCGGGGTTGGTTTCAGTATTGAGGGCCGCGATTTAGGGAGCACCATTGCGGAGGCAAAACAACTGGTTGCAAAAGAGATTAAATTGCCAAAGGGCAAACACATGGAATGGGCAGGCGAATTTGAGAGTAAAGAGCGCGCCAGCAAGCAGTTAGCACTCGTTGTACCTATTTCCTTAGTGCTTATTTTGATGCTGCTTTATTTTAATTTTGGAAACATCAAGGATACAGCAATCTGCTCTATAACCTTGGCCTTTGCCTTCATCGGCGGTTTCCTTTCGCTGTGGGCAACAGGAACTGTATTTGGTATATCCGCAGGCATAGGATTCATTATTCTATTCGGCGTGGCAACGATTGATGGTATTGTTCTGATCGGTGTTATCAGGGACAATATCGCTCATAGAATCCCATTAAAAGAGGCGATTATTCAAGGTGTTAGGAGCCGAATAAGACCGGTCGTTATGATTGCGTTGATGGGGTCCTTTGGATTATTACCGGCGGCCTTGTCGACGGGGATGGGATCTGAAATACAGAAGCCATTAGCAATTATGATTGTTGGCGGGCTTATTATTTGCTTGATCCTCTCCTTTTCCATTATTCCAATTATTTTCTATTACGCGCATCGTAAAGATTAAAAGATATTTGTTTTCAATTTTAATTTCGTCGAGGGCAGGCTTTAGGGCCTGTCTTTTTTTTAGAAGTGATTGCTTTCGAAAGTCTTCAAAAACTTTCATTCTTGTTAGTTTTTAAAAAGAAAGTTTTTTCTGAAAGTGTCTGTTTTCAATGGCCATCAAGAACTTTCATCCTTGAGAGCTTTTAAAAGGAAAGATGAAAGATTTTTCATTCCGCTTGTTGCGTTTTTCTCAAAGATTACGTTACTTAAAAAAACTATTATACCAATAACGAAAATATGAAGAAGAATCTACTAGCCATTTTAACCGCTGCATTATGCGTGAGCAGTCTATCAGCTCAGTCCACTTTGACGTACAATGGTGCTCAAAACATGTCATCGAATAAAAACGATAAGTCTGGATATTTGGCTTTCCGACAAGATCAAACGGAAAGCAAAAGAAAACAAGGTGTATTCTTTGAAATATTAGGTACTGGATTAACCTACTCATTCAACTACGATACCCGCTTTCAAAACAGACCCGATGGGCTTGGTGCTCGTATTGGTCTGAGTTATTATGCTATCGATGGGGAAAAACTCTTCACGCTTCCTGTAGGCTTAAACTACTTGTTAGGGAAGAACGGACATTACTTTGAAATGGGCGCCGGCGCTACATTCATTTCCGGTACGGAAGAGGATGGTGAAATCTTTTTCGTCGATTCTGATAGCAATACCACAATAACAGGAAACTTGGTATTCGGCTACAGAAAACAGCCGGTTGATAGTGGTTTTCTATTCAGAGCAGGTTTCGCACCGCTTATCACTAGTGGGAATTTTATTCCTTACTGGCCGTATGTCAGCTTTGGATACTCCTTCTAAGGGAATCATGGGTTCCTAAAGTTTTTATATGCTACTCTCGATATTAATAAGAAAGAGGCTGTCTAAAAAGGTCTCTTAAAGAAAGAACCCCGTCATTAAAAAATGGCGGGGTTTTTCTGTTTTTTTGTCCTTAAGATTTTGTATCTTAAGGTGCACCCAAAAAAACAATATGGCAAACATACAATTCAAAGCGCTTCCATCCAATAGTCCGAGTCTATTTCCTGAGAATATTTTAGATCGTATTCCAATGAATCATCCGGTTCGTTTGGTGAGTCAGGTTGTTGACCAGTTGGATCTTGAACCTATTATCCGTCAGTATAAAGGCGGAGGCACCACTAGTTTTCACCCTAGAATGCTCATTAAGGTGCTCTTCTACGCCTATTTAAGCAATATCTATTCTTGCCGAAAAATCGAGCAGGCCCTTCACGAGAACATCCATTTCATGTGGCTTTCAGGGAACAGTACACCTGATTATCGTACGATCAATTATTTCAGAGGAAAGCGTCTTAAAGGACAGATACAAGAGCTGTTTGCCAGTATCGTTCGTATGCTACATGATATGGAGTATGTTAGCTTGAAAGTTCAATATGTAGATGGTACCAAGATCGAGTCTGTCGCTGGTCGTTATACGTTCGTTTGGAAGAAATCGGTCGAGAAGAATAAGGTAAAGTTAGAAGCAAACATTACTTCGGTTCTTTCGGAAATCGAGGCTCAGATCGCCCAAGACCAATCTTCATTAGGTAATCAAGAAGTTAGCAAGGCCATCGATAGCAGTCAGTTGAAGGAAAAGATCGAAGCGATCAATGCCAAGTTCAAAGGAGCCAATAAATCTACTGATAAGCAACTTAAGAAACTTGAAGAGGACTATTTGCCTCGACTAGAGAAATATGAAGAGCAACTGGAAGTACTGGGAGATCGCAATAGTTATAGCAAGACCGATACCGATGCTGTGTTTATGCGGATGAAAGAGGACCACATGAAGAATGGCCAGCTTAAGCCAGCCTATAATGCCCAAATCAGCACCGAAGATCAGTTCATCACCCATTACAGCATCCATCAAACAACTGCCGACACCACAACCCTGCCGGAACATTTGGAAGGCTTTGAGTGCCATTACGGAAAACAAAGCGAACAGCTTGTAGCAGACGCCGGTTATGGTAGCGAGCAGAACTATGAATTGATGGAAAAACAGGGCATAACTGCCTTTGTCAAGTACAATTACTTTCATGTGGAACAGAAGCGCAAGCATAAACAGGATCCTTTCTCGGTACAGAATCTGTATTACAACCAGCAAGATGACTATTATGTATGTCCCGCAGGACAGAAGCTCAGCTTTATCGGTCATGCAACCAGAGTTAGTGCCAACGGATACACAGCCCAGGTCAGCTGTTATCAGGCTCAGCGATGCGAAGGCTGCCCGATGCGCAGTGGGTGTCATAAAGCTAAAGGCGATCGGCTCATTGAAGTGAACCATAGACTCAATCAGCTCAAGGATAAAGCCCGGGAAAGGCTGGTATCGGAAGAGGGAATGTACCATCGAAGCAAGCGACCCATAGAAGTGGAATCCGTTTTCGGTCAGATGAAAAGCAACAACAGGTTTACCCGGTTCACAATGAAAGGACTGGAGAAAGTCGCTGTGGAGTTCGGATTGATGGCCATTGCCCATAACCTCAGAAAATGGGCGAAAAAGTGGGCAAACGATGTCTTCTTTGGGAATGGTTATAGCGATAAAACACTATATACAATAAAAATTGGAGTCAGGAACGTTAAAACCATAAAATATCGACTTACTGCTTAAAACTCAAAAATGAAAACAGTAATGAAATCGCAAAACCTATAAAACAGAAGAAGGTGCCTTTTTAGACACCTTCTTTTTCTATTCTATTTTATCCAATTCTAGAAGCTTTTTGATTTTAAGTTTTTATCGACTAATATGCCATCAATCGCTTTCAGATTAAAAATAACATTGCGTTTTGCTTTCAATTTGATAACAAACAGTTCATTGCTTCCTTTGGCGGTCTCCTTATTGCCCACATTCACAAACGTTGGATATAATGCCTTCTGTCCGTTGGTATGAAGCCTGTCATTGGTTAAGTTATCCATTTGCTTCAAACCTAGGTTGTCAATTCCTAGATATTCGTAATCTTGAGCACTATATGGCAACGCGAAACTCAATGCATTGACAGCGTTTAAATCGACGCCTTCCACTTTGATGGTTACTACATCATCTGCAGCATAACGAGTTTTCGCCGTAGACAATTTAATAGTGCCTTTCAGATTCTCTTCTTTCTCCGGTTTTACTTTGCCGTCCAACTGAGTAGCTACTACCGAAATATCATAAGCGTCAATAAGTCCATTCTTGTTGACATCGCCATTGCTTACATAGCCTTCGAAGTCCGCATCGCCTTGGCGCAAGCCTGTATAGTTTATATATGAGGTATAATCGTTACGATTGATCAAGCGGTCATTGTTGATATCTCCCGGGATGTAACTTTCGGTTCCCGGAACTTTGAAAACATAGAGTTCGCGCCCTGATCCGAAATCACCAACGGCTTCAGATACGGAAATTTTGATATAGCGCGCATTAGGTTGCTTATCAAACACGAACGTCTTCACCTCATCATTGTGAGCCCACGTGAAATCGCCTGCATCCTCCCAATGTGATTGATCGCTACTATATGCTACTTTACCTTTCAGCAATACGCCGTTTCCACGTCCGGAACGAGGTAGGTACTGAAACTTATCCAATTGATTGAAAGATTTTAAATCCATAACAATATCAAATGGAACAGCTTCTTTTCCCCATTGCGTATGCCACATATTGCCTTCATCATAGTCGAATAACTTCTCTATCCCCTCACTTCCTTGATTAGGAACAGTTGTAGTCCCCACGATCCCTGGAATTGCATACAATAGCGGATTAGCCTTAGTTTTCGCCGCGAAGCTCGTCCAATCCGAAAAGCCGTCTTTATTTACCGCACGGATCTTGAACTGATAATCACGCTCTGCTTTTAATCCTTCAAACAGTAAAGTGGTATCTTGGATCAATCCATAATGTACGTCTTGAAAATCAATCTCGTAGTAATCAGCATTGGCAACAGCGTCCCATGTTGGACGTAAGGTATACGCTTTTGCGTTTGCATCCTTTACCTGCGCATTGCTAGGTGCAGATAAGGCACCGGTTTGCTTCAAATAACTGTTCTCGGTTTCATAGCGATAGCCTGTAATACCCAAGGCAAGCGCATTTTCAGTGATGTCTAAAGATTTTACCTTTACAATTAATTCCGGGTTTTTAATGATCTGAACCTTTGCGAACTCAGAACCTGGAGTAGCAAATTGATTAAGATTCGGACGAGCTTCATAATAATATCCGTAGTCTATGGATTCTAATTTCTCTCTACTATCAACTTCCTGCAACTTATATTTGCGGCCATTGATTTTCAGTACGACTTTCTTGGGCTTTTGGGTCAAGTTTACCCGAAACTCTGTCGCTTGGTTTTTCTGAAAGCCATCAAAATCACCTGTAGTTTTCTGGATTTCGAGTAGCACTTCTCCACTCTTGGCAATTCCAGATGTAATAATCGTTTCTACAGACTTGCCGCTGCGATAAGCCTCCGTTGTACCATCATCATCATAGAGTTTAAACGTATTCCACGCATGCGGATAAAACTCAATAATACGAAGTCCAGGATCTATTTCTGAAACATTGTTATTCGCAGGAACAACAGGAATAATGGCTCCTCGTTTAATGAAAACTGGCAGTTTCCAAAGTGGTGCTTTAAAATTGTTGATTACCTGATTTCCTGCGTATTCCTCGCCTGTAAAATAATCTACCCACTGTCCTTCAGGTAAATAAATATGATTACGGATATCGTTTCCTAGCGTGTCAGCTTTTGTGGCTTGGTAGATTGGTGCAACCAATATAGAGGGCCCGTATAGGTATTGATACTGCGTTGCGGTGCTTAACGTATAAGCGTTAGGATCGTCTAAGAACATCGCCCGTATCATTGGTTGTCCTGAAACCGCTTCCTTTGCGATACTATAAGTATAAGGCATCAACTGCGACTTCCACTTTAAATAGTGTCTGTTGATCGAAGTGATTGGCTCACCCAAGGCATGTGGATATTTTTCGTTACTACCCCAGCCATCCATATTCAATTGCATTGGCGAGAAAGTCTTCCATTGGAAATCGCGCGTATTGACAATCTTATTTTTGCCTCCGAAGATACCATCAATATCAGAGCTGATATTAGGCTGTCCGGAGAGCCCTGACCCTATATATGTAGGAATATGGAACCGGATGTATTCCCATACACCACCTGTTTGGTCTCCTGACCAAATACCAGCATAACGCTGCGTCCCTGCCCAACCATCTAATGAGATGATGAAAGGACGTGCATCTTTTCCGTAATACGGCATAATATGTCCAACATCAGATACGCCATTAAGTCCGAAAGAATAGCCTGCCCCAACCCATGCTACATCAGTCTTGAGCACTCTCACTCCTGCATCGCGCACTTCCTTCACGATATCACGCTGTAACAATGCGTCGATGCTGTCTTTAGGGTGTAAGTCAGATTGTGTCCACAGACCAATCTCTACTCCCTTTTCGCGTGCATAGTCGCCCAAGCTTTTTAGATTCGCAATATTGCCATACAGTGTTTTGGTCTGGCCATAGCCAGCGCCATAACCATCGTTGGGCAATAACCAACCTAATGGCATATCGTTATTCTTATATCTATCGATAACTGCTCTCGCTGAAAACTGGTAATTGTTCAACTCTCCATTCAACGATTCACGAATACCGGTTTTATCCTTTTGGCTTTCCTTATAGCGCTTTCCGTCTTCAAATAGAATTCCATTTTCATCTTCTTTCCAGTAGTCCCGGTTGTAGGCATTAAGATGCCCTTGATAGAAACCAAACTTAGGTAAGAGTACAGGATTCCCTGTGAGTTGATAGAAGTCGTTAAGCAGGGATACTGCATCAGGATTCACCATAAAAAAGGCGTCGAAGTAATCCGAGTCATGGGATAACATCACAGTACCCTTTTCTTTCGCTCCGAAATCGTAGCGACCTTTCTTAAAGGTATAGAACATCACCCCATATCCCTTATTGGACCAATAGAAAGGTGTAGGCGATGCCACACCGCCGTCGGTCCATGAGTTGGTATTCTCAATCAGAATTGCCTTTCCCTTATGCGTGAAGCGCCCATTCTGGACTCCCCCACCAAAGAAATACTCGTCGTCTTGCTCTTTCAGGTTGATACCACTCTTCTTATCTCCAAACTGTATAGCAGATAAACTTTGAAGGACCGTCTTTCCCGATTTCAAATCAGTAATCTCGAATAGGCTGTTATCTTTAGATATATCAATACGGATTCTTTCCGTTTTGATCAGGATTCTATCATTAGCATCCTCAAATCTTAAGCCTTTGACGGCCTTTCTAGGATTATCGACAAGTATATTAGCCTCAGGCTTCGCTTGAGGATCTCGAATGATCCCTCCATTCGGATCGAAGAATACACGAAAGATATTATCTCCATAGAAATCAAAGCTAATACGCTTTTGATTGGATAAAAGAAGATCTATTGTTGTAGCATTTATCTGCTCTGCAGATAAAATAGAAAGACTGTCCGTAGCACATACAACAGTTGGTACAGCGGATTGTATAGCTTTCGCTTCCGATGTCTGCGCGATACACAGCGATAATGCCAGCGCCCAGAACATCTTATTGTTTTTGTAAGTCATATTTTTACGATACTTTACTTTTATGCAACTGTTATATCGTAAGTTTTAAAAAGGTGCCTAAAGGTAGAAAAATCTATTGTTCTCACCTATAATATGATAAAAATAATACAGTAAAGAAAACTTCCACGTTTCCCTTGAAACAAAAGGGCGGGGATAAAATTTCCTGATGTCGTTTGAAAAATGACACTTTCGGTAAAAATATGTTTGGTTTTTGCACTATTAGCTATCGAAAAGAGACCGACAATAAACTAATAGATAACCTATTATGGAGCAAGGATCGAAAGACACGTCAAAACGATATAAAGCGTTTATTAGCTATAGCCATGGAAACAACCAGGGAGAAGGGAGAAAGTGGGCAGATTGGTTGCACCATGCTTTAGAGACTTACGAGATACCCGAAGATCTTATTGGGAAGAAGAATGAACAGGGACAGGAAATTCCCCGGCAAATCTACCCGGTCTTTCAAGATGAAAAGGAGTTATCGGCAAGCTCAAACCTCAATAGCTCCTTAACCGAAGCGCTCGATCGCTCTGAATTTTTAATCTACTTAAGCTCGCCACGATCTGCAAAGTCAAACTATGTTCGGGACGAGATACGCTATTTTAAAAAGACCGGCAAGTCGAAGCAGATAATTGCGTTAATATTGTCAGGAGAACCTGAATATAGCGGCAAGGAAACTGAAAACCAATGTTTCCCAGACGAGCTTCGATATAACGTTGATGCAGATGGCACCGTTCAGAAAGATCAACCCGAAGAAGTCCTCGCTGCTGATGTCAGGATTCCTCATACGGACAAAGAAGGCTATACTTCCGCTGAAGCCTATCGGCATCAGCTGCAGCTAGAAGGCAAGTCTAACCATGAAATTAAGATGGCGGTGGATGAGTATAAGAAACGTCTTGATCTTGCCCTCTTGAAAATTATTGCTGGTATTCTCGGCGTTCCGCTCGGCGAGCTGACCAAACGCGACCAAGCCTATCAACTGGAGAAAATCAAGAAGAAGAATAGAAATATACAGCGTATTGCTATCGCAATCGCTGCTTTAGGCATCATTGCCATTATCGCAGGTATCGTAGCATGGAATCAGAAGAATGCGGCACTTCGCAATCTTGCTCGTTCGCTCTATGCTTCCGGCATCAACAAATTAACGGAAAGTGAATACGGGGATGGCGCTGCGTATATCGCAGAAGCAACACGCCGGGGCGACGAAAGTGCGAAGCTATTTGCACACTCTATGCTCGCTATACAAGATGATCTCACTGTCATGCAAAACAGTATGGCCGGAAATGCCAGTTATTCACCAGATGCCCAATGGATAGCAACATATGCCAACGTAGGCGCAAATAATAGCGTGCTGCAGGTCTGGAATGCTATCGACAGAAAACTGGTCAAACAGCGTGCGGACATTAGCAGCCGCCAAGCCTCGAGACCGCAGTTCGACAATAAAAACAGAATCTATACGGCAATTGATGAATATAAAATCATCAGATACCATATCGCTGATGACAAGATAGAGGTGCTAAGACCCAATCCGGACAGCGTCTTCTTGACCATTCGCGCTGTAGCACCCTCTGGGAAATACCTTGTATTTCAGCAGTCGAATCAACTCGTCTTATTTGATATCGACAAAAAGCAGGAAAAACCACTGTTGAGCTTCTCATCTATTACGCCTAATGCAGCATATTTCGATCAGGTTGACCAGACTTTGGTCGTTACGATGCTAAAAGATGATGCGACTGAACTACGCGTCTTCGACCTGCATCGCGCAGAGCCTAAGCCTGTGTTTACCAAAATTTTGAACTCAAGTATTAAGCGTCCGATGTTCAGTGCGTCTGGAAAGCAGATTGCATTCACAAATCAGCAAGGACTTCATTATGTCGACTATCAACAAAAGAAACAGTTTCAAATTAAACCTCCCGGTCTTCCCTATTCTTTCGCGGGCATCAACAAGAATGGGACAATCAGTGCCGGTAATGATGATATTCTGGATCTGTTCAACGATAATGGCGAGCGAATCAAATATACCAAGCTTTCGAAAAATCTATTCTTCAGTACAGATTTAACAAAGATATTAGCGCAAGACCCTATGGATATGGATTACCATTCGCCAGATTGGACACAGGAAATCGTAAATGCTAATCCGCTAAGCTTCATTAAAAATGTGAAAAACACACCCCTAAAACTAGCCCAATATTATGCGGATGACAATTTCTTAGCGGGCATTCCCGGTAAAAATGTAAACGATCTGTACGTATTGAATAGAAACAGGAACTCGATTGATTTATTAAACACACAGACCGGCGAGATTACAAAAGGATACTTCTCCATCAAGGAACAGATTAGCTTTATCCACTTTCTTCCAGTTTCCAATATCTTTATTGCTAAAGACAAAAATGGTTTAACGCATTCCTTTGATGCCAATACAGGAAAGGAAATAGGGAAAGCCTTCGACAGTCAGGTCAAGACCTATGTTTTCAATGCCGAACAAACGCAGGTCTTAGCTCGTACAGGAAACAATGGTTTTGGGATTTGGGATTTAAGAACCGGCAAAAAGCTCATCAGTTACGAAACTGAAGGTGTACTGGGCGGATTCACCGCCAGTCCTGACCTGAAAACTATCATAGTTGTTGATAAGAATTCCTGGAAGATTATCGATGTGCAGACCAAGAGCGTCTTAAAAGAAGAAAAGGGTACTTTGAATAGCGGGACCTTCAATAAACAAGGAACAGCATTAGTTGTCGTGCGAAACGACGGCAAAGCAAGTGTGATGAATACCAAAGACTACAAGACGATCTTCGAAATTCCAACCATCGAGTTCCCTTTTTTGGTCTTCAACAACAAAGGCAATGTCCTAGCGATCTCAGAAGATGCAAACCATATGCGTCTGTGGAATTTGGACACGAAAAAGTCGTTCGGGCAGAATATCATCATCAGCAAATACTCTAAGTTTTTTCAATTCTCCGAAGATGATTCCAAGATCTTCGTTCAGGACGATGCCGAAGGCTTTGGCTATGTTGCCAAACTTGTGGATGCAAGGAATGGCAATGTATTAACTATGCCGTTCATCAACAAGAAATTCGACTATATCCATATCCTTCCAGGCGAGAAAAAGATACTCACCGTTGAAGGCTTGATGGAAGGCAAAGCGATAAGCGTATGGGAGATTCCAGGGAATGTGGAAACTTCGAAAGATCAACTTGCTGAAGATCTGGAAAAGTTCTATGGAAAAAAATACGACGAAGAAACGGGCGCCATATTAGCGTTCAATGATAATAAAAAAACCTACAATACCTGGTATTTTCAGGATCCGGATGTCAGAACACTCTCTCCAAACTCAAAAGAAGGAATCGTCGAAATCATCAAAAAGCACTACCCGATCAAAACCGATGCTGATGTACAGTTCCTTGGGGTAAACTATGCACAGCATCCCCTATCTCGCGCCATCCTTGCAGACTACTTCGGTGCAAAGCCCGAAACCAAATACATAGGGCAACGAATGTATGAATTGACAACAATTCAGCTTCCGAAGATTAGGAATGAGAATTTGAAAAAAGAGGTACAACAAATCTTACAGACAGCAGCACAAAAACTTAAACAATAACAAGCATGAAGCTCAATAGAAGGCAAAAAGGCATATTTGGAATCATATTTATCGTCGCACTGATCGTACTCTCCTGGATAGGGCTATCCAAACTCTATCCCGAAAGCAATACGCTCAGATATTTACCCGATCGCATCTACCGAATCATCAAAATTGTGTTCGGGAGTGATCCGTCTGCAACCTCACTGGAAGATGCAAGTATCCCTTGGGAACTCATTGTGGCAAAGATATTCACGATTTTCATTCTACTATTTGGAGCCTTTAAGATTATACAAAAGATTTTTAGTGAGCAATACACGCTCCTGATGGCTTCTTTCAAACAAAATCACCTCATCAGCATAGGTGTTTCAAAAAAAGGACGTCAGCTTCTCCAAGGCCTTAAAGAGGACAAGAATCAGCAAGGAATTGTGATTGAGAAAGAAACGGAACATGCCAACATATCTGCGGTTAAAAAACAGGGACATAAAGTAATCATTGGAAATGCGGAGGATGAAAATACATTACTGGAAGCCGGTATCAAAAGAGCCTCAGACCTAATCGTATTTCTTGAAAACGAGCAGACAGTAATTGAGATTGTAGAATCAGTGCAGCAAATCTACAAGAAATCCAATTGTGATAATGCGCTTCGCTGTTATGTGCACCTAAGAAATCCTCGACTGATCGACTTAGTGAAAAATGCAGATCTCCAATTCGCTAATAACAGCGTAGACCTACATTTCTTTAATGTCCATAAGATGGTTGCTCGGCAATTCTTTACCAAGCTCGTCAACGATCTGGAAGCCGGACAATCTCAAGATCTGGAGAAAATAGTATTCATTGGATTTGGAGATTTTGCTAAAGCTATCCTTTTGCAGGCACTTCGTATTATGCACCTGCACCCGAATAAAGAACCAAAGATCGCTATTTATACCGAGGGGGCTAATAAGGCACAAATCCAATTTCAGGAAAGATATCCTATGGCTCATAAAATTGGTGAGATCAGTTTTCACGAATTTGAAGGGTCTTTTACGCCGATTTTGCATGAGCAAAACTTAGGCGAATTAAATAAAAAAGCAATTGTCATCAATGCCTTCGATGACGATGAAATAAACCTAAACAACGCATTAGAACTTCTCCAAAAAAGTAGACCATCCGAATTTGCGATTTATACGCTCAATGCAGAAGGCAAAGGATTAAGAGCATTGATGGAAGGCAGCAAGGAAAACAAAAGGATTCACTTCTTTGGAGGGATCGAAGAAACCTGCAGCATTGAGTTTATCACCGGTGAAAAACAAGACAAAATAGCGCAGGCAATCCACGATGATTATCAAAAACTAACCTCCGGGGAAGCCACAGAAAGCAGCCGATATACCTCCGACTGGCACACACTTAGCGAAGATGCGAAGGATGCAAATAGAACGCAGGCAGATCATATTCCTTTCAAACTTTTACTGACCGGAAAACCCTTGGAAACAACGAACCCTAAGGATTTCCAATTCACGTCTGAAGAAATTGAATACCTAGCAATAATTGAACACAAAAGGTGGATGGCGCATCGATATCTACATGGATGGGATTTTGGAACAACCAGAAATGATGATCTTAAACTGCATCCTTCCTTAGTACCATGGGAGCAGATATCAGAAGCAGAGAAACAGAAAGATAGGGATACAATTTTAAGAATCCATAAACTTATTTAAGAGATTTTATAAGATTCATTAGAGAGGGAGTGTGCTATATCAACTACAACTTCCTCTTCACCCTTCTCTTCAGAACCTGATGCAATTGAGATTGCTCAATTAAACCATTATAGGGATTGGTTAAAACTAATCTTTTCTTAAGTTCTTTTGGTAAATCATTTAGCGACTTATCATCATCAATTATAACAACATTTTGTTCCGAAACCTTATTTGCTGCTATCCATCCGAAGA
This sequence comes from Sphingobacterium hotanense, assembly GCF_008274825.1. Lineage (NCBI taxonomy): Bacteria > Pseudomonadati > Bacteroidota > Sphingobacteriia > Sphingobacteriales > Sphingobacteriaceae > Sphingobacterium > Sphingobacterium hotanense. The sequence goes on from NZ_CP030848.1 coordinate 2,595,726, forward strand.
TCTCGGCCTTCCTGCTAATTCTATCAGATTTCCCAACAGAATCTTGCGCGTTTGGACCACGTCTCACGAAATCTAAAATACTTAAAAACTTAAATTTTAATCCACGTCGACCAAAAATCTCTTTCCATTCTGCAATACTATATCTATAGCGATGGGAACTAGAAAGCACTATTTGATCTTTTGTAAAATATATGGTCGATTGAAGAATTTTAACAGCAACATCGTTGAACTTATAAAATCCGTCGGCATCAAGCTCTACAGGTCTATGCGGATTTGCATGTACCATCACACCGTCAATATCTAAAAATACAATCATAAAACATTTCGTTTATATCGTTCAAGCCAACTACCATTATTTATAAAATTGTTAAAATTCTCTCGATTTAAGTTCCGATTTAATCCTATCCTATTATCAAATAGGAATTTAAGCTTACCTAATCGTAAAACATCATTTATTGTATGAATTAACTATTAACATTTTGTGACGGACAAAGGCTCAGCGAATGTTCCCGAACATCCCTATCTTTGTGCGTAAATGATAGACACAGCAACCCACCATAGTGCCAAAACAGTTCTAAGTATCGCCGGATTTGACAGCATTGCCGGGGCAGGCTTACAGGCAGACACGAAGACCATCTCTGCAATAGGCTGTTATGCCGTGAATGTACTGACGGCCTTGCCTATACAGAACACAATGGGAGTTCGATCGGTCTACCCTATTCCTGATCAAGCAGTGGAAGATCAATTAAACTGTATTTTCGACGATATTTATCCCGACAGCATTAAAATTGGTATGCTTCCAAATCCTAACCAAGTCGAAATCGTTGCTCGTTTATTAAAAGGATATCAGGGAAGCATTGTTATTGACCCCGTCATGGTTTCTACATCGGGGCACCTGTTGGTAGATCAGGAAACCATTACATTGTCCAAAGCACTCCTCTATCCGATGGCTACCCTAGTCACTCCCAACCTCGATGAAGCAAGTATGCTGACTGAATGTAAAGTTTCCAACCTTGAAGAAATGAACCAAGCTGCTGATAAGCTTATCCATATGGGGATGCATGCCGTATTGCTCAAGGGCGGACATTTGGATAGCGAAAAACTTAGCAGCATATTAAAAATAGCAGGCCAAGATCCTGAAATATATGAGTCTGAACGAATAGCGAGCAAAAACACTCGCGGAACGGGATGTACCCTTTCCTCAGCAATTGCATCTTACCTTGCGCTAGGCGATACCCTGCCTGTGGCATGCCAAAAAGCGTTGGATTATGTACATCACGCTATATTAGCAGCGAAAGACAGATCGCTCGGCAAGGGCAATGGCCCCTTGGATCATTTTTTCAAGCGCTAATATTGCCTTTACAAGAATGAAAACGCCGATGCTTAATTAGCATTGCTATATGATTAAAAGAAAGTATTGGGGATTTGATATGAGCAAACTACTAAGGTAAGAAATACTTTATTAAATTCACAAGACTACAATCATTTTAAAATGTAATGAGCGTCGTGGTATTTCAATCATATTCGATGGATATTTGACTATTCGCTAATGGAGCGATAGACAAATAAGATAGTTTATGAAACAAAGAGTCCCAGTATCGCAAATCATGAGTAAAGAGTTGATTACTCTATCCCAAAAAGACAGTCTTTACGACGCGGAAAATCTTTTCAAAAAACACAATATTCGTCACCTACCTGTAGTAGAAAACAAGAAATTAGTAGGCGTAGTGAGTTATTCCGACTTGTTAAAGATAAGCTATGTTGATGTAACTGAAGACGACGATATCGAATCAGTGGTTTACGACGCATACACCGTTACGCAACTTATGGCAAAAACGCCAGTCAGCATATTGCCGAGCAGCACGGTTAAAGAAGCTGCAGAAATTTTATCCAAGCATTCCTTTCATTCAATTCCAGTCGTTGAAAACGAAGAACTAGTAGGTATAGTCACGACAACTGACCTACTCAACTATTTCATCGACCAATACTAAAGTTCTTCATTATCTTTTTGTAAGCCTACTTTTCCAGCAAGTAGGCTTACGTTTTTTGTGCCTGCTATTAATTAAAAAAACAATTCATTTCTATTGGTCTGGTTTTTGGTTAACTTTAAGCAACAAAAATCGTTGTATTATGAAGAAATTATTATCACTTTCCTTCTGCGTTGGAGCACTAACCTTCGCCGCTTGTGAATCGAATGCGAATAAACAAGGTGCCGGAGCTGATACCACTACTATGTCTGACGACACGAGCGCTGACACTGTGGATAATGCGCATAACTCGCAAAACTCGGTCGACTGGGCAGGTACATATAAAGGAGTTATTCCTTGCGCCGATTGTCCAGGAATTGAAACAACTGTTGTTTTAAATAATGACTTAACCTTTAAGTACACTGGAGTTTATCAAGAGCGCGATACTAAAATCGAAGATGCTGGTAAATTTATGTGGCATGACAACGGCAGCGTCGTACATCTGATGGGGAATGAAGTCAATATGAAATTGAAGGTTGGTGAGAATCAGCTATTCTCGCTAGATCAAGATGGAAACCCAATTGATGGCCCACTGAAAGACCATTATATCTTGAAGAAAGAGCTTTAATTAGCATCAAAAAAAGGGGAAATTTTATTTCCCCTTTAATATTCCTTTACAGATTTCAGCCACCAGCCCCGGACCTTCATAGATGAAGCCCGTATATATCTGAATCAAGCTAGCACCAGCATTAAGCTTTTCTATCGCATCTGCGGCCGAATGAATCCCTCCGACCCCAATAATTGGGAATGCTTTATTTGACTTATCCGACAAGTACTTGATGACTTCGGTAGAACGTTTTGTCAACGGCTTTCCTGAAACCCCACCTGCTTCCTTCACTAAATTAGGATCGCTATAGAGTCCCTCGCGCGAAATCGTCGTATTGGTTGCAATGACACCGGCAATCTTGGTGTGCTGAACAATCTCCACAATATCATCTAATTGCGAATCCGTCAAGTCGGGAGCTATCTTTAATAAGATAGGTTTAGGACTCGCCTTCGCATTATTTAAATCCTGAAGCTTATTCAAAATCTTCTTCAGCGGTTCCTTCTCTTGTAAATCACGTAAACCCGGCGTATTTGGAGAACTTACATTGACAACAAAATAATCTACATAATCAAACAAGGAATTAAAGCAATAAATATAATCATTCACGGCCTCCTCATTTGGAGTTACTTTGTTCTTACCAATGTTCCCACCGATAATAACGCCATTCTTCTCCTTCAGGTGCTTTAATCGTCCTGCCGCCACATCGGCACCTTGATTGTTAAAGCCCATACGGTTGATCAATGCCTGGTCGTTCACCAATCTGAACATACGCGGCTTATCATTTCCGGGTTGCGGTTTCGGCGTCACGGTTCCGATTTCAATAAATCCAAACCCCAGCTTTGACATCTGCTCAATGTAATCCGCATTCTTGTCAAATCCCGCTGCCAATCCCACCGGATTCTTGAACGTTAAACCAAAAACTGTAGTTTGTAATCTCGGGTCTTCAACGGTATATAATGATTTTAAAAGCGCGTTAGATCCCCAGATTTTAGTAAAAAATTTCAACCCCGAAGTCACATTATGATGCGCTTGCTCAGGGTTCATCTGAAAAAATAGTGGTTTAACTAATTTGTACATACCGCAAAGGTAGCCAAAGAAGCAGAAATATTCATTACTTTTGCGTCGAAATGATATCAATAAATAATTTAACATTTGAAATTGGCGCTCGCGCATTATACGATGAAGCGAACTGGCATATTAAGCCAGGAGATAAGGTCGGATTGATCGGTGCAAACGGTACTGGTAAATCGACTCTACTGAAAATCATCGTAGGGGAATATAGCCCAACAGCCGGTACCATTTCGATGGCGAAGGACTTAAAGATTGGCTATCTGAACCAGGACCTCCTATCCTACCACTCGGATAAAAGCATCCTGCACGTGGCTATGGAGGCATTCGAACGTCAAAATCAATTGCATAGCGAAATCGAAGTTCTATTAAAGAAACTAGAGACCGACTACTCCGACGAGATCCTCAATAAACTAAGCGATAAGCAGATGGAATTTGAAGCCTTGGATGGCTACAGCATCGAATTCCGCGCCCATGAAATCCTAGCCGGACTAGGTTTTTCTGAAGATGAACAACAGCGACCATTGGCGACATTCTCCGGAGGATGGCGTATGCGTGTGATGCTTGCGCGAATCTTATTGCAAACACCGGATATCCTGTTACTGGATGAGCCTACCAACCACTTAGACTTACCCTCTATCAAATGGCTGGAAAACTATCTACAGGCATTCGAAGGTGCGATTGTAATCGTCTCCCACGACCGTTACTTCCTTGACAGAATCATCAATAAAACGGTTGAATCTCGTAAAGGGAAGCTAACGCTATATGCTGGGAACTATTCTTTCTATTTAGAAGAGAAATCCCTACGTGAGGAAATCCAAGGAAATCAATTCAAGAACCAACAAGCAAAGATTAAGCAAGAAGAGAAGCTAATCGAACGCTTCCGTGCAAAAGCCAGCAAGGCGAAGATGGTACAGTCGAGAATCAAAGCTTTAGACCGTATGGAAAAGGTTGATGATATCGATGATGACAATCCGGAAGTAAACTTCAGCTTCAAGTTCTCCAAACCTTCGGGCCGCCACGTCGTGACGATCGACCAAATATCTAAATCTTATCCTAATCTTCAAATTTTAGAAAAGACAGACGGATTGATCGAAAAGGGCGACAAAATAGCATTAATTGGTGCAAACGGTAAAGGTAAATCAACCTTGCTACGTATCGTAGCAGATGCCGACAGCGAATATACCGGTACGAGCACAAAAGGTCATAATGTTTCGCAGACATTCTTCGCCCAGCATCAACTGGAGGCCTTACACCTAGAGAATTCTATTCTTCAGGAGTTAGTCGCTTTTGCCCCTAAGCATACCGAAACGGAACTTCGCTCGATACTTGGTTGTTTCTTATTTACCGGAGATGATGTATTCAAGAAAATCAAAGTATTATCGGGAGGCGAGAAATCCAGAGTCGCGCTAGCGAAAGCTTTAACAGCGGATGCTAACTTCCTAGTTCTCGATGAGCCGACCAACCACCTGGATATGGCGTCTGTAAACATCCTTATACAAGCCTTGCAACAATACGAAGGAACGTTCATCGTCGTATCCCACGACCGTTATTTCCTGGATAATGTTGCCAATAAAATTTGGTATATCGAAGACAAGAAAATCAAAGAATATCCTGGTACCTATCAGGAATATGAGGTTTGGAATTCCAAACGCGTGGTAAAACCGGAAGAAAAACAACCTAAAAAGGTCAAAGAAGAGCTTAAAAAGGAAAAACCGGTACTTACCGACGATCTACAGAAAACCTTACAAAAGAAAAACAGAGAACTAGCAGCTCTAGAACAAAAGATTGCCGACCAAGAAGTTGCAGTCAAAAATCTGGAAGCCGAGCTCGCAAAAGAAGAAATCTATTCCGACGCCGTCAAGCTCCAGGAGACAACCAGAAATTATAACTCCGAAAAAGCAAGATACGATCAGTTCCAAAGCGATTGGGAAAAACTTGCTGAAGAGATTATGGAATTGGAAGGGTGAGGAAGATATTAGATTTTAGACATTAGATATAAGACACAAGGCGCCGATTAGGCGCCTTTCTTGTATGAGCTTTGTTTTGAACCAAGAAAGGAAGGATGAAAGGATGGGCCGGAGGTTTTGTCTTGAACCAGGAAAGGAAGGATGCAAGGATGGGCAGGAGGTTTGGTTTGCTACCCATATCGTCCGCCATAGGTCTTAATACTAAATACTAGCTACTAATGCGAATTAAGGGTTGAAAATAGGCTTTATGAAACAGGCTGTTAATTTACCGAACACATGTACTAATAGTCCTTTGGTAGATCTGACCTTACTTGCGTTTTGTATCTGTGTTTTTTCATTTATCCAATTAAAAAAGGATTCGATTGGTTGTCTTACCCTAGATACTGCTCTTGAAAACAGATCATTATAAGCACGATCCCTGTTTTTTAAACAATCCGGCTTTCCTTGGGTTTCCCTTATCGGGGTATACATAATTGATTTCTTTTCTTTATAAAACCACTCGAAGAATGGGGCGTCACGGTATATCTTGTCACCAAAGAACGTCCTACCTGCGATGGATGCCCAGTTCTCCTTAAATATGTTCAGGTCACTTTCAGATGCCTTGCTTATTACAATGCTTTCCGGACGAGGCAGCGTGGATTTGTTATAGCTGTTGAGCGCATGAAGTTTTAATCCAAAATACCAAAGCCTCTTCGTTGAGCAGAAGCTTTTATCCGTTATCTCCAGAGCTACCTTTGCTCTTCTAGTCCCACTGCAGGTTATGATGGGCATAGAGTCCAGTAGGGAAAATTCTCTGGAGCACTCTTCTGGAGCAAAGTCCTCTATAACTGACTGACAGAGAGATCTCAAAACATCAAAAAGGCGGTTGATACGGGTGTTGAATGCTACGTACGAAGTTAGCTTGGGAAACCAATCCATCAGATAATCCGAGGCGAATTTATGAATCTGCTTGATCCTTAGCCGCTGTTCCTCGTGCACACTGAATAAATAGATGGTCAAAACCTCCTGATCAGTAAAGTCAGGTTTGTTATTGTTTGAAAATCGCTGACAGTAATATTGCAGTTCACTGTCATATTTATCACACACATACTGGTATAATTTTATTAATTTTAGAGCCTTGGCCTGATTGATCATGTTGTTTTATAATGCTTAAGGAACATTATAAATATACTGATAATCAGGCTTTTATACAAGTTTTCGACCCTCTTTTTAAGAAGATTTTTCCAATATATTTCAACCCTTAATTCGCATTACTAAATACTAACTACTAACTACTATTTCTGGAAAGGAAGGATTTTAGGATGGGCAGGATCATGCAATATTCTCTCTAGCTTTCCTGCTTCTATGGCAAAACCGCAAACCTTCGTTCAGTTAAAACCCTTTCACTCCCCTTTCACTCCCATTGTATAACCCTATCAGAGCCGCTCCGGAAAGGGTTTGATACGCTTATGAAAAGGCAGTGGTAAATTATTAGATAGTTAATAATTTAACGCTTTCTTGTAAACTCCTATGCTAACAACTCTGCAAGATCCTGGTCATCCTAGAATCCTTCCTTTCCTGGTTCAAGACAAACTCTCCTTCCTTTCAGAAATAGTAGTTAATGCTTAGTACTTGGTATAAAGATCTATGGCCCCTCTTATCACTTGGACTTATTTTTGCTATAAGAATCTTAGATAACCTTATTTTGTGGAATAAAATGTCTAAAGTTTTACACCTCATATCTCAAATCTAGCATGGAATATTTGCTCTCCCTTTTTGTTGGTATTGGCCTAGCGGCTGCTACAGGATTTCGTGTATTTCTCCCTATTTTCTTCTTTAGCTTAGGAACCTATATGGGATGGATTCCGGCGAATGAAAGCTTTGCATGGGTTGGAACCTTGCCTGCCGTCATTGGTGCTGGAACGGCTACCTTGATTGAAATTCTTGCTTATTATATTCCTTTTGTCGACAACCTTCTTGATACCATATCCGTACCATTAGCAACGGTTGCAGGCTCTTTGTTATTTGCTTCGCAATTCACCGAAGTAAACGATTGGACGCAATGGTCGTTGGCATTAATTGCTGGTGGAGGTACGGCGGCAACTATCAGCTCAGCCTTAGCGGGCACCCGCGCTGCATCGAGTGGAACTACCGGAGGGATCGGAAATCCCGTCATATCAACGGTAGAAACTGTGGGGTCGACTTTAATGAGTATTCTAGCGGTCTTTCTACCGATTCTCGCTATCATTCTCGTAGCGGTATTTTTCTATTTGATCATCAAATACAGTAAGAAACTTTGGAGCAAAGTTAAAGGGAACAAATTGAAATCAAATGTTCCCAGAAATAGTACTTAGTATTAAGACCTATGACGTCAGATCCTGTATATCCTTGCATCATTCTTTTCCTGGTTCGAGACAAAAAAAACTGCATTGCTGCAGTTCTAATGTCTAATATCTAATATCTAATCTAATTTAGTCGATTCACCTTAAGACTTTCTTTCTCGCCATTGATTTTTACAGGTTGATATTGAACCCAGCAGTAGGAAAGAAAAGGCATCAGCACGAAAAATAGCAGGCCAGTCCAAAAGCCGATGATATTTCCGATAATTAGGCTTATTAGCAATACTAAGACTGGATAGCCGAACAAAAGCACGCCGAACATTAATGAATCATAGAAAATAGTTCCCGATGTTTTCTTTTCGATTTGTTGTTTGACCAATTTATACAACCAGTTATGCGTATAGTATCCCGCCTTTGCCGGAATCTTCATCCATTCTCTCGATTTTAAATAATCAATACTTGGTTCAACAGGGCCTGAAGGCATAGCACTTTCCATTTCCTCGCGGACCAACTGCAGGATGCGCGCAGCGTCTACATCTCCATCACTGATATAATCGGTGCTGTCAATCGGACTCAATGCCTCCAAGGACACAGATTTAGGGATATAGTCGAACGAGCTATAGCCAATGACAAAAGGTTGGATCTGAACCGGGATATCCATGCTGATTGCTCGCTTGATCAGGGAAGTAAAACCCGTAGGCATAAAGGGGCGCAACAAATGCGAGTTGCGAGAAACACCTTCAGGAAAAATGACGATATTCTCGGCTGATTTTAACCATTTAGCACATTCATCATAGGTAAAAGCATTCATGACCTCAAAATCAGGGTCATCCGATTTCTTGTAGATGGGAATCATGAATAATGTCCGCAATGTCCAATTCGCCCACTCCTTCTTAAAAATATCACCACGCACCAAAAAACGCGTTTCCTTGGGGCTATTGACCGCCAATACTAACGCGTCGAAAAAGGAATTCGGATGATTGGAAACAACGATAGTCGGATGCTGAAGACTAGCGATCGCCATATTTTTCAACTGCCAATCCGTTATATACCAGTTTAATCCAAATTTCACGAAGGATCTAAGAAGCGGGTACAACATATATTCTTTCTTGTGCTAAATTTCTTAATCGGTAAATTTAACACAAAAAACTTGCCTGAAATTGGTTTTATCAATCTTCTTTCAATGATTCTGTTATTTTGTGGATGTTCAAGCTATTCGCCATAGCGCTAAAAATCTTGTGATAGGTCCCATGTTTATCAAAAAGTTCCTCATGCGTTCCATCTTCCACTACCCGGCCTTTCTCCATAACAATAATATGTTCGGAGTCGATAATCTGCGAGATGCTATGGGATACAATGATTACCGTACGCCCCACTTTGATGGCGTCTAAGCTGTTTTTTATCTGCTCGGTGGCAATGGCATCCAGATTAGCAGTAGGTTCGTCCAAGAAGATAATAGGCGGATTCTTTAAAAACATACGGGCAATAGCAATACGTTGTTGCTGGCCCCCCGACAAAAGATGTGCTTCCGAGTCGTAACCATTCGAAAGCTCCATTATTTGTTCATGTATGTACGCTTTCTTCGCCGCTTCGATTACATCTTCCAAACTTGCTTCGGTTTTACCATAGCGGATATTATCGGCAATGCTTCCCTTAAAGATGTGGTTCCGCTGCAATACTAATCCCACATTCTCCCTTAAAAAGTCGGTATCATACTCTCTAATATCTACGCCATCCAATAAGATTTGTCCATTATCCGGTTCGTAAAACTTATCCAGCAAGTTGATAATCGTACTTTTTCCGGCCCCCGATAGTCCTACCAAGGCGGTATTTTGATTCGGGCAGATGGTCATACTGAAATCTGTAATTGCTTGATGACCATTAGGATATGTGAAGTTGATATTCTTGATTTCGATTAAGCCTTTGATAGAATCGGGTTTATAGTTTCCGCTTGGCTCCTTCTGCCCTTCATCTTCCAAGATCTCGAAGAAGCTCTCGGAATAGATCAATGCATCATTGAGCTCATCGTAAATACGGTGTAATTGTCGGATAGGTGCCGAAACGTTGTTGAACAACATGATATGGAACATGATTGCACCAATAGACATCTGCTCATTCAGCACAAAGTAGGCGCTCAGGATGATTACGATAACTACGCCGATCTGTTCTATGAAACTTTTGATGCTGTCGAAGATGAAACTAGTCTTGCGTGTTGCCATCTGATTCTCCGTCATCTCATATTGTATTTCTTTATGACGCTCTGCCTCCAAGTCCTCCCGAACGAACGACTTGATAACGGTAATGGAATCAATTAGATTGATAATCTGGTTATTTTTGTTTTCTCTATACTTACGCATATTCCTACGAAAGCCCGATAGCCTTTGCGCTTGCATTTGCGACACGTAGAAATAAATCGGGATGATGATCAAGCCGACCAATCCGACATAGAAATTGGCAATAAACATACATACCAAGGCGATAATAGCATTGGCAAATAGCGGCAAGATATCGATAAAGAAGTTCTGTACTAAACGCGTGAGTGAGCTGATACCGGCATCGATTCGTGTCTGCAACTTTCCGGACTCATTGATGCTCGACGTGTAGAACGCCATTTTATAGGTTAATATCTTATCGACTATTGCTTGCGAGAAGTCGCGTGCAATCATAATCCTAAGCTTTTCTCCATAAAACTTCTGACCGAATTGAACGATGGAATAGATAATCTCTTTACCCAACAGAACTGCCGAAATAATACCGAGCAAATGCAATCCCATGCGCAGCGGTGTTTTATTGACAAGCAGTTCGGATATCGAGTCGACGGTATATTTTAAGATGAAGGCATTTACTTGTGCGGCAAATGATCCGATAACCGTTAAAACCAGCGTATAAAAAATTAGATTTTTATAGGGTTTGGTGAAGGGAGTAATTTTCTTGAATAACTGAGATATGGTCATATGGACTAAACTTCTTTTTCATTGAAAAGTTTAATCAATTTACCAATATTCCCTCGAAATTTGAAGTTTAGTATTTGTGCGGATAAGTGGAAATAAACTCGAAGTGATAGTCTTTATGTTGTTTCAAGCTGTCAATCAGACCACTAAGCAATTGCTGCCCCTTTTTATTCTGAAACATATCGTCGTGCATTAAAAGGACAATATTGTTCGGTTTTAAAGTAGACTTATTGCCTAACATGGTGCGAATGCGTGTGTAGATTTCGTTTACCGACTGAACAGGGTTTCCTGACAATCCGTGTATTTTCCACTCGACATCCCAACCGTAAATACGGTATCCATTTGCTCCTAACAAGTCAGCAGTTTGACTGCCACTCGTTAAGTCTACCCGGCGAACATCGTCAAATAACCAGATATTACGTCCTGGCATACGAACAATCTTTTGTTTTAATCCTAACGCTTCTTCACAGCGTTCGAAATCTGCAACTGCCAGTTCAGGATTGCTATAGAAGGCATGGAATCTATTATTCGCATGCGTGTAACTATGATTATAACACTCCACAAGTGGGTTCTTCGAATAACGCTCAAAGTCATTCTTCAAACGCTTGCTCATATTTGCATGCTTCGCTACTAAGAAAGCACTCAATTTGGTATCCTTCGCTGTGGCGATAGAATCGATTGCACGAGAGCCAATCAAAGGACCATCATCAAAAGTAAGGTAGATATGTTTATCCTTTTTGTTCAGCTCGCGGTATATAGAATCCCGAAGATTACGTTTTGCTTGTTTAGGTTCGATCTTATTTAAAGAATCAACCGCAGGAAATACAATTAAATTGCGATTTAATGAATCTAATTTATCCATTAGGTATAGCGTATCCTGTTGAACAGGCTCTTCTATCTCTGGCTTTTGGTCCGGTGTTTCGACGGCGTTCGCCGTTGTCGTCGAGCCTACAATTTGATTACATGAATAAAAAGCTCCGAGAAATAGGGAGATGGAAAAGGTAATAAGCAATTTCTTTTTCAACATGGCTTCGCAATGCGCAATTAAAATTTTTACAAAAGTAGCGAATTATTAACTATTTATAAAGAGGTACAAAAAAGGGAGCTTTCTGTTAAGCTCCCTTTTGTAGGTATATTTTTTCTACCACATTCCTCTTACATTTCTATAGTCTCTATCTCTTCTAGATTCTCTTTGCTTGTGGTATTTTGCATGTCTTTTTTCTGCCTTACGGTATTCTTTATGTGCTTTTTTATAGCTCTTTCCGTAGTGCTTATGGCCTCTACCATAGTCGCGGATGGAAACTTGGCTATAGTTTCTTGCATATCCATGATAGTTGCTACGATGGCGACGGTGATTTCTCCATGGATTCGCATCATTCATCACCACTTTATAGGTTCTATGCAAGTCATAGCGTCCGTAACGACTTGGTAGACTGCGATGTGTTACCCAACGTCCGCCATGATAGTAAGTGTAATGACGGCTGGAAACATTATAATAAACATCCATTTCCGGCATGTAATAATACCTCGCGTAATCATATCCACCTGGACCCCAAAGAGGTTGTGAACCGATATTAATACTAACATTTACTTGAGCGTTAGCTGGCTTTGCGAAAGCAAAAGCACTTAGAAAGACAACAACGTAGAATAACTTTTTCATATTAACCTCCTTATTTTGGGTTCGTTTTTTATTGTTAATTTGATGGTATGACCGCAAAATCATGCCGAAAGATTAATTGGAAAATGTTAAAATTTGTAAACATCAAGCTACTCTATTCATTCTAAGTAATTTAATGTTCATAAAAAGGTCATATTAACTTAAAATTGTAAGCAATTTGAAGGCTGCTAATTTATCCTAATGGGATAGTCCCGAATATGCTCTCCTTTTATTATCTTTGCGTGAATTTTTAAGAAAAATCAATATGGCATTACAATGTGGTATCGTTGGCCTACCGAACGTAGGCAAATCAACCCTTTTTAACTGTTTATCGAATGCAAAGGCACAGGCAGCAAACTTCCCGTTCTGTACTATCGAGCCTAACGTAGGTGTAATCACTGTACCAGACGAACGTTTAAACAAATTAGCTGAGTTAGTAAATCCACAACGTATCGTTCCAAATAATATAGAGATCGTAGATATCGCCGGCCTTGTAAAAGGCGCCTCAAAGGGCGAAGGACTAGGAAACCAATTCCTGGGTAATATTCGTACAACGAATGCTATTATCCACGTATTGAGATGTTTTGATGATGGCAACGTTGTACACGTTGATGGATCGGTTGACCCTATCCGTGATAAAGAAATCATTGATACTGAACTTCAATTGAAGGACTTGGATACTGTTGTAAAACGTATTCAAAAGGTAGAAAAGATGGCTAAAACAGGTGGTGACAAAGATGCTAAGAAAACATTTGAAATCCTTTCTGTTGTTAAAGAGCATTTGGAAGCTGGTAAATCTGCAAGAACAGCTCCTATCTCTGAAGAGGATGCTGAATTCATTGCTGATCTTACATTGTTAACTGTAAAACCTGTTCTTTACGTATGTAACGTGGATGAGGCTTCTGTAAACACAGGAAATGCTTATGTAGAACGCGTGAAAGAAGCAGTAAAAGATGAAAATGCCGAAGTCTTAGTGATCTCTGCACAAATTGAATCAGAAATTGCACAGCTTGAGGATTACGAAGAACGCAAGATGTTCTTAGACGATTTAGGTCTAGAAGAATCTGGCGTTAATAAGTTAATTCGCGCAGCCTACTCGCTTTTAGATCTTGCTACTTATTTTACAGCAGGAGTTCAGGAAGTTCGCGCATGGACAATTGAGAAAGGATATACTGCTCCGCAAGCAGCTGGTGTAATCCACACAGACTTCGAAAAGGGATTTATCCGTGCCGAGGTTATCAAGTATGAAGACTTTATTAAATATGGTTCAGAAGCAGCAGTGAAAGAAGCTGGAAAACTATCTGTCGAAGGAAAAACATATATCGTAGAAGACGGTGATATTATGCACTTCCGTTTTAACGTATAAAAAATACAGTAAAATAGAAAAGGGGGCGAATGCCGCCTTTTCTATTTTACTGTATTTTTTACTTCTAAAGATTCCTGTTCAATTCCCCCTGAACAGGAAAATCGAATTATTCTTAGAATTTAATTAAGTATACTCATTCTTTAGTCTCCCTCATTATAATTTTCGTCGGTATCTCATTTCTCGGAATAAAGATTACTATTCTAATAAACCATTCTAAGCAAAACGTTTTCACTTCTAAAGATGGCGTTAAAGCTCTTTAGAAAGAACATGTCGTAAAGGTTTGTATTCTAACTTATTATTAAAAAGCAGAGTTTAACAGAAAAAATGACTAAAACTATTTATTGCCTACAAGGTTTTTAATATATTAGGTAGACAAACACTTAAGATTATGAGCGCAACAAAATTTAATAGAATATTATTAGCAGTTGATGAAAGCCCCTGTTCGGAGCGTGCGATCAACTATGCGAAAGGAATAGTAGCCGATCTAAAGCCGTCGTTGGCATTAGTAACTGTAGTCCCTCCTACTTCACCGACAAGCTATGGCGTTGATCCGTTATTAGGACAGCAACCTATCATTGTCCCGGAGGTATCGGAAATTCAGCAGCAATCCGCGCAGAACTTCTTAGATGGTTTAGCGACAGAGTTCAGCGCTGCTTCCGAAACCTTTACATTTAATCGAATAGGTGATGTCCGCGATGAAGTTTTGCAGGTGGCTAAGGAATGGACAGCCGACTTAATAATTGTAGGCACGAATGGTCGCACTGGTTTTGACCATTTCTTATCAGGATCTGTATCCGAGGCTATTATTCGAAAAGCAACTTGTCCTGTATTGGTAATTCCTTTGAATTGCGATTAGATTAAGGCTTAATGAACTTAGCCGTAAACATGGAATCCGCTTTACGATCGTATCCTAATATGGGCGTCATGCTTTCCAGCTTAAGGTTAAGTTCGTTTTCAATGAAAGAAACAACCTCCTCATTCTCCTCTTTATATACCGAACAGGTGATATAAATCAAACTCTTTCCAGTCTTCAAATAAGGAATAGCATGCTTCACAATGCGCTTTTGTAACGTTGAGAACCTTTGAAGCTCATCCTCACGGAACTTAGAGAGGATCTCAGGCGTTCTTCCCCATGTCCCTGAGCCGGAACATGGCGCATCTATGATGAGACCATCAAAGCGCTCATTTGCCATGATATGATCAACCGGATTATTTAAATCCAATATCTTTTTGCGATAAGGCTTTTTGATTCCTGCGAGGTCAAAGCGTTCATCTAAATTTCTGAGGATACTCGAACGAACATCCGAAACCATCAGATTGATATGCGGAAATTTATCTAACAATAACAGCGATTTACCACCCGACGCGGCACAGGCATCCCACCATGTTTCATTAGCCTTGGCTTGCACGGCGTTTAAACTCTGTTGCGACGAATAATCCTGCACCTCGTATAAGCCCTGAATCTTCTTTAAAGCCTGCAGATTAATGCCATTGCTCATTACTAAGGTTTGGGGACCTGCCTCTAAAAAAGAGATAGCTTGATCCTCTAATCCCTGCTTTACGATCGTTTCACTGCCCCGCTTTAGGCGGATAAAAAGATCGGGTTGTATAAAATGAGAACTGATAAATTCATCTTTTCCAATGCTGGGCGACAAATGATCCGACAGCGGAAATACCTTGCTTAAAAACTCACCATATAATGAACTAATAAAGTCAATCTTATCTTGCAGATCCGTAAAGCCTTTATTTACCCAATCAGGTTTAAACTCATGAACCACAACACTTTCTTTCTCACAAAGATACTCGGCAATTGCTAAGCGCTCTGTTAAAGGAAGATCTTCGAAAGCGCGTCCTAAACGGAATACATTATAGCAGTATCTGGAGTTCATCCTTCTATCGGATGAACCCATCTGCTTATTATTTTTATAAAACTGTGTTAGATATCTAGAGAAAGGTTCTTGGAAATGATACCCATCTAAGGTGCGTTCGAAATTGCGAACTTGTTGATGAACTCGCTTACTGTTGTATTCCAAGATCTATTTATTGGAAAGAACCATTACGGTAGGTTCTTAGCTGAACACCTTCATTTACATATCCCCATTGCTGGTTATATTTAAACTTATAGTTGCTAAAAATACCGTTAAATCCTTCGTTTTGTAATTTGTCTGCATAGTCAGCACCATACTTGTTCAACAAGTTGGTGAAGTATTTTCCAGCGTCGTATCCCTTATATGCGAAATCGGAAGGATCAACCTTGAACTGGTTTTTATAATTACGTTGGAAATTCTGAACTTCTGTGCTCCACACTTTTAAATGACTCTCACCTGTAATAGTCGGGTCCATTCTATAAAAGTTAGAATAGGGTCCGAAGTCGAAGCGATCCCAAAGTGGGTGTCCGAATAATTTGATGGCAAATCCTTCTCTTACTTTCGCATCTAAGCCAGAAATTAAAGAACGTAATTGATTCTTCTCTGTCGTTCCGGTAATTACGAAAGCAGTCTCCAGATCAGGCATAGCTGCCGTCAATTGCGAGACCGTGGTAACATGCTTCACCACGATTGCAGGATTCACTTTCTTAATCTCTTCGTCGATACCAGCAATGAACTGTCGATGATCATTATCACGTGCGTCGAATACTAAAACAACATCTCCAGTTCTATATTTAGATGCGACCTCGTTAGCAACGGCGCGCATGTGAATACGAATTGGAGGCGTGATAGAAACAAGATTCGATTGATTAAATTCCGTAGGCATTGCCGCAGCTAACGGATTTACTTGAAGCACATTTTTATTGGTATGGCTCTTTCCAAACGAGCGGATCTCCTTTGGATAAACCGGACCTACGATAAGGATCGCGTCCTGAACATCTTTGGAAGCCGCCAGCGATACATTACGCATTTCGCTATCTTGGGTATCCATAACCTTCAATGCATAGTCGCCGCTCTTCTTTGTCGCCTCGTTCATCCCCAACTGAAATCCTTGATAGAAATCCAATGCTAAAGCAGAACGTTTGACATCTTCCTCACTCATGGAGTTAACCGCTACGCGATCCAGTTGGAATGGTAACAATAAAGCAATACTATTGTTAGCTTTCGTTGCTTTCTTTTCTTCGGCAGTTTTCGCCTCTTCTTTCTTCTCCTCTTTGCCCTTCTCGCTGCCTACTGCACCACCATAAACATCTGGCGAGCGGAGCACACCGACTTTTGGGGTACAAGAACTCACGGACAGCACTAAGCCTAGTGCTGCCGCGAATGCTGTATTTCTTAAAATGTTTTGTTTTAGTTTATTCCCACTCAATGGTTGCTGGTGGTTTTGAACTGATATCATACACGACTCTATTGATTCCTTTAACATGATTAATAATTTCATTTGAAATTTTAGCAAGTAGATCATAAGGTAAGTGAATCCAATCAGCCGTCATTCCATCTAACGAGCCTACCGCACGTAAAGCAACCACGTGTTCATAAGTACGCTCATCGCCCATTACGCCGACCGATTGTACAGGCAAGAATATCGTTCCTGCTTGCCAAACCTTATCATACCATCCGGACTCTTTCAAGTTGCGGACATATATGTCATCTGCTTCTTGCAAAATTCGTACCTTTTCTTCAGTGATATCGCCTAAAATACGAATCGCTAAGCCAGGGCCCGGGAAAGGATGTCTACCCAAGATAGCTGGATCTACGTCCAAAGTCTTCCCTACTCGGCGTACTTCGTCTTTAAATAAAGTCTTAAGCGGCTCAATTACTTTGAGTTTCATGTAATCAGGTAAACCTCCAACGTTGTGGTGAGACTTGATCGTAGCCGAAGGACCTTTTACCGAAATAGATTCAATAATATCTGGATAAATAGTTCCTTGTCCCAACCATTTAGCTTCTACACCTGCAGGAAGTTCGCTTTGTATTTGTTTTGATGCCTCATCGAATACGTCGATAAAGGAAGCACCAATTATCTTTCTCTTTTGTTCCGGTTCAGAAACACCTGCCAAACGCGAGTAGAATAATTCCTTCGCATTTACACCTTTAATGTTCAAGCCCATATGCTTGTAAGATTCCAACACCTGCTCGTACTCATCTTTACGCAATAAGCCATGGTCTACGAAGAA
The DNA here is from genome assembly GCF_008274825.1 of Sphingobacterium hotanense. Classification (NCBI taxonomy): domain Bacteria; kingdom Pseudomonadati; phylum Bacteroidota; class Sphingobacteriia; order Sphingobacteriales; family Sphingobacteriaceae; genus Sphingobacterium; species Sphingobacterium hotanense. Next base: position 2,613,735 of record NZ_CP030848.1, read on the forward strand.
ACAGTGTAGTCTCTCGCCAATTGCATGATGCAATAATACTGCAGCAACCGTTGAGTCAACACCACCAGATAATGCCATGATCACATGGTCATCACCCAATTGCTCTTTTAACTCAGCAACTGTAGTATCTACGAAAGCATCAGGAGTCCAGTCTTGCTGGCAACCACAGATACCAATGACAAAGTTCTTTAATAGAACCTGACCATCCGTACTATGAGTAACCTCAGGGTGGAATTGTATACCGTATGTTCTTGTTCCTTCTACATGGTAGGCAGCAACGCGAACTTTGTCAGTACTCGAAATGATCTTGAAGTTTGAAGGAACTTCTTTGATCGTATCACCATGCGACATCCATACTTGAGACTGCACAGGAATACCTTTTAATAATTCATTCTCGTTGTCTACGAACTGTAGATTCGCACGGCCATACTCACGAATGGTCGAAGGCAACACTTCGCCTCCGGATTTCTGCGCGATATATTGAGCACCATAACAAACCCCTAGTAATGGGAATTTGTCTTGAATAGCTTTGAAATCAATTTGAGGAGCTTCCTCCTGACGAACGGAGTAAGGACTACCAGAGAAGATCACACCCTTTACTGAGTCATCAAAAGCAGGTAGATTGTTGTATGGATGGATTTCACAATAAACATTAAGTTCCCTTACGCGACGTGCGATTAGCTGCGTATATTGCGATCCAAAATCGAGAATGATTATTTTTTCTGACATGCCGCAAAGTTACAATTTCAATATTGATTTTGCAGGAGGAAATTTAACAATTTCATCATAATCAGATAAAAGGGAATACGAGCAATCTAAATCTCTCAGATAGCCGATCAAGCTCATTCAACAGCTAGAAAATCTTTCATGCATCCTTTGAACCAGCTATCGGAATAAAAGTTCTTGGTGACCTTCGAAAACAAAATAAATCAGTAAAAAAAGAGGCTGTCTAAAAAGGTCTCTTAAAGAAAGAACCCCGTCATTAAAAAATGGCGGGGTTTTTCTGTTTTTTTGTCCTTAAGATTTTGTATCTTAAGGTGCACCCAAAAAAACAATATGGCAAACATACAATTCAAAGCGCTTCCATCCAATAGTCCGAGTCTATTTCCTGAGAATATTTTAGATCGTATTCCAATGAATCATCCGGTTCGTTTGGTGAGTCAGGTTGTTGACCAGTTGGATCTTGAACCTATTATCCGTCAGTATAAAGGCGGAGGCACCACTAGTTTTCACCCTAGAATGCTCATTAAGGTGCTGTTCTACGCCTATTTAAGCAATATCTATTCTTGCCGAAAAATCGAGCAGGCCCTTCACGAGAACATCCATTTCATGTGGCTTTCAGGAAACAGTACACCTGATTATCGTACGATCAATTATTTCAGAGGAAAGCGTCTTAAGGGACAGATACAAGAGCTGTTTGCCAGTATCGTTCGTATGCTACATGATATGGAGTATGTTAGCTTGAAAGTTCAATATGTAGATGGTACCAAGATCGAGTCTGTCGCTGGTCGTTATACGTTCGTTTGGAAGAAATCGGTCGAGAAGAATAAGGTAAAGTTAGAAGCAAACATTACTTCGGTTCTTTCGGAAATCGAGGCTCAGATCGCCCAAGACCAATCTTTATTAGGTAATCAAGAAGTTAGCAAGGCCATCGATAGCAGTCAGTTGAAGGAAAAGATCGAAGCGATCAATGCCAAGTTCAAAGGAGCCAATAAATCTACTGATAAGCAACTTAAGAAACTTGAAGAGGACTATTTGCCTCGACTAGAGAAATATGAAGAGCAACTGGAAGTACTGGGAGATCGCAATAGTTATAGCAAGACCGATACCGATGCTGTGTTTATGCGGATGAAAGAGGACCACATGAAGAATGGCCAGCTTAAGCCAGCCTATAATACCCAAATCAGCACCGAAGATCAGTTCATCACCCATTACAGCATCCATCAAACAACTGCCGACACCACAACCCTGCCGGAACATTTGGAAGGCTTTGAGTGCCATTACGGAAAACAAAGCGAACAGCTTGTAGCAGACGCCGGTTATGGTAGCGAGCAGAACTATGAATTGATGGAAAAACAGGGCATAACTGCCTTTGTCAAGTACAATTACTTTCATGTGGAACAGAAGCGCAAGCATAAACAGGATCCTTTCTCGGTACAGAATCTGTATTACAACCAGCAAGATGACTATTATGTATGTCCCGCAGGACAGAAGCTCAGCTTTATCGGTCATGCAACCAGAGTTAGTGCCAACGGATACACAGCCCAGGTCAGCTGTTATCAGGCTCAGCGATGCGAAGGCTGCCCGATGCGCAGTGGGTGTCATAAAGCTAAAGGCAATCGGCTCATTGAAGTGAACCATAGACTCAATCAGCTCAAGGATAAAGCCCGGGAAAGGCTGGTATCGGAAGAGGGAATGTACCATCGAAGCAAGCGACCCATAGAAGTGGAATCCGTTTTCGGTCAGATGAAAAGCAACAACAGGTTTACCCGGTTCACAATGAAAGGACTGGAGAAAGTCGCTGTGGAGTTCGGATTGATGGCCATTGCCCATAACCTCAGAAAATGGGCGAAAAAGTGGGCAAACGATGTCTTCTTTGGGAATGGTTATAGCGATAAAACACTATATACAATAAAAATTGGAGTCAGGAGCGTTAAAACCATAAAATATCGACTTACTGCTTAAAACTCAAAAATGAAAACAGTAATGAAATCGCAAAAGCTATAAAACAGAAGAAGGTGCCTTTTTAGACACCTTCTTTTATATTAAAATCAAACTATTATCTATAGTGTTTCGTTCCCTTTTACGAAATTAATCTTACCACCTGCAATACGCTTATGTGTGCGTTGTTGAGGATCGCCATATACATCGATAACACCACCTGCCCGTGTTTGAACATCCGCAGCTTGGCTCGCGAACACCTCCGTCTTTCCGCCAGCATTCGTACGTACTAATGCGCGCTGCGCTTTCAAATCCTTACCAAAGAATGAACCACCCGCAGTGTTATTAACCGTCAGCTCATCCGTAGTTCCCAATAAATCGATTACCGAGCCTGTGTTCGACTCCACCTCTACCTGCTGCGATTCTATCTTAGCACGAATCTCCGCACCCTCATTGGCAAAAATATCTAAACGGGCATTTTTAAGCGTTTCTTCCTCAAAATTAACCTCAGCGCCCTTTCTAGCGATTATTTTGGAAACCGTAGGCGTGTAAATAACGACAGATGCCTGATTTCCCTTTAAATAATATCCAGCTTTCATCTTTAAACGAAGTTCGTTGTTTGAAAATACGGCTTCAACTTTATCCGCCAATTCTCCAGTAATTTCCAACTCATTTCTGTCACTAGGAACAACCGTTACCCAAATTCTATCGGTTACTTCTAACGTACTAATCGCGTTAATCTGTTGTTTAATCTGTCCATTTACCGCCTGTGTAAAAAGGCCGATCGCCATAAAAAATAAAAATACTGTCTTCTTCATATAAAATGTTAATCTATCTAGCTAATAACGCAAGTTCCGAGGCATTATACATATTTGCCCCCTTTAAATATTTGTAAATTTTATCTTTTGCTACTTTATCGTTCATTTTATAAAGATTATTCATCACATAATCTTTGTCAATCTGCACCTGATCGTGATATCCCAAGTACTTTGGAATATAATACTGTATGCATAATCGGATAAAACGAAGCTCCACATTATTTGGATTCGACTTAATCTCTTTCTCCAATTTATTCTTGCCCGATTTGAAATAATTCATTTTCTTAAAGGGATTGGAGGTATGCTTCGCCATAAACATATGAAAAGCAGCCGCATATCCGCGCTCCACCGGGGTATTCGCTTCCGACTCTAAAGTCTCCAAATGCCGTTTACAGAGCTCCTCATCTTTTACACCCTTATTAAAATCCCCCCTAACAACATTTAAATCTAGTTTCTGAGCATAAGCACTCTTCGTCACGAACAGCACAAATGCCATAATACAAACTTTAATCATAATTCTCCCAGCTTATTTAGATAGTAAAATACAAAAAATAAGCCAAGACAATATTTACTGTGCCTTATTTAACATTTTCACAGTTTTTTTTACCTGAAATACTGCATTATAATTTGAGATGGCATAAGAATGTGTATCAAGAAAATTATTATATTTACACTTAACCACATCATTAGCGCTTAACCATATCATTTATCATATTCTAAAAACTCAATTATGGACAACTTCGAACAAAACCAAGAGCAGCCTTCTGGCCATTTTGCACCTAACCCCAGCCCTTTTCTTGAATTAACACCTTTAAGTATTGAATACCTGCGCGAAGTAGCCAAATGGGCAAGATTTCTAAGTATAGTCGGACTAATCGGAATCGGTTTATCAGTGATAGCCTATATTTTTCTTGGTGTCACCCTCAGTGCCGCGCCTCTAGCACTCGACGACACTGGTGCAGCCAAAGGCATGGCAGGAGTTACCGGGCTGATGTTTATTCCCGGAGTAATCATTATGCTTATTTACATCCTCCCAATTTGGTGGCTATATCAGTTTTCAACCAAATTAGGAGAAGCAATAAACTTCAAAAACAGCCAAGTCTTAGAAACTTCATTCCAGTTTCTTAAAAAGCACTATAAGTTTATCGGTATTCTTGTAGTCGTAATGTTGGCACTTTATATCTTACTATTCGTCGGTGCTATTATCGCAGGAATTTCTGGAGCATTGATCAACATGTAAACAAACTTGTACGAAAAAGAGCTTCCCCAGGGCAGCTCTTTTTCGTACAAGTTTGTAGTAGTTAGTAGTTAGTATTTAGACCTAGGGCGGCCAAATAGATTTTAGACATTAGACATCAGATTTTAGACCCGATCCTGCCAATCTTTAAATCCTTCCTTTCTTGGTTCAGACTAGACATTAGATATCAGACACTAGATTTTAGACCCGATCCTGCCAATCTTTAAATCTTTCCTTTCTTGGTTCAGACTAGACATTAGATATCAGACACTAGATTTTAGACCCGATCCTGCCAATCTTTAAATCCTTCCTTGCCTGGTTCAGACTAGACATTAGATATCAGACACTAGATTTTAGACCCGATCCTGCGAATCCTTAAACTCTTCCTTTCTTGGCTCAAAACTAGACATCATACTCTAACGGCTAATATCTAACATCTATTATCTAATACAACTCCTAAATACTAGATACTATTCAAACCCAATGTAAACCCAATACAAACCCCTTTCAGAGCCGCTCGGAAAGGGCTATGATATGGGTTTGAATGGGGTTAAGAAGGCTACGAACCCTTTGAATGTCTGAACATGAAATCATATATCTTTTCGCCATGGAAAAGGCGCTCTACGCTACCATGCGTTCCGCCGGGGATGATGGTTAGGGTCGCATCTGCGTTCTTATCGCATTTCTTGATTGCGTTGTATATTTTTTTGGATTCGGATGCTGGCACTGCGCGATCGGCACTTCCGTGCTGAATCCATAATGGAACTTGCGTTAGATTGCAGGCATAACTTAATGTTCCTCCGCCGCAGATCGCTACAGCAGCTGCGATACGGTCCGGATATTTACCGGCAACATCGATGGTGCCGTATCCGCCCATGCTCATTCCACAAACATAAATACGCTCTTTATCAACGGGGTAATCCTTCTCTACCTTATCCAATACTTCCATTACTTTATCCGGATCCCAACCGTTGGCTGTTTGTGGGGCAACGACAATTGCGTCAAGGTCCTTCCCTCTTTCGATTGCACGCAAGACCCCGTAACGCTTAACGCGAGACAAGTCATGCCCAGAGAGGCTACGGCCATGTAGGAAGATAATTACCGGAACTTTTTCTTTTTTAGCTACCTCCTTTGGCATACGAACCCAGTATGAGTATCCTGATTTTTCGTTATACGCTTTCAACTGTGCAAAGGAAGAGTAACACACACTAAACACCAATAAAGCGGTTAAAAAGATAGATCTTTTGATTTTTTTGTTTCCCATAGTCGTTTCTTGGTAGATGTAATTCTATCAGCTTCAAAATGAAATCGATAAAAAACAGCCTCGAAAGTAAAACTTTATCTTCTATCTTCAAAACATGACGTTTACTAGAAACTGAATTTCAATAGGTTATAATTTCCATGACATTTCTATTACATTTCTCAATTTTATTGCTATATTAGATGTACTAAAACACATATCATGAAGAACAAAATTATCACCCTGTGCACCCTATTTGGGTTAATAGCCGGATTAAGTGCTTTTAATTACCAGCAAGAAGAAAAACGCCCGACGAATTTGAAGGTTCTTCCGAAGAATATTTCGAATGAGGAACTGGATAAAACAATGAAATCATTCAATATGGCTCTAGGTGTTAAATGTAATCATTGTCATGCTCCAAAAGCTAACGGTGAAAAAGGGCTAGATTTTGCATCCGACGCTAAACAAGAGAAGCACATTGCAAGGGAGATGATCAAAATGACCAATAAAATCAACAAGAAATGGTTCAAACATGAATATGATGGTGTTATTCCGAACATCTCTTGCAACACTTGTCACAACGGCAAAACAGACGCGTATACTGTTATCAAAGAAAAATAAGAAGAATTGAAACCAACAATCCGCATAGAATATTGCCCTAAATGTGGTTGGATGCTTCGAGCTGCTTACATGGCTCAAGAGCTGCTGACCACATTTACGGATGATGTTTATGGTATCATACTTCAGCCAAGCGAAATAAGCGGCCGTTACACAATTTACGTGGATGATGAGCTGATCTTTGACCGGAAAAGAGAAGGTCGATTCCCGGAAATTAAAGAACTTAAACAATTGGTTCGCAATAGGGTAAACCCTGAAAAGTTCTTAGGTCACTCCGACTCCAAGTAAGCTACCCACCTTAGTTCCGCTCCTATTCTTTCACATTTATTAACCATCTGCATCCTAAAAATTCAGTAATTTTAGCCATCACCTTTACAAATTACTTTTAGATGCGCATATTACACACTGCAGATTGGCATTTAGGCAAACGACTAGATTTCTATTCGCGATTGGAAGAACAACGCGAAGTACTAGCCGAGATTTGTACGATAGCCGACAAAGAAGAAGTTGATTTAGTTATCGTGGCAGGTGATCTTTTCGACACCTTCAACCCGCCTGTAGAAGCAACAGAGCTATTATACAAGACCTTAAAGCAATTATCGAAAAACGGCAAACGCCCAATTATTGCGATTGCGGGCAATCATGATTCGCCAGATCGGATCGATTCGCCAGATCCTTTAGCTCGCGAATGCGGAATCTTTTTCTTTGGTTATCCAAACCAAGAAACGCGCCCATTGGCAGTAGAAAACGGCTTTGAAATCCTTCGTTCTGATAAAGGATTTATTGAAATAAAACTCCCAAAATACTATTATCCAATACGAATATTAAGCACGCCATTCGCCAATGAAATTAGATTGAAGCAGTTTCTAGGCTTTGAAGACAAAGCAGCACAATTGCACGATTCTTTAAAACAGAGTTGGACAGACTTGGCGATGCAGTATTGCGATGGCTACGGGGTTAATATATTGACTAGCCATCTCTATATGCTAAAGCGCGGTGGCGAAATTTTAGAAGAACCGGAAGGCGAAAAGCCGCTTCGCTTAGGCTATGCGGATTTAGTGTACTCCGATGCTATCCCTAGCCAAATTCAATATACGGCATTAGGTCATTTACATAAATTCCATGAGATTGGGCAAGGCACGGCTCCTGTGATCTATCCAAGCAGCCCGCTCTGCTATTCTTTTTCGGAAGCAGGTCAGCAAAAACAAGTGGTCATTGTCGACATCGAACCCAAAGGAAATGCGCAATACCGAAACGTACCTTTGGAAAAAGGGAAACCCTTATTCAGAAAGCGATTCAATGATATCGATGAAGCCATTGTTTGGCTGCATGATAACCAACACGCATTGGTCGAGTTAACATTGGAGAGCGATACCTACATCTCTGCAGTTGATTTAAAGCGAATACATGAGAGCCATGATGGCATCATTCATATTATCCCTGTTATATCTAAGCAAGCCAATATAGCGACTTGCAAACAAAGCGTGAACCTAGATCAGGATATCAAAGACTTGTTCAAAGACTATTTCAAATCGAAATATGGGCAAGAGCCCAACACCGAGCTTTTGGATTTATTTGATGAAGTCAGTACAAACACCTTAGAAAAAGAAGATTAAGTATGCTGCCACTATATCTCAGTATAGAAGGACTATACTCCTATCAAGAAAAACAAGAAATAGATTTTACTCAACTGACCGAATCGGGTCTATTTGGCATATTCGGAACCGTTGGGTCTGGAAAGTCCTCCATTCTGGAGGCGATAAGTTTCGCCCTATTCGGTGATACAGAGAGGTTGAATAAAACCGATAAGCGGGCTTATAATATGATGAACCTGAAGTCCAATCAAACACTGATTGTATTTGAGTTCCTCAATTTTGAGAATAAGAAATATCGTTTCGTAGCCCAGTGGAAACGTCGTAAGAATTTTGAAGACACGACGACGATTGAACGTACTGCTTATGAGTGGAAAGATGAGAATTGGATCCCCATGGACTCTGCTGATGGTGCAAAGGTGACCAACCTTTCCTATTCCAATTTCCGAAGAACGATTATCATCCCGCAAGGACAGTTCAAAGAGTTCTTAGAGCTTAAGGGTAAAGACCGTTCAGAAATGATGAAGGAGATTTTTAACCTTAATAAGTTTGACTTGGGTCCTAAAGTGGGGATGCTGCAAGCACAAAACAATCGTAAGCTAGAGAATATGCGAGGGGCACTTTCCGGATTCGAAAGTATTTCTGCCGAAGCCTTGAGCTTAAAAAAGAAAGAAGTAGAGGAAGCAAAAGAAAGCCTGGAAATAACCAAACAGGGATATCAGGAACTCTTGCAGAAAGTCCAATCCCTACAGGAGTATAAGGACAAACAAAACGAACTGCAATCGAAGTCTAGCCAATATCAGGAACTATCGAGCAAGAAAGAAAAGGTAAAGCAACAAGAGGAAGAACTTAATCGTTATGAGAAGACTTCCAATGCATTCCGCGAACCGTTGAATCAAATTCAATCGCTAAATATCGATCGTGAATCGCTTATTCATAAAATAGAGAACTTTCAAGCTAGCAAAGAGCGTCAATCGCAAGAGATTGATGTATTAGAGAAAGAAATCCAAGATATTCAAAAGGATTATTTAGGAATAAATACGCTTCGCGCAAAAGCTGAAGACTACAAACACCTCCTACAGATAAAAGAGAACGATAAGAAAGAAATTGAGTTGCAGCATCGTTTAACGAAGGGTGATCCGATTGTCATTAAAGCGAAGGCTACAGAAGATATTGTTACCAACAAACTTGCTGAACTAGAGAAACAGCTGGAAATATTGAAAGCTGAGAAGATCGATACAACGCAGCTAATTGATATGGAAAAATGGTATCAGCGTAAGGAAAGTATACAGCAACAAGAGAAGCAGCTGCAAGATCAGCTTCAGGCTGCCCAAGCGCAAATAGCAGAAGAGCTTTCGATCATTACCTCTGCTGGATATCTGGAAAGTAATTGGGAGCAAATGTTGAGCAATGAGCTTAATCTGATCGAACAACAGATGTTGAAGCAGCGCGATCAAGAGACTCACTTAAAGGTACAGGCTCGTCTGGCTGGGTTCGCGAATGATTTGCAGAATGGACTGCCCTGTCCCCTTTGCGGTGCGTTGGACCATCCTCAACCTATGCAATCTGCGTATGTAAATGAAGAACTTGACTCAAATGAGCGCTTAAAGAATGAGCTAGAGCAAAGCAAGCGTGATTTCTTGCAGGTGAGGGACAAACTGACGAAGTGCAATGTCGCGTTAATTGGCAAAAGAAATTCAGAGTCGCAATTGCTAAAAACGCTCGAGCAGTTGCAAGACTCTCTAGCTGCGCATATTGCGACGTTCGAATGGACAGGATATTCAACGGAAGATAGCAGCGCGTTCGAAGCACAAAAACAGAAGTTGAAGCTGAATGAAGAACAGTCTTCCAATCTTGAACTTCAGATTAAGCAGCAGCGTGAGGAGCTACAGCGAACGCAGGCAAGTATCAGCAGATTTGAAAAAGAATTGGATAGCATCCGCAATGAGATGGCTGTCGTGCAAGGATTGAGCATACACAACAAAGGTTTGCTACAGCAAATACAATGGGAAGAATTTAAAGATATTGCTATCGATGAGATCAGACATGATAAGCTAAATCTTGATAACCGTATTATCTATATTGAGAGCACGTACCTTCAGCTAACGCAAAAAATCAATACGTTCAAGACAAAGCTTGCCGAGATCGTTGGGCAGTATAATACTTCAAAAGAACAACTAAGCATTTATAATCAGCAAATAAAAGCACGTCAAGAGCAGTTGGCGAAACTATTGAAGGAGTTCCAATTCAACGATATTACGGAGGTACAACAGATTATTAGACGTTCGATTCCTGTAGAGCAATATAGGCAAGAAATACAGCAGTTCTATATCCGTTTGGAGGTTTTAGAATCGCAGATTGCTTCTTTGAACGAGTATTTATCCAGCAAGGCGTTTACAGAAGAAGAGCTTGAAACAACGGCAGATCTATTTGCACTGAAGAAGGAAGAGTTAGAATTACAGCTCGCTTTAACGGGTGCTCTAGAAAAGGAACTCTCATTTATAACGGTCGAGTTTGGCAAGAAAGAAAAATTATTGGAGGAGTTTGAAAAACTGTCGAACAGAGGGAGTAACTTGAAGACATTGGAGAATCTGTTTAAAGGAAATGGTTTCGTGAATTATATTTCCAGCATTCATTTGAGGCAAATGTGCGAAATGGCAAATCATCGTTTCCATCGCCTAACGAGAAATCAATTAAGTCTGACGGTTAATGAAAACAATGAGTTCGAAGTGATTGATTACCTAAATGACGGTCATCGTCGTTCAGTGAAAACGCTTTCCGGAGGTCAGTCATTCCAAGCATCCCTATGTCTGGCATTGGCGCTAGCCGAGAATATTCAATCGCTGAATAAAGCGGATCGTAACTTCTTCTTTATCGATGAGGGTTTTGGAACGCAGGATGCCGACAGTATCAATACGGTATTTGACACATTACAGTATTTACATCAGGAAAACCGCGTAGTAGGTATCATATCGCACGTTGAGGAGCTAAAAGAACGTATTCCGAGCTCGATTACGATCGTAAAAGATCATGAAAAAGGTAGTCGCGTTTCGCATTCTATCAACTAAATTCATTAAAATATGAAAGGCCCCGCATCACTGCGGGACCTTCATCAATTAAACATATAACCACTAACTAATATATAACCTTTAAAACTTACCGTTTTAATTATGAACTATACTTTGTCTGTTAACTCATCTGTAGTTTCAACAGGTTTAAAGTTGCCTTTTCCTCCTTTGCGGTGTTCTTTTCGTGGCGACTTTTCAAAACGTTGTTTTCTTTCAGCCAACTTATTTTTATAAATTTCTTTCTGCTCCGCTGTCAAAAGATTCTCAAATGCCTGGCGGTCGGCTTTCATTTCATTCATACGAGCCTGACGCTCCGCCTTACGAGCTTCAGCTTTCGCCTTCCACTCCTGCGCTTGGGTTAAATGGTAAGCATAAACATCTTTTTTCTGCTTATCCGTAAATTTCAACTCTTTATCTAAGCGATCCGTTTTAGCCTGCGCAATTTCTTCTGCTGTTTTATTCATGATAGCACCATGACGTTTCATATGCATACGACCTTTGCGTTCTTGGCGAACTTCTTTCGTTTTCGGATCTTTGTTATCGATTTCTGTATTTGTACTTTGTGCGTATGTAAGACCTGTTAATCCAGCCATAAATACTGCCATGCTTAATAACTTTTTCATAGGAACGATATTTTAATTGTTCAACTTATATTCTTTTGATATTCTTTAATCTCAATAGTTTAATTGACAATTGTTAAAAGCTGTTAAATTAAATATAGTACCTGCAGGTAGAGCTTTTTTCATTGTCTTTGTATGGATAAGAGTGGAAATTGGGCTGATAAGTTTAATGCCGGGGAAGTTAAAAAGTGTTAAGTAAAAAAAGCCGCCTGTCAGAAACAGGCGGCTTTTGTTTTATAGAGACTAAATCTAGCTTTTAGATCATCTCAACGCTACGTTTAACAAAAGCAGTTAGGTCTGCTCCGGTCAATAAGCCTCTTGACAATAATGCTAAATCAAAAGCTTGCTTCGCTAATTTTTCGCCGTCCTCTTCAGAGGCGTCTACGATACGTTTCACCAATGGGTGGTTTCCATTGACAGTAACTTTGTAGTTATCAGGCAAGTTGCCGTAGAAGCCCATACCTCCACCTGTTTTCGCCATATCTTTCATACGACGCATGAACTCGTCTAAAGTCACCGATACAGGAAGATCGTTTTCATTTAAAGCATCCACTTCCACCTTCATATCCGCTCTAGAGATTGCTTTTTCAAACGTCTCACTAACCTTTTTGCTTTGCTCTTCAGATAGACTCAGTTCAATCTTCTCGTCTTTTTCGATCAGTTTATCGATGATATCGGCATCCACACGTTTCAGTTGCACCTTCTCTCCTCCTTTTTGTTCAAGGAATCCTGCGAAGTGTGTATCTAATGGACCATTCAGATTCAATACATCATAACCCTTTGCCAAGGCTGGAGCAATGAAACTATCTTGTTGTGCCTTGTCATTGGTGTACAAGTAAACGATATTTCCATTTTTGTCTACTTGGATATCTTTTACCTTCTCATAGAACTCTTTGATGGTATAAGAAGCATCCTGTGTATCCTGCAATAAACAGAAATCTATCGCCTTCTCTGCGAATTTCTCATCGCTTAGCATACCGTATTTAATGAAAAGACCGATATCATTCCATTTCTCTTCAAAGCCTTTGCGATCCGATTTAAAGATCTCCTGCAGCTTATCAGCAACCTTTTTAGTGATGTAGTTATTGATCTTCTTCACATTGCTATCCGCCTGTAGGAAAGAGCGCGATACGTTCAATGGAATATCCGGAGAGTCAATCACCCCGTGTAATAGCATTAAGAACTCTGGAACGATATCTTTTACCTCGTCGGTAATAAATACTTGTCTAGAATATAATTTGATCTTGTTGCGCTGAATCTCTAAATCGTTCTTGATCTTAGGGAAGTACAAAATACCCGTCAAATTGAACGGATAATCTACATTTAAGTGAATCCAGAACAAAGGTTCATCCATCGCATATGGATATAACTCACGATAGAAATCTAAATAATCCTGATCAGTTAATTCCGATGGCGATTTCGTCCATGCTGGATTGGTATTGTTGATGATATTATCGACTTCAACAGTCTTATATTTTGGTTTTCCCTCTTCGTCTTCTCCGTCAGGTTCCTGAGTAGACTTCGTTCCGAAACGAATTGGAATTGGTAAAAACTTCGCATACTTATCTAAAATCTCCTGGATTCTAGATTTGTTCAAGAACTCCGTAGAATCTTCGTTGATATGAAGGATAACATCCGTTCCGCGGCTAGTTCTGCTACCAGTTGAGATCTCATAGGTTGTACTACCATCACAAGTCCAGTGTGCCGGTTCAGCACCTTCTTGGTAAGATAGCGACTCAATCTCTACGCGATCAGCAACCATAAACGCTGAATAGAAGCCCAATCCAAAGCGACCAATGATTTCATTTGCGTCATTCGCCTCTTTAAACTTCTCCATGAACTCCGTTGCACCTGAAAAAGCAATCTGGTTAATATACTTCTTAATTTCCTCGGCAGTCATCCCGATACCATTATCTGAAATAGTAATCGTCTTTGCTGTTTCATCAAACTTAACATCTACAGTTAAATCCCCTACCTCACCAGCAAACTGACCTAAGGAACCTAGGCGTTTAATTTTTTGAGATGCATCAACCGCGTTTGAGACTAGCTCGCGTAAAAAGATCTCATTGTCCGAGTATAAAAACTTTTTGATTACCGGAAAAATGTTCTCGGTATGAATGGAAATTGTACCTTTTTCTTCTTGCATATGCTATATATGATTTATCGTTTTTTATTATAAATAATTCTCCGTTAGTGCATATCAATAGGCATTCCATTGTGTTTTTTAAGTCATTTTGACAGCTAAAACTGCAATTATTACATAAAACCCTAAATTTGCGTGTAAACAAGACTGAAGAGCATGCTTTTTAAGAAACCCGACTTTTTAAAATCTCCTATTGAACGCTATAGACAATCCATCGAAGAACGAATGCAGTCAAAGGCTCAGATTTTTAGGGAAAAGAGCGCACAGAAAAAACTCCTCTTTGTTTATACATTGGCATTCCCTCAAACTGAAGATCGCTTGATAACCGCATTTTCCTATGGCGTTTCCTTCGCCAGCCATCCTGAACGATTGCAGCAAGTGGAATTATGCCTACAGGTGGCATCCAATGAAATGAACTGGGTTCATATTGTCGGGTATTTAGCAAATCAACTTAGAACAGACTGCCCATTCAGAAAGGGAGAAATAATTAAGATTGGTCAACAAATTAGTCCTGATTCTGAGATGGATGCTTTTGTCGTTTCAGAAGTTCAGTTTCTTGACGATACCAGTTTAATTTATGACAGCAAGAAATCAAAAGGCATCGAGTTAGTTCAACTAATCCCGATTTATCAATCCGAGATTATTACCATTCAAAAGCTGGGAATAGAAAGTTTTCTCCAAGCCATCAAAACTCATCAACAGCAAGTTAATAGAAAGGCTATTTAATTTTTTTTTCATTGTATTGTAGCGTAATGATTGACGCTTCCGTATTGTTGTTGAACGTTCAAAAAAATGATTGACAGCAGAATAATATGAAAAACATGAAAAATACGCATTTTTTAATCGTGATAGTGTTAGCCATCTTCACAATGAGTAGCTGTTTGAAAGATGATGCACAACCAACGCCACAAGCAATTGTAACTTTATTAAACTCATATCCAGACGCATCTGACGTTTACTACCAAATGGATGGACGTATAATCAATAATGTTAGCTTTCCATATAAGACATATACTTCATTTCGCGCTTTCCCAGGAAGCAAGCGTTTAGAGGTGATGAGCCGCATGGACAATAAGATGTTAATTGATACCACAATGAACTACGCAGATTCAACATTCTATACGGGCTATGTGTATGGTGCAGTTGGAAAACCAAAGTTCATCAGAACGACAGATTCGCCAGTTGAAAACTTAGGCGAAAAGGCTGCAGCACGCTTCGTACATCTTGGAAATGGAGTAGCAAAAGTTACATTCCAAATTGGAGATCAAGAAGTGCCAGCTTTTAAAGATCGCA
Source organism: Sphingobacterium hotanense (assembly GCF_008274825.1). Taxonomy (NCBI): domain Bacteria; kingdom Pseudomonadati; phylum Bacteroidota; class Sphingobacteriia; order Sphingobacteriales; family Sphingobacteriaceae; genus Sphingobacterium; species Sphingobacterium hotanense. The sequence goes on from NZ_CP030848.1 coordinate 2,629,025, forward strand.
TACAGGAAAATAAAAACACCGTGTCGGAAGCACAGATATTCCGTCCGATTAATACAGGAACTTTCAAGGTTACTGCGAAAGATGAGCAAGGAAACATCCTTGCAGAGCGAGAAGACATCGTTTTCAAAAAAGGTCTATATTATACCTTTGCCCTAATGGGGACAAAAGGTGACTCGGAAAAGCCGCTATATATAGGGTATTTATCCGCAGAGTAAGGCAGCTTTACAATACATCCATAATTTGGAAGGCCCATATTTTATGGGCTTTTCTTATTTTTGCTATTGTAAACAAAAAACATGAACCTATCTAAACCACAAGTCGACGAGTCCTTTCGCGTGTTGCACAAAAAAGCACATGAGTTTGTTACGGATCAGCATGAAATCCTAACAGAAGACTTCTCTTTTGGAGCTTATGATCAATACAGCTTAGACACAGAGAAATCCAATATTAGTTTTGTCAAAGATGGCGAAGAAGTCCTGAAAGCAGGATATCAAGCAGTTGGCTACTTGGATGAGAACAGTGGCTTATGGACTTGGCGTTGGGCTAATCCGGCAATATCATCAGTGGAAATGGAAGAGCTAGACATCATCAAAAACTATGGAGAATTCTTTAGTTATGGTTTGCTAACTCAGGCGGAATGGCCCGCAACAGAAGGCGACGCTTGGGCAGTCACCGCAATTGCTGCCTATCTTCGTGGCGGTAAAGGAATTTTCAAAATACAGATCGATGGCACGCCCCATTTTGTTTATTTCACGAAATTACTGACCACTTAGCATTCAGCAAAATGCGATACTTTCAACAATGGGCGAAATTCACTATTTTCGCAGGATATTTTTTTATACGGAAAACAGTTTAAATGCAGTTAACGAAGTTAGAAATCAAAGGATTTAAGAGTTTTGGTGACAAGGTTGTAATCAACTTCAATGAAGGCGTAACGGCCATTGTAGGTCCAAACGGATGTGGGAAATCTAATGTTGTTGATGCCATACGTTGGGTACTAGGGGAGCAAAGCACGCGTACATTGCGTTCAGAAAAGATGGAAAATATCATCTTCAACGGTACAAAGAACCGTAAAGCTGCCAATCTTGCTGAAGTATCCCTAACTTTTGACAATACTAAAAGTATACTCCCGACGGAATTCACGACGGTAACCATTACAAGAAAGCTATTCCGTACCGGCGAAAGTGAATATCGCTTAAATGATGTCAAATGTCGTTTGAAAGATATTACCGATCTATTCCTCGACACTGGAGTTGGTGCTGATACCTACTCGATCATCGAATTGAAGATGATTGATGAAATCATCGCCAATAAAGACAATTCGCGCCGAAACCTCTTTGAAGAAGCTTCGGGTATATCAAAATATAAAGTCCGCAAAAAACAAACCTTAGCGAAGCTTAAGGACACGGAAGCTGACCTCTCCCGCGTTGATGATTTGATGTTCGAAATCAATAAGAATCTAAAGTCTTTAGAAAATCAAGCTAAGAAAGCCGATAAATACTTTGCCCTTAAAGAAGAATATCGCGAAGCGAGTATTGGACTTGCCTACTATCGTCTGGAGAACTTCCACAACGATCTAGAGCGCATTCAGGAGCAAGAAAACCAACAGAAGGACCAGCTACAGGAAACTGTAACACAGATTGCATCCAAAGAAACTGTTTTACAGACCCAAAAGAACGACATCCTTGCCAAAGAGAAAAACCTTGCGACGCAGCAGAAGATTACTCACGAGTATATCAACAAGATCCGCGCATTAGAATCAGATGAAAAACTGAAGAATGCGAAGATGATCCATTTACAGGAAAAGGAAACTCGTTTAAATAATGATATCGCAACTGATAATCAACAACTCACTCAAATAGAGTACAGTGTAAAACGCTTGAACGAAGAGCTATTCGAAGAGCAGAACAAGCTTGATGATATCAAACAAGACTTAGAAAACAATAAACAAGAGGTCGAAGAGCTCCGCGGACAACAACAATCTGCAAAAGGAAAACTCGACAGCTTTACGAGGGATAATGCTGAACTACAGAACAATATCTACCGTTTAGAAAAAGACATTGCTGTCTTAGGTATCCAAAAAGACGCTTTAGAGCAAGAATCCTTACGTACTGCTAATGACGCTATCGCAAAAGAAGCTGAACTCAATCAGTTCAGTCTTGTGGTTGCAGAATTGGAAGAACGCGTCAATATCCAACAAGAACAGTTTGACGCTGCAATTCATACAGAAGAGCAATTACAGCAACAGATTCAACAGACGGAAGATAATATCCGTCAATATACGAGCGAACTTAACAGAGAATCTCGCGTTGTAGATGCGAAACAAAACGAATACAACCTTACGAAATCCCTTGTCGATAATCTCGAAGGATTCCCAGAGTCTATTCGATTCTTACGTAAGAATGCGGGCTGGAAGAAGCAATATCCCCTATTCTCGGATATCCTTTTCTGTAAGGAAGATTATCGAGTTGCTATCGAGAACTTCCTTGAGCCGATCATGAACCATTACGTAGTTGACCTGAAAGAGGATGCTGTAAAAGCAATCAACCTACTTAGTGATTCATCACGTGGTCGGGCGAACTTCTTCATCCTCGAAGCTGTAAAACAGCTTCCTGCAGCAGAACAAGCTAACAATGACGACAGCCGCCTGATATCGGCAATGGATGTCATATCGGTTGATGACAAGTTCAAGAGCTTATGCACTATCCTACTCGATGGCGTCTATCTTCTTAAGTCGGAAGATGACATCAGTCTAGAATCTGATTTACCGACTGATAATATCACTATACTTCATAAAGACGGTAAGTTTTCCAAAACAAAGCTAGGTCTTTCGGGCGGTTCGGTAGGCTTATTCGAAGGAAAACGCATCGGACGTGCAAAGAACTTAGAAATTCTTGCAAAAGAGATCAAAACGCTAAATCAGCGTATTCTTGAGTTACAAGAAAACCTACGCGTAGAAAACGAGAAGCTTATCCGCTTAAAGGGAGGTTCTCAACGAGTTTTCATTGAAGAACAACGTGTACAACTTAATCGCTTGACAAATGAGCTAGTTTCTGTTAAAACCAAACAGGAACAATACCAGACATTCATCAACAATAGTCAGAATAGAAAGCAGGATATTGAAACCAAGATCGCCTCTATCCTTGTCGAGCTTGAGAAAGCAGAACCTGAACTTCAGGACTTTAAACTGAAGGCTTCGACAAATCAAGATGAATTAGTTCTTCTGCAACAGCAATATCAAGATATTTCTGAAATCTTGACAGAAAGATCGGCTGTTTTTAACAATGCCAATATCAAGTTCCATCAGCAGCAAAGTAAGGTTTCTACCCTATTGAAAGACTTAGAATACCGTGAGCATCAAAAAGATACGTTGCTTGAACGTATCGAAAAGAACACGCAAGAATTCGATCAAGTGAAGAAAGAGATCATAGAATCTGTCAATAGCGGTTCTAAGGATGAAATCGATCTAGCAGCGATGTACGAGCAGAAGGAACTTTATGAGAAAGGACTTAAGGAAATAGAAGAAGAATTTTACGCAAGTCGCCAAGCAATTAACGATCTAGAAGAGAATATCGGTCAGTTGCGCCGCAACAAAGACATCGCAGATACCATCATCAACGAATATAAAGACAAGAAAACCTCTCTACAGATTGAATTAAACGCACTTAAAGAACGTTTATCAGTAGAGTTCAACATCGAGTTGCAGGACCTATTGGAGCAGGAAGTTCCGGAAGATCGCCTTCCATTCGAAGAACTACATACCAAGTGCAATAAGTTGAAGAAGCAATTGGACGACTACGGCACTATCAACCCGATGGCAAAAGAAGCCTATGACGAAATGTTCGAACGCCATGGCTTTATTGACAAAGAGAAAACCGACCTCATGGATGCCAAAGCATCCCTACTGAGCACAATCTCAGAAATCGACCAATCCGCCAACGATAAATTTATGTACGCATTCACGACTGTACGCGAAAACTTCGTGAAGGTATTCCGCTCGCTGTTCAATGAAGAAGACTCCTGTGATATCGTATTAAGCGACCCTAATAACCCATTGGAATCCGACATTGACATTATCGCAAGACCGAAAGGAAAACGTCCTTTATCGATCAATCAGCTCTCAGGTGGTGAGAAAACACTGACCTCCACTGCCTTACTATTTTCGCTATACCTATTGAAGCCAGCACCGTTCTGTATCTTCGATGAGGTAGATGCTCCTTTAGATGATACGAACATCGATAAATTCAATAATATCATCCGCGAGTTCTCCAACCAATCGCAGTTTATTGTGGTATCTCACAACAAACGCACCATCGCAAGCACTGATATTATCTATGGTGTAACCATGGTTGAGCAAGGTGTATCAAGAGTTGTAGCAGTAGATTTGAGAGATGTGGCGTAGTTAGATATTAGATGTAAGATTTTAGATATTAGAGTATAGCGGTTAAGAAAGGAATGATACGTATTGTTTTGAACTAGCAATTGAAGGATACGTATTGTTTTGAACCTTTGGTTTAAACAGAGAGTAATTGATGAATAAATACTTAATAGAAGATGTAAGGTATTACCTAACGGAAGCGTTAGGATGAATAAGGCAGGTTGAACATTATTTTGAAGTAGTCAACGAGGACTTTTCCTGGTATCTGTGCCTACCTTATTCATTGCCTAAGGCCAAACTAGAATAGTTTTATTATCAAAGGTACTTCAAAGGTACTAGGTAACGGGCAATTTTTCAATCATTTACATTAAAAAGTTTAGATCATGAAAAAAGATCGTATTACCTTAGGTGTCGACGTGTCTAAGAAGACATTGGACATCTGCCATTGGGGCACACATGATTTCATTAAGATCGAGAACAACAGTTCGGGATTTAAGCAATTGGCAAAGTGGATGCGAGGGAAAGGTTTTGTATCAAGCCAAGTCTTCTTTATCATGGAATATACTGGTGGATATGAATACAGATTCCTGCAGTATTGCGAGTCAAAAGGTCTTTCGTATACACGCAAATCTGGTCTAGAGATCAAGAAGTCGATGGGCATGGTCCGTGGCAAGAGCGATAAGCAAGACTCCTTTAGGATTGCCCAGTATGGGGAAGAAAAGGCTTATATGCTCGAACCAAGCGGTAAATTGAATTCTACAATATTTGATCTTAAGCAGCTGATCTCCTTTCGTAAACGTCTAGTGAGAGAGATGGCCGGTTACAAAGCGAGCAGCTCTGAGCGCAAGGCGATGTACGGGAAAGACGCAGGGAAGGCGATCCTGAAGGTCAGTAAAACAATGATAGATGTTTATAAGAAAGAGATCTACAGAGTAGAACGAGAAATCTTACAGCTCATCGAAAGCGATGAATCGCTCAACAGGAACTATCAGATCCTCAAAAGCGTCAAAGGGATAGGCCCGGTCAATGCCTGGATGACGATCGTTTATACGGAGAATTTCAAGGCTTTTACCGATCCCCGAAAATACGCTGTCTATGCCGGTGTGATACCATTTGAGCACACTTCCGGGACCAGTATTCGCGGTCGAAAGCGAGTCTCGCATATGGCCAACAAGGCCATCAAGCAGGAGTTGAACCAAGCGGCAAAGATTGCCATTACACATGACAAGACGCTCCGAGAATATGCGCAACGGAAGCTCACAACCAAAGCTTACCCGTTGGTCTTGAACAATGTGAAATTCAAGCTGATTCTGATCATGTTTTCCTTGATCGGACGACAGGAGATGTATCGGGAAGATTATCATTATGCAGCGTGATAGAAAAAATATTAAAGAAAATTTGCATATGTCAAAAACCTAGAATACCAGGAAAGGAAGGATATAAGGATTTACAGGATTCTGCTCATCTTTACATCCTTCCTTTCCTAGTTCAAAGACAACACACTGCTCATTCTAAAATCCTTCCTTTCCCACTTCAGAAAAAAAATCTCATATGTTCAAAACAACTCATTTATCTTAAAGAAACATGGCGACCATCTCTAGCCGCCATCCTCTAATGTCTTACGTCTAATGTCTTATGTCTAATGTCTAATGTCTCACATTTAAACTTACTTCTTCCGATTCAGCCAGCCGGTCGAGTTAAAATAGTAGTAGCCATTCAATCCCAGTAAGATCAACAAGCAGACCACGCCGATGATCTTATGGATAACCTCATTCCCAAGAAAAAAATAGATTGAAGTCAACAGTGCGAAAGCAGAGATCAGCAACAGTTGTATCTTATTGTAACTCATAACAAACAATTGGTTTTACGAATTAAATATAACTAATACCCTATACAATCGAGTAGGAAGATAGGGATTATTTCCCTATCTGTCCTCTCACACCACCCGGCATACGGATCCGTACCAAGGCGGTTTGTTAGAATAACGTCGTTTGATGCGTTGTTCTCCAGTAGTAGTAGTCTGCAAATCCTTCGTAACCTAATTTAGTAAAGTATGAGTTTGTTAGCGTTGTTTGAACGATAGGGCTTGTCCCTGTCCGAGTATAGGATTTACGGGTGTTCGCATGTTGGTAGGCAAGCCAGCGTTGGGCTCCCAGTTTCATTAAGTTCCGAATTCGATTACCTGCCGTCTTCCATTGTTTCCAAAGCAGAACACGCAAGCGTCTTCGCACTAGTTTATCTAGTGCTACCATCACCTTCTTATTCGTTGCTATACGAAAGTAATCCACCCAGCCGTGAATAATTTGCCGTAGTTTAGTCAGTCGCTCATGCATAGCAGTAACTGTATTACGTCGAGTATTTTGACGTAACTTCTCTCGGATTCGTTCGATACTCTTTGCAGAGATACGAATCTGCCAATCTCCTTGAGTTTTGAAGAAACTAAAGCCGAGTAAACTACTTTGGGAAGGTTTGCTTACCTTACTCTTTTCACGGTTCACTTTCAGCTTTAGTGTAGATTCGATGTAGCTGGTGATGTTGCGCATAATACGAGTGGCGGATTTATTGCTCTTCGTGTAGATACTACAGTCATCCGCATAGCGTACAAATCGATGTCCACGGGAACTGAGTTCCGTATCCAGTTCGTTCAGGATGATGTTTGACAAAAGTGGACTTAAAGGACTGCCCTGGGGTGTGCCCTTGGTTCGCTTTTGTTCAAGACCATGTTCCATAATCCCACAACGAAGGTATTTCCCGATCAGGGCTAGGACTCGACGATCCGTAATCTTCTTGCTCAAAAGGTGCATCAGTTTGTCGTGGTTCACTTGATCGAAGAATTGTTCCAAATCAAGTTCAACGACCCACGTGTAGCCCAAGTTCAGATACTCTTGCGCTTTACTGACGGCCTGATGAGCATTACGATTCGCACGGAAGCCGTAGCTGTTATCGTGAAAATCACCCTCATACTTTAACCCAAGCCATTGGGAAATGCTTTGCTGAATAACTCGGTCGATGACCGTGGGGATACCCAGCATACGCTTGCCGCCACTTGCTTTGGGAATCTCAACTTTCCGAACAGCTTGTGGGAGGTAAGTGCCAGAGAGAATATCCGACCGAAGGGTTTTCCAATTCGTATTGAGGTAGTCACGAAGGTTATCGATCTGCATACCATCAATCCCGCTGGCACCTCCATTAGAGATGACACGATCAACTGCGTGTTTGACATTTCGGATGTGTAATATCTCTTCCAGCATAGTATTACTAAAAAAAAATTCCTCAGGCATTGTGTCCATTGGTTGCACAACTAGGCTAAGCTCCTCTTACATTCTACTATCGGTTTCCGACCTACCCTCATGTAAGCAGTTCTCTTAAGTGGTTCGGCTTTTAGCGCTTCGTCATAAACTTCTTGGTTCCTTTGCCATTCTAACATTCAGACCTTCCCCTGTAGAAAATAGAGAAACAGGGTACTAGTCGAGTAGATAAGGACATTTCAGTCCAAACCTCTCACAGAACCGTGCGTAAAGATCTCCCTTTACACGGCTCTTATTATCCAACCGACAACTTTATCCCTATATACCAGTGTTCAAACAGATGCGGACTTCTTTCGGAAATCTCTGACATCCATTTTATGGCTCTGACTTTTCGGTTCCGTAGCCTTTTATATTTCCGCATAGCCCATCTTACCAGTAACCTGTTCATGTGCTGAAGTACTTTGTGTAGCTCTGTTTTGTAGAAAGCTCCGTAGTAATTGATCCATCCTCTGAGGACTGGATTTATATACCGGGACAACGTTTCTAAGTCACTGCCTCCTCTTCTGTGCAATTGCCATGTCCGCATCTTTTCTCGTATGGAAACTTTAGCTTTATTGCTGACTGCAGGAAGAAAACTGGTAAAGTTCAATCCCTGTTTGGTCTGAGCTTTTCGTCTTTTGAACGTATACCCTAGAAAGTCGAAGGCAATTATGGGATAGGATTTCTGTCGTTCTTTTCTGCCACAATACACGATCTTGGTTTTCTCTGGATGCAGTTCAAGTCCACAGGCTTTTAGTCTGTGTTCTAATGCTTTCTTCAGTTCCACTGTTTGTATTTCTGTTTTACAGTGTATCACACTATCATCAGCATATCGTTCAAACGGACAGTCCGGATAGTTAATTCGTAACCATTCATCCATACAGTAGTGTAAAAAGAGGTTAGCGAGCAGCGGACTGATAACTGCTCCTTGCGGCGTCCCTTTTGATCTCTCTGTAAGAATCCCATTGGATTGCTGTACCGGTGTTTTAAGCCACCTTTCAATATACAGCAAGATCCATGGGCAATCTGTGTGCTTACGAACTGCTCTCATAAGCAGCTCGTGTGGTATGTTGTCGAAGAAACCTTTGATATCAAGATCCAGAACCCAATCATACTTCCAACATCGCTCTCTAGCTGTTCCCACCGCCTCCTTTGCACTTTTGTTGGGGCGATAGCCATAAGAGTCCTTATGAAATATCTTATCCAACTTTGGTTCCAGAAACAGTGTGACCACCGTTTGAGCAATGCGATCTGTTATCGTGGGTACTCCAAGTGGACGTGTCCCCCCTCCTTTCTTGGGAATTTCTACTAGTAGAACTGGCATGGGCATATAGCTGCCAGAACTCATCCGATTCCATAGTCGATAGAGGTGTTTCCAGCTATCTGCTTTGAAATCCTCTAAGCTCATGCCATCTACTCCAGCACTACCACGGTTTTGTTGTACCCGCTGGTAGGCTTCCAGTACTATGGACTGAGAAATAATAAATGGTTTTGTCTTAATCATTCCTGTACCTCCTATGGTTTGTACCATAGTTTTCTTTGTGATAAGAACTGGATAATACACCCCCTTCGCTCCATCTCCATTACAGAGACTTCATCACTACTACGAGATGTTCCGCCCGTGTGCTTCGCATCGGTACTTTTGCTCTTGTGGGGCTACCACTTGAGGGTTTCCCTTAACATCGAAACGACACGTTCTCACGTTCCGCCTAAATGCCTATAATAGCTTCACGCCATCTTTACGCCGGATATCACGGAAGCAGTAATCAGGTTTCCCTTCCGTTTGTCCCAGAGCAAGGTCAAGACTCTGGTTTCGATATCATCTATTCAGCTTTCGACGCTTCATCGATGGTTCTCTTTCGTTCGTCTCTCTATTACATACCTGACATCTTTAACTATGCCTTTTCCTTTATCGCTTCTCACCAGATCTCTTTAACCCAGCAACATAAAGGTGGTTTGAAGCCTGCGCCTGAACGTCGACTTCGAGGGGCCTACCCTCATCATTTAAACAGCACCAAAGCAATATCATGCTTTGTTCGTGACACACTGTCCTCTGCTGACTTCTGACTAAAGCATACTAGCATCATTATTCTGCTATATGTTTCTTCGCGGGCATTCGCGTATACCTTTGACAGAGTTTAGTCAGATCTCCCCAGGTAAGAACAATAACTTTCACCTCATATATCCGCTACATTTACCATAGTGTTTCCGTACAGTTTGGGGCTTTGGCTTGTTTTGCAGCCTCACCCAACACTTGCGGCCTTGTATGTAGTTTCTGTTCGTCGGACCGAGGTTTTGCCTCAGACTTCCTTCAGATTCCACCTCGCGGTGGACACCCTTGTCCTAAGCTAACACTTCCCACTGCAAAGGCGTGTTCGGGACTTACACCCTAGAGTTATTGCACATGCTGGGCACACAAAACAAAGAGGCGGTTTTTCAACCGCCTCTTCTGTAAATAAAGCCTAATTTACTTACAATCTCTTTACTCTAATATTTCTGAAGAATACCTCAGTACCGTGGCCTAGGAAGCCGATATGTCCTGATTTATTATCCAATCCCGGATGGTTCTTCTTGTCGGCAGTGCCATTTTTGGTAGCCTCCTTAAGGTCACCATCAACGATCACTTTACCATTTACAGTAACCTTGATTTTGTTGCCTTGAACACGAATTTCCTCCGTATTCCATTCGCCAACAGGTTTCAAAGAACCGCGCTTCGCAGCAATAATGCCGTAAACAGAACCATGATATTGATATTCTTTCAAGTCTTTGTAAACCTCTGCGCCATCATCCAACACCTGGATTTCCATACCGGCATACGCTGCATCGCCATCGATTGGTGTGCGGATACCAATACCGTTATTTGCTCCAGGTGTCAATTTGAATTCAAAGCGGTAAACGAAGTCACCATATTGATCTTTCGTATAGATGTTCTTACCGAACTTAGCAACCGGATTTGAACGAATATAGCCCTCTTTCGTAATTTCGTACGCTGCAGAGCTTGTCCATTTATCCATGTTCGTTCCGTCGAACAACATTTCGAAACCTTCTTTCTTCTCTGCATCGCTCAACGTGGATACTTCCAAACGAGGAATCTCTTTCACGTAGATATCGCGATACCATACACGAGATCCATGCGCTTGTAACTCAATTTGCTCCATTGGGAAAATTGACTGATTGCGATCCCAGAAGTTTTCTAATGTAACATTATCAACAACCAGCTCGCCGTTCAACCAAACAGAAACCTTCTCTCCGACCATTTTGATCTTGAATGTATTCCATTCGCCCAGCGCATTATCCGCAACTTTCAACGGATCCTTTGGATTGTTCTTATTGTTATATAGACCGCCGGAACCGACTTGAGCACCCACGTTAGTACGCGAAATATCCCAAATCTGAACCTGTGGAGTTCCTCTCAAGTAAACACCTGCATCAGGTTCTTTACCTTGAGGATCCAATTTCCAGTCTACCAACATCTCAAAATCGCCGTATTGTTTTACAGTCGCGATGTTATCACCATGTCCGCTGAACACTAAATCACCATCGATGGCTTTCCAGTTCTCACGCATCTTCTGATCAGCAACAGCTTGCTTTTTCTCCAATTCCGCTTTCGACATAGCCGCGCGCTTGATCGGATTCTCTACCAAACCTTTCCATCCAGTAAGGTCTTTACCGTTAAAGATCGATACATAACCTTGCTCTGCCGGCATTTCTGATAAATGGCGAACGATCGCTTCTCTTAAATAAGAACTCTCGCTACCGGAAAGATTATCGGCTGCTTGTTGTAAGATACCGCGAACGTCAGAACCAACATATTCTTTGTTGTCCATCGCAATGTTCATTGCCACGTTAGAAGCCGTTCCTTTCAATTCCGGATCGTTCATATAGCGGCTAGCGAACATCATTGCTTGATAAGTGTTCGTCGCTTGCATGCTGCTCAAAGCAGATTGCTTTTGTTTTGCAGTTTGCGCTAAGGCAAATGCATCACGTAAAGTCAATGTCTTTTGCTCAGCTGATTGCTTGCTAGCATTCAATTGCTTGATTAAGCCTGTAAAAATTGTATTGAACAAAGCAGGGTCTTTTTCCGTTCTCGCCAATTTGATCAAGGCCGGAAGCGCCTCCTCATTATTCCATTTAGACAACGCTTCGATTGAAGAAGCTTTCAAGCCTGGGTTATTAACGTAGTTTTCTACTGCTTTCAATGCATCAGCGCCACCTACTCCCGCAAAAACCGGGAAGTATTTCGCTGCTGAAGGCGCCGAAGAACGAGAAATATTAGCCGCTAGGCGTTGAATCTTCGTGTCTTTATCTGCACTTGCTTGCAAAGCCAAGATAGCCGCTTGCTGTGCGCTCGCTAAGTCTGCTCCCTCTGCATCGTTTACCAAAGCAATAACAGATTCGAAATCCGAATTGTTAACCACATTTGGTAATGCCTTGAATGCTGCAGCGCGAACTGCTGCATCAGTTGATTTCGTCAATGGCAATACTACAGCCGCCGAACTAGGGTTCATGCGTTGTGCTAAAACTTCCAATAAAAGCACCTGTGTTTTCGCGTCAGCATTCGGAAGAGCAGCATTCACCAAATCAATTGTGCCTGCATCTTTCGCCGTCAACAACATCGTTTTAATGGTCTTCACTTCATTATCAGACGCACCAGGGATTTGCTTTATTAAGAATGGAACGTTTGATCCTTTCGATAATACAGAAAGCGCATTATAAGCTGCGATTCTTGCTTCCTCATCTTTCAATTTTGGAAATCCTTTCTCGATCAATGCTACAGAACCTGCAGCATCTTTTGTCGCTAGGAAGTTCAACACACTTTCCTGTGCATCCCCATCTAGCTTGCGCATAGAGCTAGCTAATTTCAATAAGTCAGAAGCAGATGCATTGTCTGCTAGTAAACCTAAAGCTACATTGCGCAATACTTTATCATCGCTTGAAGCAAGCTTCAACAATTGTTTCTTCTGTTTTTGAGGGTTGATGTCGGTCAACACCTCTAATGCACCAACCTGAACAGCCGAGCCCTTCGCCTTACCTGCATTATTGAATAAGGTGGTCGCGAACTTGCTCGCCGCAGCTTCATCCGTTTTCGCCAATTGCTTTGCATAGTCAATCGCCAAACTCGAAGCATTTGTTTTATCGTATTGGTAATTTAACGCCTTTGCCTTATCTAAGAATAAAGCTGAAGATTGCGAACCACCAATTTTACTTAAAGCAGTTAGACCGTTCCATTGGAAATTCTCCGATGGATATTTACCGATCAATTCGATGATCTTTGCTTCCGCTTCGTTAGATTTCAAATCGCCCAAGGCAGCGATAATTGCTGTAGCCGTCTTCTCCGTAGCAGATGATGCCAATGCTGTATTCAAAGCAGCTGCAGCCTCCGGCGTGCGGATAGCATTTAGCACGCGCGCAGCTTTCTCTGCTAAATACTCGTCAGCAAGATAAGGTGCTACTTTAGCAATCGCATCGTTCTTTGCGCAGAACTTCAATAATTCCAAGACATAGCCCTTGTTATTGGCATCTTGTAGATTATCAAGTGCCGAAAGCAATCCCTGTACATATGTAGCGCGCTGATTTTCAAATCCTGGTTGCATCACATAGAATGCGTAAGAATTTGTCGCATATTCGATAGGTGCATTATTGCCACCTTGTGGTTTTAAGCCTAATAATAGTTTGGAAACATCATCAGCCGTGAATCCCTCAAGTTCTTTCATTGCTGAAATAAACTTAGACTGCTCCTCGGCAGGCTGTTGAGCTAAAACATCGGCAATCTTGGTTGCTGACGTTCTATTTGCAGGTTGTTGCGCATATGCAGCAACTTGTATAAATAGTAAAGCGGTTATCGTATTAAATACTTTCTTCATGATTTTTCAAGGGAATTAAAATGTCCAAGGACCTCTCATTGGTTGATTGATTAATCTGTTTGCTGCATCGTCGTTCACAAATTCTTGCTTATCCGAATCGAATTTCAAGTTTCTGTTCAAACGCAACGCCGCAAGACCTAAGTTCACTAGCGTACATGAGTAATAACCGTTTTGCTCGTTCAAAGCAAATTTCTGACGCGTACGAACTGCTTCAACAAAATCTGTAACCTGTGGAGCGGGCTCTGGGTATTGAGCTAATTTGCGCTCCAAATCTGGAATATCGGAAACGAATCCACGGTACAACTTACCGTTCGGTCCTTCGATATAAGCCTTACCCTCTTCTGTACCGGCACCATCTAAGATAATCTGGCAACCGTCAGCATAGGTATAGGTAATCTTACGCCAAGTACCCACAGCATCTGAATGTTGCTGAGGCGCATCTACTTCGATAGCAACAGGGCTCTCATTGTCCTTGCCCAAGAAATATTGTACAGGATCCAGATAATGTTGTCCCATGTCTCCAAGACCGCCACCATCATAATCCCAATAACCTCTAAAGGTCAAGTGCGTACGGTGTGCGCTATATGGCTTATATGGTGCAGGACCTAACCACATCTCATAATCCAATTCTTTAGGAACCTGTTGAACTGGCAAGTTTTCCTTTCCAACCCAATAGAACTTCCAGTCAAAACCTGTATGTTTTGAAATCGTAACTTTCAATGGCCAGCCTAACATACCGGTATCAACTAATTTTTTGATCTTTTTCACCGGAACGTTCATCCCGTAGAAGTTCGCATCAAAACGGAACCAAGTATTTAGTCTAAAAATATTACCATGCTGAGCAACAGCTTCTTTTACTTTCTTACCTTCACCGATCGTTCTGGTCATCGGCTTCTCACACCAGATATCTTTTCCAGAGCGCGCAGCTTCAACCGCCATCAAACCATGCCAGTGCGGTGGCGTAGCGATATGTACAATATCCACTTCAGGATTATTGATCAAATCCCTAAAATCATGGTGCTCTTTCACACCGCCCCCAAGAGCCTTCTGCGCTAACGCTAAGTGGCGCGTGTCCACATCACAAATCGCAACGGTCTTTGTACCCGCATAGTTGAAGTGTCCACGACCCATTGATCCAACACCAATAACACCCTTTGTTAAATGGTCACTAGGGGCTAAATATCCCTTTCCAAGTACAAATCTAGGTACAATGGTAAAAGCAGCCGCCCCGATCAACGATTTCTTGATAAAATCGCGTCTAGAAGAATTATTGTTTTCTTTCATAATGTTTATGGTTCCATAGCTTAAATCGCTATTTCCCTAAAAAAGACAAGTGTATAGGTAGATTTATCATTTAGGTTAATAGCCATCCAATCATAAAAACTTTATAAATAGATTAAGTTACAAGATTATAAAATCTTTTCAGTTTTGAGTTATTCAAACATGCCAAAACAATATTATTTTAAGACATGTAAAGGTGATTGATGACAAAATTAATAAAACAATCGGTTGCGTAAATAAAATATTACGAATAAACAGACCGATTTATTAAATATTTGATAACTGATGCAGCGTACCTTCGATATATATGTAGCTTTTTATTCCCATTCTACTCCCAAATCATTCCCTTTCTGAAGCGGTTCTGATTGGGTTATGAAAGGGCTTTGATTGGGTTATGAAAGGGTTATGAGTCAATTAATACCTTTCATTTTTAGGAAGCGCCAATGCAATTCATTTTGAAAATGCTTACATTTAGATAAAAATCAATCTCATGCAATTCGAAACTGCAAGAAAAAACCAACTTGAAAAGATAAAACAGACAACATTATGGGATCTCGTCATCATTGGCGGCGGAGCTACCGGACTTGGTACTGCAGTTGATGCAGCGAGCCGTGGATTCAAGGTCTTATTAATCGAGAAATACGACTTCGCAAAAGGAACCTCCAGCAAGAGCACAAAATTGGTGCATGGCGGTGTTAGGTATCTGGCAAATGGTGATATTAAGCTTGTCATTGGTGCGTTGAAAGAGCGAGGACTCATTTTTAAGAATGCGCCTCATGTTTCCTCCGCACAGTCTTTCGTTATTCCTCTCTACTCGACATTCGATAAACTAAAATATCTGATCGGTCTAAAACTCTACGATTGGTTGGCCGGCAGCTTGCGGATTGGGAAATCTGTCTTGCTCTCGAAGAAAGAAGTGGTAGAAAAGCTACCTCATATAAAGCAGGAGGGCCTAACGGGAGGCATCCTGTACTACGACGGGCAATTTGACGATGCTCGCCTAGCGGTCAATTTAGCGCAGACTGCGATCAGCCATGGCGCAACGGTATTGAACTATATGGATGCCATTGGCATCGATAAAGATCAACATGGTAAGGTATGTGGAGTTACTTTCAGCGATACAGAAGATGGGACTACTTATAAAGCTATAGCTAAAACCGTTATCAATGCCACTGGGATTTTCGTAGACGACATTTTAAAGCTGGATACCGCTACTCATAAGAACCTAGTACGTCCGAGTCAGGGCTCGCATATCGTGATCGACAAAAAATTCCTAGATGGATATGATGCATTAATGATTCCCGAAACGAGCGATGGCCGCGTACTCTTTGGCGTACCTTGGCATGATAAAGTCTTGTTAGGCACAACCGACATACCGATCAATACGCATCAGATTGAGCCTAGACCTATGGAAGACGAGATCGAGTTTATTTTGGCAACCGCCAAATCTTACTTGAATCCTTACCCTACGCGCAATGATATTTTAAGTATCTACGCGGGTTTACGTCCATTAGCAGCTCCCAAAGACAACGATACGGGCAGCACAAAAGAGATTTCTCGCGATCACAAACTCTTGGTTAGCGACTCCAATCTGATCACGATCACCGGCGGGAAATGGACAACCTACAGGAAGATGGCTCAAGATACCGTCGATGCGGCAATTAAAGCGGGAGATTTACCGCATGTTGCCTGCAGAACGATGAGTCTCCCCATTCATGGTTCGACCGATCAAATTCAAGCTGGACACTGGACCTATTACGGAATCGACTATAATCAGATTCAAGCATTGATGCAAGAAAATGAAAGCTTGAAGGAACTCCTGCTCCCCGAATATGAATTTACAAAAGCAGAGGTCGTATGGGCCTGTCGCCATGAGATGATTCGACAGGTCGAAGATTTTCTTGCACGTCGTTGCAGGCTATTACTCTTGGATGCAAAGGCAGCGAAAAGAGCAGCTCCGGTAGTTGCTGATCTTATGGCCGGCGAACTAGACAAATCGCAAGAATGGCGTGATAATCAAATTAAACTATTCAATGAATTAGCAAACAATTACCTTTTATAATACAACCACTTATAAACTTATCTGAATGAAAGAATACATTATAGCTTTAGACCAAGGTACCACGAGTTCTCGTGCTATACTTTTCAATAAAAAAGGTGAAATCGTTAATATATCACAGAAAGAATTCCAACAAATCTATCCGAAGTCAGGCTGGGTTGAGCACGATCCGCAAGAGATTTGGTCGAGCCAATTAGCCGTGTTAACAGAAGTACTCGCTAAATCAAAAACTAAATTAGATGCCATCAAAGGTATAGGCATCACCAATCAACGGGAGACCACGATTGTATGGAATCGACGTACCGGTGCACCGATCTACAACGCTATCGTGTGGCAAGACCGTAGAACGGCTGAATATTGTGCACAATTGATTAAAGATGGACATTTGGATGAAGTACAAGAAAAAACAGGACTATTAATTGATTCCTACTTCTCGGCAACCAAAATCAAGTGGATTTTAGATCACGTAAAAGGAGCCTGCAAGCTCGCTGAGAAAGGCGAATTAGCTTTTGGAACAGTTGACTCCTGGTTGATCTGGAATCTGACCGATGGCAAAACACATGTAACCGACGTGACGAATGCATCACGCAGCATGTTATACAACATCAATACTTTGTCCTGGGACCAAGATCTATTGAAGCTTTTTGACATCCCCGAGAGCATGCTTCCGGAAGTAAAGAGTTCCTCTGAAATCTATGGCGAGACCTCCGGCGAATTGGGCAGTCGGAAGATTCCAATCGCAGGAATCGCAGGCGACCAGCAAGCCGCATTATTCGGACAGATGTGCTTGAAGAAAGGTATGGCCAAGAATACCTACGGAACAGGATGTTTCTTGCTGATGAATGTGGGCAATAAGCCGGTAAAGTCGAAAAATAAGTTGGTGACCACGATTGGCTGGAAGATCGGGAAAGAGGTCGTCTATGCGCTGGAAGGTTCTGTATTTATCGGTGGCGCTGTTGTTCAATGGCTACGCGATGAGTTGAAGATTATCAAGAAATCCAGCGATGTGGAAGCTTTAGCGACCAGCGTAGACAGCACCGAGGGCGTTTATCTGGTTCCCGCCTTTGCCGGATTAGGGGCGCCACATTGGGATGCGAATGCCCGCGGGACGTTATTTGGTATCTCAAGAGGAACTTCAGATGCACATATCGCACGTGCTGCATTAGAAAGCATTGCGTATCAAACCTACGATATCTTAAAAGCTATGGAATCTGATGCGGGCGCTAAGATTAAGGAACTGCGTGTGGATGGTGGAGCGACACAAAACAACTTCCTGATGCAATTTCAAGCCGACATCTTAAAAACGAACGTCGTGCGTCCGGAAATCACGGAAACGACTGCTATGGGGGCAGCCTTTCTCGCAGGCCTTGCTGTTGGTTTTTGGAAAGACGTCAAGGAGATTGAAGCGTTATGGAAAGAAGACAAATTGATTGTTCCCACGAAATCGAACAAGCTTTCGAACAATTTGAAGGAGTGGAACCGCGCGGTTAAAGCCGTAAAATATTGGTCAGAAAATCCAGAATAAAAGAAAATCAAAACTAAACCTATTATATGAGTCCATTTGTAGCAGAATACTTAGGAACGGCAGTCATGATCCTCCTTGGGGGCGGCGTGGTTGCCAATGTGGTGCTAAAAGGCACAAAAGGTAATAATGGAGGTTGGATCGTGATAACGACCGCCTGGGCGCTCGCTGTTTTTGTCGGCGTCACGATTGCGGGGCCTTATAGCGGTGCACATCTAAACTGTGCGGTGACTATCGCCAATTTAGCTTTGGGAAAATTAGATTTAGTAACGACCTTAAGTTATATCGGCGCACAATTTTTAGGCGCTATGACCGGCGCTTTTGTGGTTTGGTTGATGTATAAGGACCATTTCGATCAGACAGATGATGCCGGCGCTAAGCAGGCCGTATTCTGCACTGCTCCTGCCCTGCGCAATCCTCCAATCAACCTAGTCTCTGAGGTGGTAGGAACGTTTGTGCTTATTTTTACGATTCTTCACTTTACAGATGCAAAGATGGCTGATGATTCTGTGATTGGCTTAGGATCTATCGGGGCTATTCCTGTTGCTTTTGTCGTATGGGTGATCGGATTGTCCTTAGGCGGTACAACAGGCTACGCTATTAATCCAGCCAGAGATCTAGGCCCGAGAATCATGCATGCCCTATTACCGATCAAAAATAAAGCAGGGTTTGATGCAGGTTATGCTTGGGTTCCGTTTTTAGGCCCAATTATTGGAGCCTTGTTGGCAGTAGCGCTCTATAGCTGCATATATTAGGAAGCGATGAAAAAAGGATTTTTTAAAATATTGAATAAAATAAACAAGGCGGTCTTACCTAGCTATACAAAGCTGGACCCCGCTAAACTAAGTAAGCTACAACAGGCCGTTGTAGCTTACCGATATTATGTCTTAAAAGAGTCGCTGGATTAAGCGACGGGAGTTTCATCCGCATTGGGTTGATCGCCAATAACCTTCACAATGTTTTGCGGGAAAACTACATTCTTACCATCGAGTATATTCTTGACTTGTTCGCTAATTTCATTTTTGGTTGCCCAAAATACTTCACGCTTCGCCCAAGCACGTACAACTAACGTAATTCCTGTTTCTTTCAAATCCCCTACTACGACTTCTGGCATAG
Organism: Sphingobacterium hotanense; assembly: GCF_008274825.1. Taxonomy (NCBI): domain Bacteria; kingdom Pseudomonadati; phylum Bacteroidota; class Sphingobacteriia; order Sphingobacteriales; family Sphingobacteriaceae; genus Sphingobacterium; species Sphingobacterium hotanense. Next base: position 2,648,532 of record NZ_CP030848.1, read on the forward strand.
GTTTGTCCAAAATACGCTCGTCCGCTTTCAGAACTGACAGAACCGCTTCACGCGCTACTTTGATATTTGTATCGTAAGACACATTCAGAGTAAATTGCATACGACGGGAGGCAATCTTCGTAAAATTCTTGATGACCGAATTGGCTAAAGGACCATTAGGCGTGAATACGCGGATACCGTCGTCGTCAATCATTGTTGTGTACAGCAAGTCGATACGTTCTACAGTTCCTGTTGCTCCTGCCGCGCTGGAAATATAGTCGCCAACATCAAACGGACGGAATAAGAGGATTAATACGCCCCCTGCGAAATTGGATAAACTACCCTGAAGCGCCATACCCACTGCCAAACCGAAGGCAGACAAGGCAGCGATAAAGGAAGTAGTTTGAATACCCATCGTACTGGCTACCGTAAGCAACAATAGACCATAAAGCGTAAATTTGATAATGCTTTTTAGAAAAGAACGAATCGAACGGTCGACATTTCTCTTCTCGAATCTGCTATCGATAAATTTAAGCGCAAATTTGATTACATAGCGTCCGACAATTAGTATAAAAAATCCTACTGCAATCTTAGGCAGCGCGATTACTACTGAGTCTACTAGTCGTTCTAAACTTCTTTCTACAGAAAACCAATTCATATATTAGTGTAAATTTTCACAAAAGTAAGAAAATACTGGTTCTAATCGATTAGCATGTATTATTTTAAATATCTTTAACACATGAGTTTTCTATATTTTGATAATAATGCGACCAGCAGAATGGATGATGAGGTTCTTCAGGCTATGCTTCCTTATCTACAAGAGTCGTATGGGAATGCCTCAAGTGTGCAGCATAAACTCGGTCGGGCGGCAAACGCGGCCATAGATCAGGCGCGAATACATCTCGCAGAGAGATTAGGCTGTGCGCCAAAAGAAATCTACTTCACTTCCGGCGCTACAGAAAGCATTAGTACCGTTTTAAAAGGGGTTTCTCAAGCCTACAACAGAAAAGGGAAACATATAATTACTTGCAAAACGGAACACAAAGCTGTTTTGGCGACTTGTGAAAGTTTAGCCAAACAGGGTTACGAGATAACTTATCTCGATGTCGATGCGCAGGGGAATATTGATTTGAACGTTTTAACGAAAGCCATACGTCCGGATACAATTTTAGTTTCTATAATGTCTGCAAATAATGAAACTGGCGTATTACATCCGATCGATAAAATTGCAAATATCTGTCAAGAGAAAGACGTTCTATTTTTCTGCGACGCAACACAGCATATCGGAAAATTACCCATTGATTTACAAGAAGTAGCAATCGACATCTTATGCTTAAGTGCACATAAATTTCACGGCCCTAAGGGCATTGGTGCTTTGTTCATACGTAGAAAAAGCAAGCCTATTCAAATCCCTAGCCTCATCACTGGGGGGAACCAAGAACATGGCCTGCGCGGTGGCACTTATGCCGTCCCGCAGATTGTGGGCATGGGCGAAGCAGTAAAACACTTTGAATTCGATAGCCAGATTGAGACGATTAGAGATTACTTTGAATCGGAGCTACAGCAACAAGTAGAAGAGGTAAAAGTTCATGCTAGCGGTACATTGCGCATTCCAAACACAAGCAATGTATTAATCAAACACGTGCGCTCGACGGAATTGATGACTAAGGTTCCTGAAATGGCTTTATCATCCGGCTCTGCCTGCGTATCGGGTTCACGAGATCCATCGCACGTCCTGAAAGCGATGGGTATGGACGATGAAGATGTTTTTTGCAGCAGTCGTTTCAGCTTTAGTAAATACACAACAAAGGAAGATATTGATCTTTCCATACAACAGATCAAGCGTGCTGTGGCACAAATTAGAGCAACTTCGCCTATCTGGCAAATGTATAAAGAGGGGCTAATTTGACAGAACTCAGATGATTTTTGAAAGATTTGGAACTTGTTTTGATTATCTTTGTACAATAAATGGAGGAAGAATAACATGGTGACCATTACAGATAAAGCAAAAGAACGAATCAGCACAATCATGCAACAAGAAAACTACGATAGCAATTATTTCGTACGTGTGGCTGTGGAAAGTGGCGGTTGTTCGGGGCTATCTTATAAGCTTAATTTTGACAACGAAGAGAAAAAAGGCGATCAGTTTTTTGAAGATAACGGTGTCAAAATCTGTTTAGATATTAAGTCTTACTTATATCTGGCAGGAACAGAATTAGACTATTCCGACGGATTGAATGGAAAGGGATTTGAATTCCACAATCCTAATGCGTCGAGAACCTGCGCCTGTGGCGAGAGTTTTTCGGTGTAAAATAATTAAAGCGGGCAAATTGCCCGCTTTTTTTTCTGAAAGTTATTGTTGTTTTTTCAATTTAAACCAATAAAAAATCAGACCAGTGATTGTTCAAGGGTCTATTTTTTCTGAAAGTTATTGTTGTTTTTTCAATTTAAACCAATAAAAAATCAGACCAGTGATTGTTCAAGGGTCTATTTTTTTGTCTGGAATATTTTGTTTCTGTTTCTTAAGTATTCTTCTTGATCAAAAAAAGGACTTTATTACTAAAAACAAGAGTATAATTTTTTCTTCGAGCTCTAAAGGCATCAACTGTTGGTTCTTAAACGTCTGTTATCAGTTTTTTTCACGGGGAGTCTAACCACCAAAAAAAGGTCGATCTTTTATTTATAAGACGTGTTCTTCAGGGTACTCAATTGTTTCTGTAATCTGTCAATTCTTTTAAGTCTTCTATTTTCCAGTATTTTTATATCCTGGGGATGTAATTGATAGGGTTCCATGTCCCTCAGCACATGGTATGCAGCGGTCAATATCTTATGTGCAATGGCTATTGTCGCCTTCTTATGTCCTCTTCGGGCAGCGATCTGGTGATGCTTGACTGCAAGTAAGGGATTGGCCTTGGATCTAGAAGCTACCCATGCGGCCTCTACGAGCGTTGTCTTGAGATACTTATTTCCATGTGTTGTTCTGGAGGAATACTTTTTTCCTGCACTCTCATTGTTGCCCGGGCAAACACCAGCCCATGAGGAAAGGTTCTGATGTGTTGCAAATTGGGTCATGTCCGTACCGATCTCTGAGACGATTCCTAATGCTACTTTGGAAGACACTCCCGGAATAGTCTCCAGTAGTTCCAGCTCCCGATACATGATCCTTGCGTACTGTTCCATCTGAGCCTCTGATTGTGCTATTTGTAGATTGATATGATCGATGGATTGCAGTATAAGGGTCAACATGAAGCGGTGGTGATCTGTGACCTTGCCAGTAAGTGCTTTAATCAGTTCTGCGTGTTTCTTGACCAGTGAACCCTTGGCCATGCTTGCCAACAGCAAAGGATCGCTCTGACCTTTAGCCATGGATCGGACCATTTCCATGGCGCTTACACCGAATACGTCGCTGACCACGCTCCGCAGTTTGACGTTGGCAGATTCAAGGATGTTCTGCAACCGGTTCTTTTCTGCAGTCCGCATCGCGATCAGCTTGCGTCTATGTCGGTAGAGCTCCCTGAGCTCCCGGATATGTTGTGCTGGAATGAAGCTACCCTTCAGTAGACCGGAAAGAAGCAGTTTGGAGATCCATTCGCTATCCTTCTTATCGGTCTTCTGCCCCGGAACATTCTTGATGTGGCGGGCATTGACCAACAAAATGTGAAAGTAATCTTCCAAAACCGCGTAAACCGGTCGCCAGTAAACACCGGTGCTCTCCATGGCAACCTGTGTAATGGAATGGGATTGAAGCCATTGCACTAAATCATACAGGTCATCCGTAAAAGTTAAGAAGGTTTTTGTCTCTGTATCAAAATCACTACCTTTAATGGTAGCAACTACTGTGTCTTTATGGACATCCAGTCCACAGCCACGATCAAGAATAAAGGGTAATCCGCTGACAGCCATAGGTCTTATATTTATTGGTACTAAGATACCGTTTTGGCTAAATGCCTATTGGGACTATGAGCCCGTGACTTTCATGGCTGTTGGTGATACCCGAGTATCATGAATGTTTTTTCTGAAAGTGTCTGTTTTCAATGGCCATCAAGAACTTTCATTCCTGTTGGTGTTTCCATGGAAACATGAAAGTTTTATTTTCAAACTGAATATTGTTTTCTGAAATAGCATTAACGAATGCTTCCTCTCCCATTCTTCAAATTCATTTCATAGGCAATAATCAATCTAGTTACTAAGCCATAGCGAGCCATGCCTTCTCGTTGATTGTTATGTTTAAGGTATTGATCGTAAAATATTCCTGATAGATCAGTCAACCAGCCTGTATAATTCTCCCAGTACAATTGATCTTTCTTTAAATCGCTTTTTATGCCCCCTGAGAGCTTCGCTTTATATTTTTGAAACATAGGCTCGTCAACAAGATAAAGTGACCTTAAAAGGTATTGTATGCTTTCGTAATAGGCTGCATACTGAAACCAGGGATCTTGATGATTCCGACGCTTGACATAAGCGATGAAATTACATTCATCTTCCAGTCCAATCCCCATTTGATGTGCCAGTTCATGAGTAACCGTAAAAGGATAAGATGTTATGGGCATATCGGTATTTGCATGTGCTTCATTACTGAATGGATTCAGATAACCTGATGTTCCAAAGGATGATATAAGCACTGAACTTAATGGTTTCTTAATATGAATTTGTGTTTTGCTAAGCATAGGAAACTCTTGATCAGCATCCATCAGCTCTTCAATTTGCGCATTCACGCTGGTTCGGACTTTGCCATCAAGATCTAATTTTTCTCGCAAGCTATTCGCTAGCTGTATTTGCTCGTCCAATACGCCTAGATGATCTTCCAGAAGAATAGTGTCGACCGATAGCTGAAGTTGCTTGCTGACCGGGACTCGATAATAATTGATCGCCCATGCCAAGTGAAAGAATATATACAGTGATAGCGCGGTGCCAACTAACGTTAATACTCCTCGCCAAGCGTAGTGAAACTGCTTTTTGAACAGGAAAACTATGGTTCGAACGACGAGATAGAGCAAAAACAGGACGATAGCAAGATAAAGCAGATCTCCTACGCTAAAGGGAAGCAGTCCGAATATAAGTTTTGGGAGGTATTGATAGAAAGGATAGAAAGCACGACTATAAACAGCCTCTACCCTTTCGGAATCTGTTACAAACCAATTCAACAGCAAGATTAGGGCTATACAGCCCCCTGACCAGATATAAAGCGATTTCGTTGATTTGTTGGATTTCATTTCCTTAGTCGGATTCGTTTTCGAAATACAACTTATAATAATTCATTCCCTTATCCTCGTCGTATCCTTTTACCAGATATTCGCGCTTTCCATGCACATAGATATGGAAATTCTTATCGAGCTTGATTACTGATTTATAACTCGAAGCCATCTTTTTTACAGCATTGCCTGCGATATCAAAATTGGATTGGAATGGGGTATCGAATTCCTCCTCGAAAGCAGATTTATAATCCTTGAATAAGGAAACAGCGTCAGGATTTGCAATCACTTCCATATTGAACTCATCTTCATCAAATTCTTCTTTTGACTTAAAGTAATTCATTGAGCGGTTCAACAGGTCGATTTTATCGGCCTTATCCATTTCAAAAACTTCATCTAACTTCTCGTTGACAAAGTTCTTGTAAACTTTCATGATGTTTCCTGTTTGTTGGAAATTATCATTGCGGACGCGCAGTTTTAAGAAATCATCTTTCCAGTATACGGCTTCAGATCCGTTCGTCTGGTCAAGGCATAATACCTTAAAACCTTCCTCGGATTCGGTATTGACAATGACTACCCCCTTGTCCAATTTATTGATATTGATGGCTTGTTCTTCATAGTTTACTCCTAGACCATCTGCCTGAGGATAAACTTTAAGATAAGCTTCCTTATTCTCTGATTTAAAGATTCCTATTGCCTTGTGCTCTTCGCCTTCTAGCTGCACGTTATCCAAGGCTACTACATATACTTCTCCTGATTTGATCTTCGGATGCTCCGACACTTCAAACAAATATTTGGTGATGGATTTAGAGAAATCAATGAAGCTTACCTGTCCTTCAAAAAAGCGCTTAGAATAACTGTAAACTTCGTTGAATTCTAGATCGTCATTAGGATGGTAGAATCTGTAGATTTCCGATTGCTTTGCAAAAGGCTTCATGAAATATTGCATCAGAAGTCCGGTCAGGACTTCATCTGAAGCGACATCTACTTCAACGTCCGACAAGGTGAAATACTCGTCCTGGCTCTTGTTGCCGACATGATGAATAATAAGGTTTTCGAAGTTTGCGTCTTGATGAAATAACATGCTTGTTTTTTATAAATCGTAAATATGTATTGCAGAACGGTAGGTATTGACGTGAGCATTGACGATATCTTTGATATGTACGGAATATCCGCCACCCATGCTGACTTCCACAGGGACTTGTCTGCTCTTGCAAGCATTGAATACAAGGTCGTCCCTTTTTCTACACCCTTCTTGCGTTAGTTTAAATTTGCCAAGTTTGTCGCTAGCTAATATATCGACACCAGCCTGATAAAAGACAAAGTCGGGCATCACTTGATTAAATACAGCTTCCAGCTCTGATGACAAGAGCGACAAATAGGCCTCATCCTCGATGCCATCCGACAAACCAATATCAATATGCGATTTTTCCTTTTTAAATGGAAAGTTCTTCTCGCCATGTATGGAAAAAGTAATAATATCAGGATGATCTTCAAAAATATGAGCGGTTCCATTTCCCTGATGCACGTCAAGGTCGATAATCAAGATCGTTTTAGCGAGTTTTTGACTGTACAGATATGCGGCGGCAACGGCTTGATCGTTCAGTAAACAGAAGCCTTCGCCGAAATCTCTACCCGCATGGTGGGTTCCGCCTGCAGTGTTAAAGGAGACACCGGCATCCATCGCTGCAAAACATGCCTTAATTGTTCCATCAATGAGATAACGTTCGCGATCCACCAAAGCCTGTGTCATCGGGAAACCAATACGGCGAACCATCTTAGGGTCTAAAGTCAACTCCAATAGATCATCTACATAAGCCTTATCATGTGCTAAATAAATGATTTCGCGATCTACTAAATCGGGTTCAAAAAAGTTGTTACGATTGACCAAGCCTTCGTAAATCAATTGCTCTGGAATAAGTTCGTACTTCATCATCGGAAAGCGATGTGTCGCGGGCAATGGATAAATGTAGGCGCTATGATGAGCTATTTTTAACAATTGTGCAAATTTGTCACGAATATAACCAATCAGGAATCAATAAAAAACCCTTGTGGAAAAAGCGGATATGCCTCTTTTTTCCAATAGGCTTGGTTTATAAGCAACGAGATTGTTATATCGTAGATTTTTTAATCTCATTTTTTTTAAATAGATTTATTACAGATAGCATGGCGTAATCCACAATGCGCTGCTATATAACCATTTGTAAACAAATTGAAAGGAAGGAGACAATATGTTTAACAAGAAACATCAGGGATCTGGTTCAGCACATTCCGCTGGGCGAAATCATCCTTTTATAAAAAGTATCAAGAAAACAGGCTTATTGGATAAACCGAAGTTAGTTCTAAAGGAAATTATAGAACATCTGAAGGCCAATCGCTATGAATACAGCAAAAATTAATATTTAAAACGAAATTAAATATATGCTGTTATTAGCTATAGAGTACTAAATAAGAAGAGTATGACTATAGATATTGATTCATTGCTTGATGCGGAAATCATCAAAACCGAAGAGGATTCTAGGACACAGACTTTGGATGTAACGCTGCTATTGGATGCTGCAGGGCCTGCCAATACGCATCAGAAGAAATTGAGATTTGAGCACGTGACCTTCTATTCCCGTTCTGAAATTCCGAAAGAGGGATATCCGGTTATTTTGGAAATCAGCGAAGTCGTCCCGGAGATTGAAAAGAGCTTCGATAATGATCAATCACGCAGAAGGTTTAAGATAGATACTACGTCCGGCATAGTGATATTGGAATTTGCAACCTGCTATTTGGTAGATTAATTCCGTATCTTTCGATGAATTAAACAATCCCAACATTGCTGATAAATATACACGCCCATTCCATCAGTACCTCATCTGCTGATGAGTTCGTACTACCAAATTGCATTGTTTCCAAAGATTATCTTTATGAACAGTCTTGTTCAGCAGGTATCCACCCATGGTATGTCGATCTTAACGAGGAAGTGCAATGGGAGGCATTAGTAAAGTATGCTGAAAAACCTCAGGTAGTAGCGATTGGAGAATGCGGGTTAGATAAGCTGTGCAGTACAGAATGGAATCGGCAGGTTCAGATATTCGAAAAGCAGATTACACTCGCTAATGAGCTTAAAAAGCCTTTGATCATACATTGCGTTCGAGCATACCACGAGGTATTTACCTCCCTCTTGAGAAAGCAAGTGGCCGTCCCGGTCATTTTTCATGGTTATGAACGGAATTGGCCATTGGCGGAACAATTATTAAAGAACAAAAATTACTACCTCTCCTTCGGTGCTGCTATCTTAAAGGGCAATCTAGATGATGTTATCAAACAGATTCCTATGCACAGGTTTTTCTTAGAAACTGACGATAAACCAACGAAAATCTCAGATATTTATGCTTATTTTTGCCGAGCCAGAAAATTGTCTACAAAACAAGTAGAGGATCAGATTATGGCAAATTTTAATAGCATTTTTAAATCAACTTAAAATCAATGAAGGATTTATCTTGGCTTTCTCGCACCGAGGCGTTGGTGGGACGAGAAGCACTAGAAAAGTTAGCTAATTCACATGTAATGGTATTGGGTCTCGGCGGTGTGGGCTCTTTTGCTGCCGAATTTATCTGTCGGTCGGGCGTGGGAAAGATGACCATCATCGACGGTGATACCGTAGACCCTAGCAATAGGAATAGGCAGTTGCCAGCTTTGGCAACAAATCATGGCGAAGCGAAAGCGGAGATTATGCGCGAACGCTTGTTGGCTATCAATCCGGAATTAGAGCTTAATGTAATCCAAGATTTTATTCTTCCACAGAATATCCCTGGTCTTCTTGAATTAAAACCCGACTACTGCGTGGAAGCTATTGATAGCATCACACCGAAACTATTTTTTATCCGTTTGGCCTTGGAGGCGAAAGTACCTTTTGTAAGCTCGATGGGTGCGGGTGGTAAACTAGATCCTACGAAAATTAGGATTGCTGATATTGGAACGACTTATAATTGTAAACTAGCACAGCATATCCGCAAAAAATTAAAGAAGCATGGAATTCGTAAAGGCGTAAAGGTGGTGTTCTCCACCGAATTGCCGGATAAGGATTCCTTGTTGTATACTGACGGTAGCAACTTTAAGAAATCAGCCTACGGGACGATGTCTTATCTGCCGGCAGCATTTGGAGGAGCATTAGCCTCCGTTGCGATTCAAGATTTAATGAAAGATATATAGATGAAAAAAGGAGCTCAATGAGCTCCTTTCTTTTTGACTTGTATCCTATTAAGAAATAGGTTCCAAATATTGCGCATAGCAATATCCTTCTTCACCATCTTTCGTACGAACTAACCACCATTGGTCATTTGCGCGACTGATAAGGGTAATTACCTCATCTTTCGCCGCTTTACCAACGATTGGCTGATCTGTTCCTGGTCCTTTACGAATGTTCAAGTTGCTGCTTTCAGTAATTACGCGAACTTGCTGTCCGGTAACCGCTGTAGAAACATCTACATTCATCACGACATCGCCAGATAAGAAATTAGGGTCGATCTGGTTGTAGATATCCCATAATTTGTTTTTGACGTCAGCATTTGGTGCTGTACCACGGATTTGTAATACACCATCCATCTCAGCGACTTGTAATCCCTCGATACCCGAAGTATTCGCCGTATCGATCAATACTTTATATTTATTCTGTAAACTCATAATTTGCTATTTTACGATTAAACCTGACATATCAACTTTCTTAGGATTCAAAGCGTCTAATCCCATTTTTAAAGCTTGTACGCGTGCTTGCTCCAATTCTCCAGTTACTGTAATAACACCATCAACTACCGCTGTTTTCACTGACGGAAAGTCTTTAGTAAAGTCAGTAACCTTAGCCTGAAGATCAGCATCATTGCTATTTACTTCAATTGTTCCAGTAGGAATTGAATTAACAACAATGTTGTTAACCACTGATTTTACACCTTTTGCATCTGCGCCTTTCGCTGCAGATTCAATCTGTGCTTTTTCATCATCTGATGCTGCCGTACCATTCAAGGTTACTACACCATCTTTAACTTCTACCTGAACATTTGGATTCGATTGAATCGCAGTTTCTACTTTGGCTTTTAAATCGGCATCAGAAATTTTCGATTTACAAGCAATAGTTCCAGTTAACAATGTAACGGCAACTACCAATACAGATAAGATTTTTTTAAGATTCATAAATAAAATATTTACGTTAATTAATACTACCTAAATCTAAACAAAAAACATTTCGAAAATGTTTTAAAAAATAAATCTGATTTGAGATTAATTTTGAAAGGATTCTATCTACGGTATTGTAACAACAATTATTGAAAGGCAATAAAAATCGAGGAATTCCATTGGAAGAACAACAGGCATAAAAGTTCTTGATTACCTATGAACTACGGGCACTTTCAGAAAAATTAGATGAAAAGGTTTCGTTTGCCAAAAGCCCGGCACTACCTAGCGTAATTCTTGAATCTTAAAGGTTTTACCGTTGAAATTTACCTCATCATGAACCTGCTTTCCAAACAAAGTCTCTCCTATTGGCGATTGCTTTGAAACGACCATTACAGTCTCAGTTCCTACTTTGAGCGGACCGATTGAGGTAGCTATTAAATAATTGAATTGATCGGTCATCACAAGGCTTCCCATACCGACAAGCGCATTGGTAGATTCTGGAAGATTAATTAATATATCTAGGTCTCTATTGGCTTGGTTGAGCTGGCTTTGAAGTCGCGACAACTCCTGTTGCGCCATTTCGCGCGAAGTTTCGTACTTATCCCCCATACTGCTCTTTGTATCATTGATTATCGCATCATTAGCAGCATCAATAGCAACCTGAATTTCATCGACCCGAGTTTGCGTCTTTTCCAAACAAAGTTCTACGATTTCCTTCTTATCAATCATATTTATTGGATCTCCATTTTACTTGAATAAAGAAAGCGCCAAATAAATTTGGCGCTTCAATTAAAAACCTAATAACCAATTAATTATAATTAATTAAATTAGTTTAGTTTTTCAAAGCTTCTTTTACGTTGTTAAGCTTTCTTTCTGCCTCTTTACCAGCTGCATCAACTTTATCTGCTGTTTTTTCAGCAGCATTGTCGATTGCTTCGCCAGTTTTGTGAGCAGCGTCTTTAGTAGCATCTACAGCGTTGTTAACACCTGTTTCTACTGCTTGACCTGCTTCTTTAGCTGCAGCTTTAGTTTTTTCCCAAGCAGCGTTAGCATCGTCTAAAGCTTTTTGAGCAGCTTCTTGAGCTTTCTTGTCTCCGCTTTTTACAGCAGCGTCAAGGTCAGCTTGCGCTTGTTTTGCTTTAGCTTCAGCATCTGCTAATGCTTGATCAGCTTCTGCATGAAGATGACCAGCATGCTCGTCAGCAGTTTCTAATGAATGATCTAAGTGCTCTCCTACTGTAGTATCACCATCATGATTTTTATCTACTGATGAAGTATTGTTACATGCAGAGAAAGTAATCGCGCATGCAACCGCTGCTAATAATGCAATTTTTTTCATGTTTTAATTTTTGCTTTTGGTTAACATTTTACAATGATGCTAATGTACAATATTTGTACCAAAAAAATTACTTCGGATATACGGTTCCTTTTGCAGCTTCTAATGTGTTTTTCAACAGACCGATAATAGTCATTAAGCCTACACCGCCCGGTACTGGAGTAATCCAGGATGCCTTAGGAGCAACCGCTTCAAAATCAACATCACCATATAGCTTGAAGCCGGATTTTGTTTCGGTTGAAGTCTCACGATTGATACCCACATCGATAACTATAGCACCATCCTTTACCATATCCCCGGTTACAAAGTTTTTCTTACCGATTGCAGCGACAATGATATCACCTTGAAGAACTTCTTCTTGAAGATTCTTCGTGCGGCTATGCGTCAATGTCACTGTACAGTTTCCAGGCTGGCTATTGCGCGCTAATAAAATACTCATCGGCGATCCAACAATATTGCTGCGTCCAACAACAACCGCTTTCTTACCAGCAGTATCAATACCATAATGATCTAGCATCAACATGATACCGTAAGGCGTAGCAGGAATAAAGCATGGAAGATTTCTTTGCATACGACCTAAATTGATCGGATGAAATCCATCAACATCTTTTTTATAATCTATAGCTTCTGTTACTTTCTCCGGATCGATATGCTTTGGTAATGGCAATTGAACAATTAAACCATCGATGTTTTCATCTTGATTAATCTCAGCAATCTTTGCAAGCAAAGCTTCCTCAGTAATATCATCTTCGTAATGAAGATTGGTAGAATCAAAGCCAACTTGCTCACAATTTCTCATCTTGCTAGCAACATAGGTTTCACTTCCGCCATCATTGCCCACTAAAATGGCAACCAAATGGGGCTTACGGCCCAGTGTTGCTGTCAATTCAGCGGCTTCTCTTTTGATATCTTCTTTCAGTTTTGCAGAAACTTCTTTTCCGTCAAGTAACTTCATGTTATAAATAGGTTGATGTAATAATTAATCTAACTTCAATACGGCCATAAATGCAGACTGTGGAATTTCCACATTACCTACCTGGCGCATACGTTTTTTACCTTTCTTTTGTTTCTCAAGGAGCTTACGCTTACGAGAAATATCACCACCGTAACATTTCGCTGTTACGTCTTTACGTAATGCAGAAATAGTTTCACGAGCAATAATCTTAGCACCAATAGAAGCTTGAATACGGATTTCGAACTGCTGACGTGGTAACAACTCTTTCAACTTCTCACAGATCTTTTTACCAAAATCATAAGCATTGCTACGGTGAATCAATGATGATAGGGCATCAACAGGCTCATCGTTCAAGCGAATATCTAACTTCACCAAATCAGAAGTACGGTAGCCAATTTGATGATAATCAAATGAAGCATAACCTTTAGAAATGGTTTTTAACTTATCATAGAAATCGAATACAATCTCACCCATCGGCATTTCAAACACCAACTCGACACGGTCAGAAGTCAAATAGGACTGGTTTACGATTGTACCGCGTTTTTGAATACAAAGCGACATAACTGGACCAACGAACTCAGCTTTGGTAATGATGTTTGCTTTAATATAAGGTTCTTCGATAGAATCTAACTTACTTGGGTCTGGAAGATCCGAAGGGTTGTGGACAACGACTTCTTCATTTCCTTTAGTTAAATATGCACGGTAGGATACGTTGGGAACAGTGGTAATTACTGTCATATCGAACTCACGTTCTAAACGTTCCTGGATAATCTCCATGTGCAACATGCCCAGGAATCCACAACGGAATCCAAAGCCCAATGCAGCAGATGATTCCGGTTCGAATACAAGCGAGGCATCATTCAATTGCAAACGATGCATAGACTCCCTCAGTTCTTCGTAATCCTCCGTATCTACCGGATAAATACCGGCGAATACCATCGGCTTCACCTCTTCGAAACCTTGAATTGCCGATGCACAAGGACGATCGCGATGTGTGATGGTATCTCCTACCTTTACCTCACGAGCTTCCTTAATACCGGAGATAATATAGCCTACATCACCAGTCTTGATCACCTCTTTCGGAACCTGATTTAATTTCAAAGTACCAACCTCATCAGCAAAGTATTCTTTTCCGGTCGCCACGAACTTTACACGATCCCCTTTTCTGATTTCTCCATTCTCTACTTTAAAATACGCCATGATACCACGGAATGAATTAAATACAGAGTCGAAAATCAATGCTTGCAAAGGAGCCGTAGGGTCTCCAACAGGAGCAGGAATACGGTCGATGATAGCATCTAAGATATTAGGGATACCTAGTCCTGTTTTTCCGGATGCTGGGATAATATCTTCACGTTTTCCGCCGATAAGTTCTACGATCTGGTCTTTGACCTCCTCAGGCATAGCGCCCGGAAGATCCATCTTATTTAAGATAGGAATGATTTCTAAATCGTGCTCAAGCGCCAAATATAGATTGGAAATAGTTTGAGCTTGAATACCTTGAGAAGCATCTACAATCAATAATGCCCCTTCGCAGGCTGCGATAGAACGGGAAACCTCGTAAGAGAAATCCACGTGTCCGGGAGTATCGATCAAGTTTAACACATAGGTTTGTCCATCTCTCACATATTCCATTTGGATGGCGTGACTTTTTATGGTGATACCTCTTTCTCTCTCCAAATCCATGTTATCCAACAACTGAGCTTGCGCTTCGCGTTGAGAGATGGTTTTGGTAAACTCTAACAATCTGTCTGCCAAGGTACTTTTGCCATGGTCAATGTGCGCGATAATACAAAAATTGCGTATATGCTTCATATAGGTTATTATGCCTTCAAATTAATTCGCAAATATAATTTTTTTAAGCGAGGTTTTCTCTTAAAAGTTAGCCGATTATTCTATTTAGCGAGTTTATTGTTAGGCACTTCATTGAAACGCTGTGATATGAGCAACATTGTAAGACTCAATACGATGACGATAGATGCCCATAATAGAGAAGTATGTGTGAAGGTGAAGTTCCAATGGTAGATACCGCCGATTCCCTGCAAAGCCAGCGCTATTTCGTTAAATAGCACACCAATCAGTAAGAAAATGATAGTATAGTGAGTCATTTTTGAAACTCTTAACATGCCTTGGCTAAAGGCCAAGCCAATGAGAAACATTGATATATTGACGAGCAATACTAGATGCAAGTAAGCGATAGCAATTGGTCTAAAACCATATACTAAAACACTCATGGACGGTATTATCGAGAAGCCTTGGAGGATCGTCTTTGCAGTAACGCCAAGCGCAACTATTGTCCATAGTACTATCATGCTGCTCGACTTAGAAGTCTGTATCAGTCTCATTGCCTTCAGACTGCCACTTAGAAACCAAAGCCAACACAGCCCTTGTAACAACACAGTCGCAAACACAACATAGCCTACATAGGCTGGAATTCCTTTCCACCACAATATCGTCAGAAAGTAAGTCGGAATCAGCGTGAGTGAGAATAGATACTGGGCATACTTCGGAAAAAATACATGTCCAGTTTTACGAATCAACCAATGATAAAATAGTGCTAAACATCCGAAAAAGAACCATCCATTGTATTGGAAATGCAGATAGAAATAAATCGATGCCTGCTGTTCAAAAGGATTTTCCTGATGGCTTGCTTTGAGGTAAATAAGATAAAAAGTCCCCAAGGCTGAGATCGCATTACTGATGATTGCGACATAATACCAATGCTTAATTGGGCTTGCGATTTCTGCTGATTTTAAGTCTTTCCAGAACTTCGTGATGAATGCGAAAGAGACAAATAGCGATAAGGTAGAGAAAATGATCGAGAACAAGGCATAGCCCTGAGCAGTAAAAGCCACCAACATACAAACCGATGTGATCATGTTGAGATAAAGTAAAACAGCGTAAGGCTTCTCTACGCTATCAGTCGCCTTGTGTCCCTTCAGGAACATCGGCATAAACAGCATCAGCGCCATAGATACCCATGCCGTAAATGCGAAATGAGAATGCGCATGCAATAAATTCTTCTGCTCTAACCAAGCTAGGGGGAATAGAAATTTATAGCGCATCACCGCTCCATAAACGCCTACAATTAGGAAATTTATGAGTGCAACGTAGAACAATTGCTTATAGGAAACTTTGAACGATTTTTCCATTATCTTTCGTTGATCGGAACGCGCAAAATTCCAGCCTGCTACGTTCTATAACAAAGATAAAGTCTGAATACTCATGAGGAGCTGATTGTTGTCAGCTAGAAAAGTGATATATCACCATAGAACCTATTGCTCAATTGGAAATAACACTTGGAATTCGGTTCCCATTCCAATCTTACTATCAACTTTGATTTGCAGATCCAGCTTATCTGCAATAGTCTTCACAATCGTAAGTCCTAATCCAGTTCCTTCAAAGTCGATGGCATTGTCGAGACGCTTGAACGTATCGAAGATAGATTTGAGATCTTCATCTGCAATACCAATTCCATTGTCGCGAATAAAATATCGAATGAATTCACTTCCCTGCTCCGCGTAAATCTCAACGGCAGGATGCTCAGCACGCGCGGAATACTTTATCGCATTTCCGATTAGGTTCTGGAACAGTTGGTAAACCAATGTCTTATGACCATATACCGGTAGCAACTCCCCTATCTTTACCTGCGTTGAGTACGCATCGTATCGCATTTTACAGAAGGTCGTAATCTGATCGATCGAGCTGCTGACATCAACGAGCTCCGTTTGATAGCTGAATGATTTAATTTTGGAGAACAAATGTATAGCAACTAACAGTTCTCCGATAATATCAACCGCACTCTTCATGTTTTGAAGCATGCGATTTCTAAGATCTAACGGCATATCAGGACGTTGAAGCAACATCTGCACCGATAGATTAATTGCCGATAAAGGATTCTTTACATCATGGCTTACTGTATAAGCATAGGAATCTAACGCCCTATTCAAACTCACGACCTCTTCATTCAAACTACTCAGCTCTAATGACATCTGATTCATACTGGTTTTGATCAGCTTCCTAAGGCGAGAGAAATAATACAGATCGCGTTCTGTCCAGCGCTCGGATGTTCCTTCGATCGTATGGTGCCAAACATCAAAATGCTTGTGCGGCTCGGTCGTAAATGTCTCATTAGGCTTTGGATTCATCAAATGACGAGTCGGAGTATCCATATAAGTACGCTTGACGATCGACTCCTTTCTGAAAAAATATAAAGTAAACTGCCTATTGGACTCGATATCTACCTTTGCAATTCCAGCAAAACGGCTCATATCAATACCTAACTCCTCCCCGAACTTCCAGGTGAACTCCTCATCTGTGTAAACATACTGATCCGTCTCACGGAGGATAAGTCCCTTCAGTTGCTTTAATTTCTCTCGGCCAATATTGATTTGGTGAGCATATATCTGATCTCCAGAAGCAATCAGCATAGCATCCGCATTGGCGAATTGGCACAAAAGTTTACTTAGCGACCCTAAGACAGCAAGCATATCCTTTTTTAGAAGCAACTTCTCTTTCAGCAACAATTCGAAGTTTCGAATGCGCTCGTTGAATTCTCTTTCCTGCACTAACTGTTCATCGGCGAAGCGAGTTGATGCCCATTGGATCATGTAGACAAAAGCTTCGCGCTTGATTAAATTGATCCTGGTCGGGCGAACGTTTTGGCAAAAAATCAATCCCCAGATCTGATCATCAATGAGAATAGAGAAGCTTAAGTTACATCCGATCCCAACTTTCTTTAGATGGTCGCTATGTACCTTTGCCAAGGTCCGGATGTTGGTACTCAATAAGTCAACCTGGCTACCATCTTTACTGACTATACGGATGGGCTCTTCGTAGATATCATGGGTCAATCGGCATAGGTTTTTCAGGTGAACCTTTCTTGCCTGAGCCAAAACTGCAAAATCCGACTGATATAACCCGATGATGCTTTCTAAGTTGTCATTATTTCTCGTCTCCGCAATGATCTTCCCATAGCCACCCTCGATAAATTGATACACTGTAATTCGATCATAGCCTAAGACCTTGCCCATATAATCGCTCAGGTGCTGCCAGATACCCTTGGTATTTTCCATTAATACCTGAGCAAAGGATTCGAACTTCGGAAAGTACACCTGTAGATCCGCAACTTTAATTTCGAACTCAAAGTAAACAGAGCGCTCATTCCGATAAACGCTTAGATAACAACCTCTCTCCAGAAGCCTGATCTCTAATAGATTGCGATCATTCTCCTCTGCTATAATTTGTCTTACAGCTTCCTGAATATCAATCTGGTAATCATGAAAATAATGATCGATCAAGAATGAAAATGGACGATCAAAAAGCGTATTAACATCTCGTTTTAACCAATCCGAACAATTCTCACTACCTGCAGTGATATTTAAATCTAAATCTGTAACGATCAGATACCCAAAACTTTGGATACCATCATAAGACAGCTGCTTCTGCAGGTCAATAGAGGAAGAATTAAGCATGCGTATTGGTTAGTTAGTTTGTTAATCTTTACAGCGTAAAGATAAGGAGTTTCTTTGAGCAACAGTAAAAAAAGCGTCAGTTAAAATGGAAACTGACGCTTTTCTATCTTTTATGAGGTAGCTAATCTTATCCGATACTCGGGATGTTTACTACTTCATTGGTATCCTTTTCGTAATCAATTTCATCGAAATTGAATCCAAATAATTGGAAGAAATCATTGCGGTATCCAGCAATATCAGAAATCTCTTCTAAGTTTTCTGTTGTTGCCTGTCCCCATAATTCAGCAACCTCTTTTTGAACATCTTCGCGCATCTCCAAATCGTCTACACGAATTCTTCCTTTATCATCCAATTGTAAATCAGAACCATTGTACAAGCGCTCTGCAAATAGACGTTGCATTTGCTCAATCGTTCCTTCATGTATTCCTTTTGCTTTCATCACCTTGTATAATAACGAAATATACAAAGGAACAACAGGAATAGCAGAACTTGACTGTGTAACCAATGCTTTATTTACAGAAACATAAGAAACACCATTCAAATCCTTCAATATTTCGTTTAACGCAGGGACCGTAGCTTCCAAATTGTCTTTAGCGCGTCCGATTGTACCGTTACGATAAATTGGATAAGTAAGCTCAGGGCCAATGTAAGAGTAAGCTACTGTCTTCACGCCTTCAGCTAAAACGCCGGCAGCTTTCAGTTCTTCAATCCAGAACTTCCAATCTTCACCACCCATTACCGCAACTGTATTTTCGATATCCTCTGGATTTTCAACCGGGTTGATCGTAATGTCGGAAACAACACCTGTGTGGAAGTCGACAGTCTTATCAGTAAATGGCTGATCGATAGGTTTCAACACGGATGCATGTGCCACACCTGTTTTAGGATGTGTGCGGCGTGGTGAAGCCAGTGAATATACTACAAGATCAACTTGTCCTAAATCTTTCTTAATTAAGTCAATAGTCTGCTTTTTGATCTCGTCAGAGAAAGCATCACCATTGATACTCTTTGCGTATAATCCGGCAGCCTGTGCTTCTTTTTCAAAAGCAGCGGAATTATACCAACCTGCAGTACCCAATTTACCTTCAGATGCCGGTTTTTCAAAAAACACACCAATGGTTGCAGCATCAGATCCAAAGGCAGCAGATATACGAGAGGCAATACCAAATCCCGTAGAAGCACCGATTACTAATACCTTTTTAGGACCGTCAGCAATCTTGCCTTTAGATTTCACATACTCGATTTGATTTTTAATATGTTGTGCAGCACCTTCAGGATGCGCTGTCAAACAAATAAATCCTCTTGTTCTTGGTTGAATAATCATCTTTATTTAATCTTTCAAAGTTGAATAATTAGTTACAAAAGTAGTTAAATTTTCAAGGAAACATCCTTCTACCTTATTTTTTATGGAAGTGTCTGTCTTTCAAAGGCCATCAAAAATTTTCAACGCTGTTGCTGTTTCAAGGGCAACATAAAAATTAATTTAAGCAGGTCTTTAATTGGACTTCCTCGCCTTCTTTAGCTAGAATTTCACTCAAGTTTACTTATTTTTTCACGAATTCACTATATAACAATCGGATAACATCTTTAGACAACATGATATCGTCGTCGCTATCCTGCGTAGGGATGCAACCATTCGTTATAACAATGAACCCAAATTTCTTCTTAGGCTCAAAGAACATATTACTGTAAAGACCATATGCAGAACCCGTATGTCCGATCATATGTTCTCCAGGAATAAGTTTATCTGTCTCTAAAAGTGCTAATCCATAATGTTCTTTTGCAGATAAACCCTTTTGCATACGTTTCGCGCTTTTCTTGCTAATGATCTTTATCCCCCCAGATTTACCGTAGTTCATATGCATCGTCATATACTTTGCAAGATCATTTGCAGAAATTTTCATCCCGCCGGTCGGCGAAAATACAGGCGTAGAAACACCCATGGTGTAATTCCGGATCTCCTCAGATCGTGGATTATAAGCCGATGGCTGTGCTTTAAAAGTTCCCTCCTCTTTAACATAGAGCGTGGCGAATCTCGAACAATCCAATGAATCAATGCAGTAGCCTGCATTTAAACCCAGAGGACTTAATATCTGTTGCTTGATATAATTATCAAATCGCACATTGCTCAGGCGCTCAAGTACCGCGCCTACCATATTGAAATTCAAGTTGCAATATTCGTAATCCGTTCCTGGCTTATAGTCATTGTAAGACTTCGCCCAATTCGGATTCTTTTCTGGATTGATGACATCTAATTCAAAATATCCATTGCTATCGTTAATACTCGAACGATGCGATAAAACCATTTCCAAGGTAATCTTCGTATCTGGGTATTTTGGATTTCTAATTTTGAAGCCCACTAGATCACTAAAATCATCTGTCAGGGAGATCTTCCCCTGTTCAACCAGTTGCATAATCGCCGTTGCACTGAAAGACTTTGAAATGGAAGCAATGCGGAATAAGTTGTCTGTCGTCAATGGCTCTTTGTTCTCCAAGTTCTTATAGCCTAGCGCATGCTGGTATACCGGCTTGCCGTCTTTCACTACCACAACCGCTAAACCCACAGCCTCATATTTATTCGCTACGTCTTTTAATTTTTGTTCGAAGCCTGTAGATTGTGCGAATACTTGGCTACTGATAATCAATCCCACGCAGGCAAAGGCAACTTTCTTTGTAATTTGATAGATGTTCTTCATGTATGATATTATTTATACGAGTGTGAGGCAGTACTTCAGCCCAAATGCAACGAGCATCCCCAGCCCGAAACTAAGTAAAGTACCGATCATCACGTATTCTGTAAATTTGGTGTCGCGTGCATTCGTTAGATCTCCAAAACGGAATATCGATTTTGCCGCCAGTAGAAATCCAATACCTTCATTCAACCCTAACATCACAAAGCCCATAATCATGAGACGTTCCATCACTCCGATAACCGTGCCGGCATCAAATAAGGTCTCACTGCGCTTACTGTTAAAATCAGCTTCCTTTTGCCACTTGCTAAAGAAGACTCGGATAACGATAGGTATAGCAAACACGATAAGAATTATCGCAATCAGCAACAACAACAGTTTATTCCAATTGACCAGTTCCATTAGTTCTGTCCAAGCGTTAGGCGTCCAATAGAAATAAATAGCCACTATACTAGCAATATGTAGCAGCTGATCGATAATGAATAGACGAATTGGGTTTACTTTCCAACGGTTCTCTACACCGATTTTAATGCTGTCTATTGCCAGATGTGAGGCCAATAAGAACACGATGTTCTGCCAATTATTCGCTAAGTCATTGATAAAGAACAGCAATAACAACGCGCCATGCACCCCAACATGATAGAATAAGTATTGTATTTGCGTATTCCGCTTCTGTACCCAGGACTTAGGTTGCAAAACAAAATCCCCGATCAGATGGGCAATAAACATCTTAAGCAGATTTGTCAACATAGCTTGCGAGTTGGTTGGTGCAATATTGTATTACTTGACCCAGTTTTGTATAATTCGCCTTATTGAGCTCACGGCTCACTTGGCTTTGATGTGTTCGCTTCAGCAATTGCGTGATTTCCAACTGACTTTTGTCGGGATGATCCATCACCATCTGCACAGCTTCCGCCATGTTTGCAGTCCATTGGTCCACCAAACGGGTACTCAGCGTTAAAATCAAGTTGATTTGTTCATCTAACTCCTCCCATGGAGATATAAAGGCTAGACTTTCTTTGTTTAACGAGTCTAATGCTTTGCCCGAATTCACAAAAGCCTCTCCGCTGGTTTTTTTGATACTGGAATCTCGGTAGCTAATTTCTCCTACACCAATCCCCATACGGACATCCATCCCCTCCTTTTGTCGAATAACAGACTTTAAATAAAATATACTCGAAAATAAATTTGACAAGGGAAGCTCCGCCTGAAAGCTGTCGCCTCGAAAGACATCAAAATCCGTACTATATAGCTTTAAGGCTTGTTCCAATTGCGGAAGCCATTCGCTGCTATCGTATTTGCGGGAATGAATAATGTCGCCAGTAATTACTAAATGAAATGTCATAATTATTTCGTTTATCGCTGGTAGATGCTGTCTAGGCTTTTTGATTGCCTAAAGATAAGCAAATCCATCATATGACCAAATTTAATCAAATATCAAATTATGACTCATATAAGTCATAATTCCAAATATGATTAAAATAAGTCATAATTCCAAATATGATTAAAATAAGTCATAATTTAATATTTGACTAAAATGAGTCAAAACAAAAATAAAACACCCATAACAATCGTTATCTCTCCAAGCAAACAAAACATAATATTTAGTAAATTGCTAAGATCAAACTATAAACTATGACGAACTATTCGAAGCTCTTAACAGCAAAAAGCAGTTTTAAAATAAAGGAACACCCCACCGATATTCGTGATGAAATCAATCCCGACGATGCAAAAGCGGAGCTGAAAAAGGTTCGCAAGAAAATAGCAGAGCTACAAGATAAAATGTATGCACACGATAAATACAGTGTATTAATCTGTCTGCAAGGAATGGACACCTCAGGGAAAGACTCGCTGATCAGGGAAGTTTTTAAAGACTTCAATGTTCGAGGTGTTGTCGTTGAAAGTTTCAAGACACCAAATTCTCAAGAACTGGAACACGACTATTTATGGCGCCACGAGATCAAGCTCCCAGAAAAGGGAAAGTTCGCTGTGTTCAATAGAACGCATTATGAAAATGTGTTAGTAACAAGAGTACATCCTGAATATCTATTAAACGAACGAATCCCCCATATCAATAATCCGAAAGATCTTCCAAAAGATTTTTGGAAAATGCGTTTCGAACAAATCAACAATTTCGAAAAACGCATTGTCGAAAATGGAACTATCATATTTAAGTTCTTCCTCAACCTAAGCAAGGATGAACAGAAAGAAAGACTCTTGAGCCGACTGGAAGAAGAAGAAAAGAACTGGAAGTTTTCTCCCGGCGACTTGGAAGAACGAAAACTCTGGGACAAATACATGGAATGCTATGAAGATGCCATCAAAAACACCAGCAAAAAGAATGCGCGTTGGTATATCATCCCTTCAGATAGCAAACCCGTAAGCCGATATCTAGTCGCACAGATTATCTACGAAGTCTTATCGACCTACCAGGATATACAGTATCCGGAAATGGAACCGGAGGTCGAAGAACATAAAAGAAAATATAAAGAACAATTGGAAGCCGAATAAGCTTCCAATTGTGTTTTAGAATATTAAGTTTGAAATACCTCCATCTAAGGGTATTGAAGCACCTGTAAGGAAAGACGCATAGGGCGACGCTAGGAATGCTACCAAATAGCCGTACTCCTCCGGTTTACCCAGTCGCTTTACAGGAATACTGTCCCTTCTACGCTTCTCAATAACCGCGATATCAAGCCCCTCCTGCTCAGCCTGTTTCTCCATCAAGCTATAAAGTCTATCAGTAGCAAAATAACCCGTCAATACCGAATTCACTGTAATGCCATCTCTTCCTACCGCATTCGCTAAGGATTTGCTCCAACTCACTAAAGCCGTACGCATCGTATTAGACAGCACCAAGCTATCCTGTGGCTCTTTAACCGTCATCGAAGAAACATTGATAATTCTACCATAACCCTGTTGCTTCATATGCGATAAAGCAAGATTGCTGGTATAAACCGCTGTTTGAAACAATAGTTCAAAAGCACCTTGATAATCTTCCTCCTCTTTCGACAACACAGTCCCTGCCGCCGGACCATTCGTATTATTGACCAGAATATCGAACTGATGTGATTTAAAAAAGCCAGCAATTATTGTCTTATGCTTCTCATAATCCATAAAATCAGAAACAACATAGCCATGCTCTTGGCCAGCCTCTTTATCTAACTCAGCAACTACTTTCTTCAGCTTTTCTTCATTCCGCGCCATAATAAAAACAGTGGCCCCACATTTCGCAAGTTCCTGCGCAATGGCTTTTCCAATTCCAGCTGAAGCACCGCCAACTAAAGCCGTTTTACCTTTTAAATCTATCTGCATCGTGATTAATGTTCTTTGCAATAAATATAGGTTTTAAAAGGGCAACCCCGAAAAAAACAAATGTGAAAATTAGATTATTCCTTATCGTTCTTCGGATATCCCTCGGCGTCTAAATCATCTCGATAATCTTCTTCATCTTTTGCCAATTCCTCATCCTTTTTCGACACTCGCAAATTGGAAGCATCTGTAATTCGCATATTATTATCTTCCAGATTGTCTTCTCGCAACTCATCTAAATCTGCATACTCATCTCCTACATAGGGATTTGAGGAATCATACGTAGAATCGTCGTTTTCCGCGCCTTCACTGAGCGTATCGTAATTTGCAGGGTGATCCCAATCCGGATCTTTGTCATTTACGTCCAATTCATAGCTCGCATCTTCTTCGTTATACGCCAAATCCCTAGGTTCGAAATTCGCATCCTCTCCTTCAACATTCTTTTTGTTCTTTTTCTCTTCCATGATGTTTTCTTTTTTCATTGAATACTAAGAATAGAACCCCCAAATACAAGAGATTGTTTTATATTATTTGGTAAGAAATACAACCCTTAAAGGTTGGAAATTAACAGAATATTAATTAGATTTACCTTAACAATTTATAAACTTTAAACCATGCAAACGAAAACAGAATACCTAATTTGGGACAAAATTGTCTCAAGTGCAAAAAGTCGTTTCGACGCGGAGCTCTATGCAAATAAGTTTAAAAATATGCAGCCCGAACTCTTCGACAAACTGGTTCTACACATCATTGTAGGGTTTGCATCGGGTGAAGATCATGAGTCTATCTCCACCAACTTACACAACGAATTAGACCACCTAGGGATCGATGTACGTGAAGGAATTATAGATACTATTATTTCCGACAAACATATTGTCTTTAGTCCCGAGATATACGCAGCCTACCTAACTTTCTCTATGCTTGAAGACGGGGCATCGGAAGCGGAGGTTCTAGGTTATGTTTGTGATCTCTTGGAAAACCCACACATCTACTAATCAGTACGCTAAATCGACAGTGAAAAACTGAATATAAAAGTTGTTCTCCCTGCTATTTCTGCGATAACGCCTAAGAAAAACTAGCTTTTTTTTCCGTAACTTTGCACCCATATGGAAACTGTTGTTAGTGGTATTAGAAGTACCGGAAAATTACACTTAGGAAATTACTATGGAGCGCTGAGCAATTTTGTGAAGATGCAGGATGAATATAACTGTTTCTTTTTTATTGCTGATTTACACTCCTTAACGACTCACCCGACGCCGCAAGACCTGAATAGCATGGTCCGCAACGTAGTGGTTGAATATTTAGCTGCAGGCTTAGATCCTGAAAAATCTACCATCTATGTACAATCAGACGTACCTGAAGTAGCAGAGCTTTATTTATACATGAATATGAACGCTTACCTTGGTGAATTAGAAAGAGCAACTTCTTTCAAAGACAAGGTTCGCGCAAACCCAAATAACGTAAATGCTGGTCTATTGACCTATCCCGTGCTAATGGCTTGTGATATCTTAATCCATCATGGCGTTAAAGTCCCTGTTGGCAAAGACCAGGAGCAGCACTTAGAAATGACGAGAACATTCGGTAATCGTTTCAACAGACTTTACAATGTTGATTATTTCCAAGAGGCATTTGCTTTTGCTTATACGGACAAGTTGGTCAAAGTACCAGGCTTATCCGGACAAGGGAAAATGGGTAAATCAAATGGCGATGCAGACTGTATCTATTTATCCGATACGGAACAAGCAATCCGTAAAAAGATTATGCGCGCAGTGACGGACAATGGACCTACCGAGTTAAACCAAACAAAACCCGAAGCCGTTCAAAATCTTTTTGATCTAATGAAGGTCGTATCAACAGCTGATACGGTAGAGCATTTTGATGAACTATACAACAAATGTGAAATCCGTTATGGCGACTTCAAAAAGCAATTAGCCGAAGACATGGTCTTAGCGACAGCAGATGTACGTTCAAGAATCGAAAGCATCGGTCAGGACGATGAATACATCAAAAAAGTGGTGAAGATGGGCGCTGAAAAAGCAGCAGCAAGCGCGCAGAAAACCATCAAAGAAGTTCGTGAAATCATAGGTCTTAAAAAACTGTTTTAATAGAAATTATGCATATAGCAATTGTTGGAAATATTGGTGCCGGTAAAACTACTTTAACAGAAAAACTTGCCAAACACTTAAACTTCGAACCTCAATACGAGGCCGTAGAAAACAACCCTTATCTGGAAGATTTTTACAGCGATATGAAACGCTGGGCCTTCAACCTGCAGATCTTCTTCCTTAATAGCAGATTCCGTCATATCGTAGATCTGCAAAATCGTCAGATCAATATGATCCAGGACAGAACGATCTATGAAGATGCTTATATCTTTGCAGAGAACTTATATGATATGGGATTGATGAGCGCTAGAGACTTTGAAAACTACAGCGACATTTTTCAATCGATCATCCACTACATCAAACCGCCGGATTTATTGGTGTACCTGAAGGCTTCTGTTCCTACCCTCGTGAATAACATCCAAAAACGTGGTAGAGACTATGAATCAGGTATCCGTCTAGACTATCTTTCTAAACTGAATGATAAGTACGAAAAATGGATCGGGAACTACAAAGAAGGAAAACTTTTAGTCTTAGATAAAGACAACTTAGACTTCGCAAACAACCAAGAAGACCTAGGAAAAATAATCCAAAAAATCGAAGCTGAATTGTTTGGACTTTTCTAAGAAGAACTAACAACAGCATAAAAAAAGCATATCATATGAGCCAGAACTACGTTCTGGCTTTTTTTTGAATGTGCATCTTTTAAATTTCCACGATGAGCGTTGATTGTATCAGCGTTGCTGTCAAAAGACATAATTTGTATGACAAAAAAATGTAGAGTTCACTCTCCCATTTTAACTCATTTGTAGAAAATTGGCTAAAGAAAACGGAGCAGATTTTAAAAATGCGGTATCAAATATCTATTTTTGGGTATGAAAGTTATTGGAGTAATACCAGCGCGCTACGATTCTACGCGATTCCCAGGTAAACCCTTGGTCGATATTGGCGGAATGACCATGATTCAACGTGTTTATAATCAGGTTAATCATGCGAGCAGTCTAAGTGAAGTGGTGGTCGCAACTGACGATCAGCGAATTTATGACCATGTAAAAAGCTTCGCCGGTAATGTCGTCATGACGAGTAGAAACCATCAGTCGGGTACCGATCGGTGTGCAGAGGTGATACAGAACATCTCTGGTTTCGACACTGTGATTAACATTCAGGGCGACGAGCCTTTCATCGACCCACAGCAAATAGACTTGTTGGTTTCATGCTTTTCCGATCAAGAGGTGCAGATTGCCACATTGATAAGAAAAATAACAGAGTTTGCCGATTTAGAAAACGTCAATAAACCAAAGGTTGTATTGAACGCGAAAAATGAGGCTATTTACTTCTCCAGACAACCTATTCCATATTTCCGGGGAAAAGAGATGAAGAATTGGTTAAACGATGCGGAATACTTCAACCATATCGGTATCTATGGATATCGCGCAAACGTGTTGAAAGAACTTACGAAACTTCCCATTTCCAATCTGGAGCGCATTGAATCGCTGGAACAATTACGATGGATTGACAACGGGTATAAAATCAAGACGGCAATATCCAGTCATGTTAATGACGCTATTGACACGCCAGAAGATCTAGACGCTATAAAAAGAAAGTACTTTAATGTGTAATATTATTGCCTATGGTCTGTATATCGGATGGTAGGCAATAAGTTTAAAAGACGCTCATAGTCAGAAAGACTAAGTTTGCCCATAGCGGGCATTGCTTCTTTCAAGTCTGCGAACTGCGATTCGGTACGAATTCCCACAACGACACTTTTCACCGCATCATGTAACAATGGGTATTTGAGCGCAACAGCAAGTGCCGGCACTTCCAAATCCTTAGCTATCGCATTTACTGCCTCTTGGGCAGCTTTAACCTCTTGCTCCGTAAACTCCAAGTATTTTTTTGCAGGTTTATCAATTAACAGACCTTGCGCTAGGGCACCACGTACAAAAACTGCAACCTTAGCCTCATTTAAAAGGTTTAAATACTCCTCAGGCCGGCGATCCAGCAAAGAATATTGCATTAGATTGCTGGAAATATTGGTTTCGTTGGCATACTTTAAAAATACATTAGGCCGTATCGAAGAAATACCGTATGCCTTAATTTTACCCTGCTCTTTTAACAGCTCGAAAGCCTCTATAATTTCATTAAACGGATCATCGATAGTACCGCCGTGCAACTGGTAGTTATCAATATAGTCGGTTTGGAGATTGCGAAGGCTTGTCTCAACAGCTCCGAGAATATAGGATTTCGATGGAGCCCAATCCCAACCCGATCCGTCAGCGCGCCATTTGTTACCGACCTTGGACGCAATCGTCCATGCAGCACGATTCTTCTTTGTGATTTCACCAATCAACTTCTCATTCTCGCCCTTGTCATACATATCCGCCGTATCGATATAATTGATGCCCAGGTCGAGTGCCTGATCCAATATATAACTGGCCAATTTCTCGTCTTTGAAATCCAAAGACATGGCACCTAAAGATAATTCCGGAATTTGTATGTCGGTATGAGAAAGATTAGATTGATTCATGTGGTTCCTCGCTAATAATTTTTAATAATTCAACTTCGAATATTAAAGTGCTGTAAGCAGGAATTGGTCCACTGCTGCGTTCGCCGTAACCCAAGTCATAAGGAATTACAAAGCGAGTCTTTCCTCCTACTTTCATCGTTGGAATGCCGATAATCCAGCCTGGTATCGTTCTACCAATTTCAATATCCAGGGGCTCATTGCGTTCATAGCTATTATCGAAAACAGTCCCGTCTGCAAGCATCCCCTTATAATGAACAACTACCATATCATTTGGTTTGGGATGCAAGCCTGTTCCTTCTTGAAGTACCTGATATTGCAGACCTTCCTCAGTCGTGATGACGCCGGGTTTCTTTTTATTCTGATCTAAATAAGCCTGGGAGGCAGCTTTGGTTTTTGCAATCTTTTCCTCGCCTAGTCGGTTTAGACCAGAACGAATAATTTCATTCGTTTGAGACTCCGTAAATCGTTGATCTTTCTTATCTAGCGCTTGTTTGATTGCTTTTGCCAGTACATCTTGATTCACCTGGAAATCCAGTTGTTTTAAATTCCTACCCACATCCAATCCCAAAGCGTAGCTTAAAGAATCATTTGCAGTTTTTAAAGATTGTGCGGACGTATTTAGTGCGAAACAGATGGATAATAATCCAAGTATTAATCTCATTCTTAGCTGTGTTTTTTTATGATCTTCTCCACAATATCAGCAGTACAGTCCGGGTAATCGACGGTAACTCGAGACTTGGCATTCAGCCATGCCTCCATATCATATTCGTATTTCTTTTTTAGCGATTTAACGACCGGAACACCGATTTCCTCTAGGGAAGCGGCATTCAAATGCTGCTCATATTGGTTTTTCATAGGTATAACCAATAATTTCTTTCCCAAATATAAGGCTTCAGCGGGGGTTTCAAAGCCTGCACCACATAAAATACCCGAAGCACTTGCCATACTTTGCACAAAAGCATCGCTATTGATGGGATTTATGGAAACATTCTTTTGTTTGAACGGTCTCTTATTATGCTTGGAATAGACTTCCCACTTAATATCGGGGAATCGCGTCAATTGTTTGATCAAGTGCGCATCATCGTATGAAGGCAGGTAGACGGTGTAATGACCATTATCGACGGGATCTAGTTGACGAACAGATTGTCGGATTACAGGCGTAAAGATATGGCTAGCATACGACTTGAAATGGAACCCATAGGAATGGGTGGAAGGTGCATAGTTTTTCATAATGAACTTCCCTAACATATCGGCTTCTTCGGGCTTCGGACTGGCCGGATCGAATGCGCCGATTTGATGGCTTAGCCCAATGCAAGGCTTTTCCTTGAAATAACAGCCCCATGCGGAGATGGGTTCAAAATCGTTGATCACCAAATCATAGTCTTCCACCGGCACTGAGTTCACTTCCTTGACGAACTTACGAACCGTTGATGCCATAAAGGTTTTCCATAGATCTACACCGCCGGATTTACCGAAGATAAAGCTTAAACCATGATATCGATATTTGACTTCGAAAGGTAGTTGAATATCCGCTTGGATACCACTTACTAAGACGTCCACTTGACCGTGGGCTTGCAGGCAGGGAATAACGTCAATTGCCCTTGTTAAATGTCCATTTCCTGTACCCTGTACAGCATACAAAATTTTCATCTACAGCTTGATTGAGCCTCAAAGTAACGAAAAACGATTAATAACTTATCATTAAATTCATTATTCTTTTATTAAACATAGCTATATTTCGATAATCTGATGTTCGAACAATGAAAATGCTATTCGCAGCTGTTCTGTTGATTATTTTTGCTGCTTCCTTACAATCCTGGGGCTTTTTTGCGCATCGTACTATAAATAAGCATGCTACATATTCCCTACCGGCAGACTTAGCGCCTTTCTTTAAAAAGCATCTGTATGCAATTACCGAAAAAGCAATCAACGCCGATAAACGAGTTTATATAGACAGCGCAGAGTCTACCCGGCATTTTATCGACCTGGATCGTTACGAGCAATTGTCCGATTCATTGGTAGTCCCCTGGTTTAAGCTAAATAAAAGACTACGGCAACATGAAATATTGATGCGAGGCATTGTCCCCTGGCAAATAGATCTAACCTATAGGAAGCTTC
The DNA here is from genome assembly GCF_008274825.1 of Sphingobacterium hotanense. NCBI lineage: Bacteria > Pseudomonadati > Bacteroidota > Sphingobacteriia > Sphingobacteriales > Sphingobacteriaceae > Sphingobacterium > Sphingobacterium hotanense. Next base: position 2,679,374 of record NZ_CP030848.1, read on the forward strand.
TTAAGGCGTTCCATGAGAAAAACGCGCAGGCTATCATTCGACAAGCTGCCGATTTAGGGCATTACGCTTCAGATGCGCACGTCCCATTGCATACCACAAGTAATTACAATGGACAACTGAGCGGGCAAGTCGGAATTCACGCGCTCTGGGAAACGCGATTGCCTGAGCGCTTTATGCATTCCTATGACCTGTATGTGGGAAAACCAGTCTACATAGATAACGTAGTGGAATTTGCGTGGAATGCCGTACATGAAAGTCATGCGCTATTAGATTCCGTTTTTGATTTAGAAAAAAAGGTAAGCGCCAGCATGTCTCACCGGATGAAGAAAAGCTATGTCCTACGGAACAATATATTGATGTTGAACTATAGTGACGAGTTTTGCGAACGATATCATGAAGCCCTGAATGGTATGGTCGAGCGGAGAATCCGCAAGGCTATACATGCTACGGCATCACTTTGGTATTCGGCATGGATCGATGCCGGACAACCCGATCTAAGCGAGCTTGCCCCATTTGAAATAAATAAAAAGGATAGCATTCCATATCAGCGACTTAGTCCGAAAGGCCGCGAAGAATGGCATTAGCGCTTGGCGATTTCTAGTTTTTATTTACCTTTGAGAAATTTTTTTCTATGTTATCGAAGAAACTTTTACTATTATTTAGTATTACACCAAGCTTCTTATTAGCCCAACAGAACGACACAACCCAATTAAAAGAAGTAATTATTCAAGAGAACAGATTGCTGATACCTTTTGATCAACGTAATAGAAACATTCAAATTATCAATCAAGAGGAGATACAGGCTTTGCCTAGCACAAGCATCAACGAAGTATTGCGCTATGCCGCAGGTGTAGACATCCGGCAGCGTGGCCCTTTCGGCACACAAGCCGATATCGGAATCGACGGTGGTAGCTTCGATCAAACCCTGATCTTGATTAATGGTGTTAAATTGTCTGATCCACAGACGGCACATCATATGCTTAACTTGCCAGTGCCGCTCTCAGAAATTCAGCGAATTGAAATATTGAGAGGACCTGTATCTCGCATATATGGAATCAATGGGTTAACAGGCGCCGTTAATATCGTGACGAAACAAGCTGAATCTAACAGTGTATTTGTGCAAGTCAATGGCGGTAGTTCTTTTAAGAAAGTCGAAGAGGAAGCCGGGAAAGACGGTATTTACTACGCGAATGCTGTGCAGGTTGGTGGCTCTTTTGTTAGAAAGACACATCAGCATCAGCTTTATTTTGGAAAGGAACATAGCAACGGGCAGCGCTATAACAGCGGAGCCGACAATGAAAAACTGTACTACCAAAATCAGATAAGCATAGCACCGGATCACCGCATTCAAATGATGGCCGGATACATCAATAATGAATTCGGCGCAAATGGATATTATGCTGCTCCAGGCGACAAGGAGTCGGAGGAATTAGTAGAAACCGTGATCTCCAGTATTTCATCACATCATCAATTGAACAAGTGGTACCTAAGTCCTCGTATCAGTCATCGTTATAACGAAGACGACTACCGTTATTTTCGCCATGACCTGAGCAAAGGACGCAGCAAGCATTACACCCAGACGCTAAGCACAGAATTGCATGCTCGCTATCAAACCGCCTTAGGCGATTTAGGAATCGGTGCCGAAGCGCGGTTTGAAGATATCAGCAGTTCTAATATTGGAAAACACAGTCGGGAGAATTATGGATTCTTCACGGAGTTTAGAATTACAAAATTCGACAGGTTTGATATCAATGTGGGGGCGTATGTTAACTACAATAGCGATTATGATTGGGAAGTATTCCCAGGTATCGACATCGGTTTTCAAGCAACCGAGAACCTGCGCCTTTCGGTCAACAGTGGAACAAGCCAGCGCATTCCTACATTTACCGACCTATACCTTAATCAACGTCCCGGTAATATCGGAAACCCCGATCTAAAGAGTGAATCAGCTTGGCAGAATGAAATCGGACTGCAGTACTCGCGAAATAAATGGAGCTTCCAAGCAGGATACTTCTATCGCGATATAAGCCGTTTTATAGATTGGCTTAGGGAAAGTACCGATGTTCCATACCAAGCTCAGAACTTAGGCAGTAATAAAACCCATGGTGTTTATTCCAATCTAGGATATAAGACCGCATTTGGAACTGATCAGCACATGACGGTAAACTTGGCATATACCTATTTAAATCCGTCGATTATTAACGACTATAAGAATACGATCATCAAATATGGCATTGAGAGTTTAAGGCACCAGGCACAGGCAACGGTGAGCTATGCTTTCAGAACATGGTCGATTACTTCTGCCAATCGATGGTTGGAACGAAGTTCCTCCAACTCCTATTTTGTTTCGGATTTACGGTTAGCATACTCCAAAAAGAGTATTTCAATTTTTGCGGATATACAGAATATCTTTGATGAAAAGTATATTGAAGTTGGTGCTGTACCAATGCCTACTCGATGGGCAAATTTGGGTTTACGATATCAATGGGTTCAGCGATAAGAACAGAATTAACAATAGATAAAAAAAGGGGATCTCGATAAAAGATCCCCTTTTTTATGCTTAGAAGCAATTATAAGGATTATAATTGTTTGTCTAATTTCTCTGCTAGAACTGATTTTGGTACTGCGCCGATTTGTTTGTCAACAATCTCACCGTTCTTGAAGAACAATAATGCAGGGATATTACGGATTCCGTAACGAACGGAAATATCTGGGTTGTTATCCACATTCACTTTACCAACTACTGCTTTTCCTTCGTATTCAGTAGCAATCTCGTCCACTAATGGACCAACCATACGACATGGACCACACCATTCAGCCCAAAAATCGATAAGCACTGGTTTATCTGATTTTAACACAACCTCTTCGAAGTTGCTGTCTGTAATTTCTAATGCCATATTTATTTAATTAATTTATGATTTATAGTTCTAAATATAAACAAAGATAATGAATACCCTTGTATTTGCTATTTGTTCTGTGTTAACATTTTTTCTATTGGCTATCAATTTAATCTATAATTCACGCCTTCCAGAGCTTCTAAGCCATCTAAAAACTCATTTGTGATAAAGATTTTACGCTTTTTGACCGGCATTTCGATGGAAAGCTTATCCTGTTCGTCCATGATTTTGAACTTCAACTGACAATTTGCCTCCTGTCCTTCTACCTGCGTACAAGAAATTAGCTGATTTAGGGTACTCATAAACTCGGTGTCGAGCACATGCAGCGGGAATTGAATAGTGAAACTCTTCGCCATCTTCTCGCGCAAATCCGACAACAGTTGAATATTCTTCAACTCAAAGCCCCAGTTTCCAACCTGCTTGAAGCGTTCCTGAACAAGACCACGGATCTGTACAAAATACCCTTCCTGAAGATATCCTTTAAACTTGACGTAATCTTCACCGAATACCATGATCTCGTATGAGTCCCAATAATCCTCAATGATAAATGAGCCGAATGGCTTTCCGGATTTCGCTACGCGATGATTCGCCAGCGCGATAATTCCGCCCAATACGACCTCTTTATTCTTGATGCGATTGAAATCTAACAGAACCTCCTGATCAACTTCAGAAGCTTTCGCCTTATTGATTAACTGTAAGTCGGTTACATTGTTTGGACAAAAATGTCTCAATTCAAATTTATAGTTATCTAAAGGATGGCTGGTTAGGTAAATCCCGATTACATCCTTTTCATATTTCAATTTTTCAATTAAGCCCCATTGCGGACATGGAGTTAAGCTCGGTTCGGGTAATTCCACCGCTCCGCCTGCCCCAAATAGACTTACCTGTGCAGAGTTTTCATTCTCCCTGAATTTATGTGCGAACTTCAACGCTTTTTCTATACCGCTAGGGTTATCCGAATCGGAGTAAAAGTACTGTGCACGATGGGTATCAGAAAACGAGTCAAAGCCGCCTCCATACGCAAGGCTTTCGAAAGCCTTCTTATTGATCATTCGTAAATCAACGCGCTTCGCCAAGTCAAAGATCGACTTATAAGGTTCGCCCTCTCGGCTCTGAACAATAGTTTCTACCGCCCCGGCACCAACACCTTTCACTGCTCCCATACCGAAGCGAATCGCTCCTTCCTCGTTTACTGTAAATTTATAATGCGACTCATTGACATCTGGTCCTAAAACCGTTAAGCCCATTCTTCTACACTCTTCCATAAAGAAAGTTACCTGCTTAATATCGTTCATGTTGTTCGATAAAACCGCAGCCATATATTCCGCAGGGTAATGCGCTTTTAAAAATGCCGTTTGGTATGCAATCCATGCATAACAGGTTGAGTGCGACTTGTTGAAGGCATACGATGCAAAGGCTTCCCAGTCGGTCCAAATTTTCTCTAATACTTTAGGATTATGTCCCTTTTCTGCGGCCTGATCGATAAACTTGGGCTTCATCTTATCCAAGACTGCCTTTTGCTTCTTACCCATCGCCTTACGCAAAACGTCGGCATCACCTTTTGAGAAACCAGCTAATTTTTGCGATAAAAGCATTACCTGCTCCTGATAAACTGTAATACCGTAGGTTTCGGCTAAGTATTCCTCACAGGCATCGACGTCATAAGTGATCGGTTCTATCCCATGCTTACGCTTAATAAAGGAAGGAATGTATTCCATCGGCCCCGGGCGATATAATGCGTTCATGGCAATTAAATCGGCAAATACCGTAGGCTTCAGTTCCTTCATGTATTTCTGCATCCCGGGCGACTCATATTGGAAGATACCAATCGTTTCACCGCGTTGGAAAAGCTCATAAGTCAGCGTGTCTTCGATATCGAAAGCTTCCGGATCCAGATCGATACCATGGCGCAACTTGACGTTCTGAACGGTATCTTTGATCAGGGTCAAAGTCTTTAACCCCAAGAAGTCCATCTTTAAGAGACCCGCACTCTCAACGACCGAGTTATCATACTGGGTAACGTAGAGGTCGGAGTCTTTCGCCAAAGAAACCGGTACGAAATTGGTAATATCGTCTGGCGTAATAATAACACCACAGGCGTGAATACCGGTATTGCGCATGGAGCCTTCCAATACCCTAGCCTGCTTAATTGTCTCTGCCTCTAATCCAGCGCCATCGGCTAAACCTTTCAATCGGTTAACCGCCTCTAGTTCTTCGCTGCGAAGCACCTCTTTCAGCGCCTTATCTTCCATATTGAAGATCTTGCTCAGCTTCAAATTGGGAATTAACTTAGCAATCTCGTTGGCATCCGCCAATGGAAGATCCAGCACACGCGCCGTATCTTTGATGGAGGACTTTGCAGCCATCGTTCCGTAAGTAATGATTTGAGCTACCTGAGACGAACCATACTTATCGATTACATATTGCATAACACGTCCACGGCCCTCGTCATCAAAGTCGATATCAATATCGGGCATGGATACACGGTCAGGATTTAAGAAACGCTCAAATAGCAAATCGTATTTGATTGGGTCTATATTTGTAATTCCTAAACAATAGGCAACGGCTGATCCTGCTGCCGAACCACGTCCCGGACCTACCGATACTCCCATATTTCTTGCTTCTGCAATAAAGTCTTGTACAATCAAGAAATAACCAGGATAACCCGTTTTTTCGATTGTAGCGAGCTCAAAGTCTAGGCGTTCGCGGATATCGTCGGTAATCTCCGCATATCGCCTTGCGGCACCTTTGTATGTTAAATCCTTTAAATAGGCGTTCTCCCCTCGTTTGCCTCCATCAACTTCGTCTTCCGCGTGTTGGAACTCTTCCGGAATCTCAAATTTTGGAAGTAGTACTTCACGAGCTAAAACATAGGTTTCCACCTTATTTAAGATCTCATCGATATTGATAATGGCTTCCGGTAGATCTTCGAAAACTTTCTTCATCTCTTCAGACGATTTGAAGTAGTATTCCTGATTCGGCAATCCAAAGCGGAACCCCCTTCCTCTACCTTTCGGCGTAGAAAGCTTCTCTCCGTCTTTTACACATAGAAGGATATCGTGCGCATGCGCATCTGCCTTATTGACGTAATAGGTGTTGTTCGTTGCAATAATTTTCACCGCATGTTTGCGCGCCAACTGAATTATTGCTTCGTTCACACGATTTTCATCTTCCTGACCATGGCGCATGACTTCGATATAGAAGTCTTCGCCAAAGCGTTCTTTCCACCATAACAGCGCTTCTTCAGCCTGCACCTCACCAATATTCAGCAATTTACTTGGCACCTCACCCTGCAGGTTTCCAGAAAGAACGATTAAATCTTCTTTATACTTTTCGACTATCTCTCTATCAATACGTGGTACATAATAGAATCCCTCTGTATAAGCGGCAGAAGCCATCTTAGCGAGGTTATGATAACCGTTTTTATTCTTAGCCAGAAAAACAACTTGGTAGCCGTTGTCTTTTCTAGATTTATCTTTTCTATTCTCACAGATGAAGAATTCGCACCCGACAATGGGCTTGATCGGAACGCCATCGAAGGCTTCACCTTTTTCTTCGGCTTCCTTTTGCTTTGCTTCAAGATCTTTGTTATAGCCTAATACTTTATTCACGAAGTGGAATGCCCCCATCATGTTTCCATGATCGGTCATCGCCACAGCCGGCATCTTTTGTTTTGCAGCGGCCTGTACGAGGCTATCAATAGAAATCGTTGACTGCAATACAGAAAACTGTGTATGATTATGTAAATGCGCAAAATTAGCATTCGCCAATGCCTCCAGCGTGTCGGCATCGATTTTTACAACCGTCGGCGCTGGTTCTGTTTTCTCACGAATTGCGTCTGAAGCCGCTTTTAAGTTGACATGTTTTAAACCGACAGACTCGACGACCTCAGGGTGCTGCTGCTTAAATTCTACAAAATAGCCCGTGTCAACCTGTAGCTCTTCAGCTTTAAAAACATTACGTCTTACAAGCTCAAAGAAACAGCGAGTGGTTGCTTCAACGTCGGCAGTCGCATTGTGTGCCTCTGCAAAAGGAACCCCGAATAAATAGCTATGTAATTCGGTCAGGTTTGGTAATTTGAATCGACCACCGCGACCTCCGGGAAGTTTCAATAGTTCTGCAGTCACCTCCGTACAGGTATCCAAGATCGGCATGGACGCCATCGGACTATCGACCGAATAGCGATGGAACTCACAGCCCATCACATTGATATCAAAGCCAATATTCTGTCCAACGACAAACTTAGCCTTCGCTAATGCCTCATTGAATTTTACTAAAACATCGGTCAATGGAATACCTTCCTCTTCGGCTAAGGCTGTTGAAATACCGTGTATCTTTTCGGAATCATAAGGAATGTTAAAGCCATCAGGTTTGATCAAGTAATCCTGATGTTCGATCATCCTTCCCATCTCATCGTGGAGCTGCCAAGCAATTTGAATACACCTAGGCCAGTTATCCGTGTCTGTTATCGGCGCATCCCATCTCTTCGGCAATCCCGTCGTTTCTGTATCGAAAATTATATACATAGTTTATCCCCTCTTGAACTAACAAAAATACTCAATAAAATCAATAATATTCCATAAGCGAAAGTAACATCAATATCATTATTGTTAACGCAATAAATACTAAGGAATTATGAACCAAAGACAAGTCATCAAGCAGTTAATGACTTTTGTTACCTCTTTCAAAGCCCTATCAAACCCAATCCGAAAGGGTTCTGAAAGGGTTATACATTGGGTTTGAAAGGGGTTTGAATAGTAGTTAGTAGATAGTAGTTAGTATTAAGACGTTATTAAGATATTAGATATGAGATGTGAGATATTAGAGTATGGCTTACGAAGGGAGGAAGGAAGGAAGGATTGTTTTAAATGTTAGGTTTAGGAAGGGAATGTTGTTTTGAATTTTTGGCTTAGAAAGGAAAGTTTGTCTTGAACCAGGAAAGGAAGGATTTAAGGATGAGCAGGATCGGGTGGAAAGTTAAAAGGAAAGTTTGTCTTTGAACGAGGAAAGGAAGGATTCGAGGTTGGGCAGGATCGGGTGGAAAGATAAAAGGAATGTTGTCTTTGAACCTTTGGTTTAAACAGAGAGTAATTGATGAATAAATACTTAATAGAAGATATAAGGTATTACCTAACGGAAGCGTTAGGATGAATAAGGCAGGTTGAACATTATTTTGAAGTAGTCGTTAAGGACTTTTCCTGGTATCTGTGCCTACCTTATTCATTGCCTAAGGCCAAACTAGAATAGTTTTATTATCAAAGGTACTTCAAAGGTACTAGGTAACGGGCAATTTTTCAATCATTTACATTAAAAAGTTTAGATCATGAAAAAAGATCGTATTACCTTAGGTGTCGACGTTTCTAAGAAAACATTGGACATCTGCCATTGGGGCACACATGATTTCATTAAGATCGAGAACAACAGTTCGGGATTTAAGCAATTGGCAAAGTGGATGCGAGGGAAAGGTTTTGTATCAAGCCAAGTCTTCTTTATCATGGAATATACTGGTGGATATGAATACAGATTCCTGCAGTATTGCGAGTCAAAAGGTCTTTCGTATACACGCAAATCTGGTCTAGAGATCAAGAAGTCGATGGGCATGGTCCGTGGCAAGAGCGATAAGCAAGACTCCTTTAGGATTGCCCAGTATGGGGAAGAAAAGGCTTATATGCTCGACCCAAGCGGTAAATTGAACTCTGCAATATTTGATCTTAAGCAGCTGATCTCCTTTCGTAAACGTCTAGTGAGAGAGATGGCCGGTTACAAAGCGAGCAGCTCTGAGCGCAAGGCGATGTACGGGAAAGACGCAGGGAAGGCGATCCTGAAGGTCAGTAAAACAATGATAGATGTTTATAAGAAAGAGATCTACAGAGTAGAACGAGAAATCTTACAGCTCATCGAAAGCGATGAATCGCTCAACAGGAACTATCAGATCCTCAAAAGCGTCAAAGGGATAGGCCCGGTCAATGCCTGGATGACGATCGTTTATACGGAGAATTTCAAGGCTTTTACCGATCCCCGAAAATACGCTGTCTATGCCGGTGTGATACCATTTGAGCACACTTCCGGGACCAGTATTCGCGGTCGAAAGCGAGTCTCGCATATGGCCAACAAGGCCATAAAGCAGGAGTTGAACCAAGCGGCAAAGATTGCCATTACACATGACAAGACGCTCCGAGAATATGCGCAACGGAAGCTCACAACCAAAGCTTACCCGCTGGTCTTGAACAATGTGAAATTCAAGCTGATTCTGATCATGTTTTCCTTGATCGGACGACAGGAGATGTATCGGGAAGATTATCATTATGCAGCGTGATAGAAAAAATATTAAAGAAAATTTGCATATGTCAAAAACCTAGAATACCAGGAAAGGAAGGATTTAAGGATGGACCGGATCGGGTGGAAAGATAAAAGGAATGTTGTCTTTGAACCAGGAAAGGAAGGGTTTGAGAATGGACAGGATGTATAGTATGCAGTGCAATAGGGATTCATATTGGCCGCCATAGGTCTAAATACTAACTACTAATGCGAATTAAGGGTTGAAAATAGGCTTTATGAAACAGGCTGTTAATTTACCGAACACATGTACTAATAGTCCTTTGGTAGATCTGACCTTACTTGCGTTTTGTATCTGTGTTTTTTCATTTATCCAATTAAAAAAGGATTCGATTGGTTGTCTTACCTTAGATACTGCTCTTGAAAACAGGTCATTATAAGCACGATCCCTGTTTTTTAAACAATCTGGTTTTCCTTGGGTTTCCCTTATCGGAGTATACATAATTGATTTTTTTTCTTTATAAAACCACTCGAAGAACGGGGCGTCACGGTATATCTTGTCACCAAAGAACGTCCTACCTGCGATGGATGCCCAATTCTCCTTAAATATGTTCAGGTCACTTTCAGATGCCTTGCTTATTACTATGCTTTCCGGACGAGGCAGCGTGGATTTGTTATAGCTGTTGAGCGCATGAAGCTTTAATCCAAAATACCAAAGCCTCTTCGTTGAGCAGAAGCTTTTATCCGTTATCTCCAGAGCTACCTTTGCCCTTCTAGTCCCACTGCAGGTTATGATGGGCATAGAGTCCAGTAGGGAAAATTCTCTGGAGCACTCCTCTGGTGCAAAGTCCTCTATAACTGACTGACAAAGAGATCTCAAAACATCAAAAAGGCGGTTGATACGGGTATTGAATGCTACGTATGAAGTTAGCTTGGGAAACCAATCCATCAGATAATCCGAGGCGAATTTATGGATCTGCTTGATCCTTAGCCGCTGTTCCTCGTGCACACTGAATAAATAGATGGTCAAAACCTCCTGATCAGTAAAGTCAGGTGTGTTATTGTTTGAAAATCGCTGACAGTAATATTGCAGTTCACTGTCATATTTATCACAAACATACTGGTATAATTTTATTAATTTTAGAGCCTTGGCCTGATTGATCATGTTGTTTAATAATGCGCAAGGAACATTATAAATATAATGATAATCAGGCTTTTATGCAAGTTTTCACCCCTCTTTTTAAGAAGCTTTTTCCAATATATTTCAACCCTTAATTCGCATTACTAAATACTAAATACTGTCGTTTAAATAAAAAGAGCTGTCTTTTTCAAGACAGCTCTTTTTATTTAAACGACCAGTTATTTAAGAATAACCACCTCTACTCGTCTATTTTTTTGGCGGCCTTCCGGCGTTTTGTTGTCTGCTATCGGTTTTGATTGGCCTAGTCCTTTTGTTGAGATTCTAGCGTCTGCGATTCCGGCGTCTACTAAGAATTTCTTTACTGATGCTGCGCGTTTATCGGATAGCCACTGGTTATATTCTGCGGTTCCGGTTGCATCGGTATGTCCATCTACGCGTACTTTCGCCTTTTGATCTTTTAATACTTTCACTAATTTGCTTAGCTCTTGTTTTGCGTTGTCTGACAGGTAAGAAGAGTTTGTTGGGAACAATAAGTCTGAGGAAATGGATACTAAGATCCCTTCGTCAGTTTGTTGTACATCCTTGAACTCACGTTTTACATTTTTCAGACCATCGTCGGTGCCGTCCTTGCTAACAACTGCGCCAGGATTCACAACCATAGATTGCTGCTTACAAGAAAAAAATGTTATGCTCGAAATTAAAATTAGTGCTAATAAATTGATGCGTTTCATGTGTATGGATTCTTTGTTGTTGCTGTAAATATAATATTTTATCCCTAATTATCTTACTTCTTAAAAAGCCTTTGTTCAACCGCTTGAATCTCAGGAATCTGTTGGTATAGTTTCCAGATAAATCCGGTCTTCGCATTCTCTAATAACAAGGCGACGTTCGCTTGGTTACTAGCGACATACTCGTCAGACACATCATTGCTACGTAAGTCGACCCACGAGCGGAACCCGTATTCGGAGAAAAGGAAGGCTCCGAATTCGTGATACAGGGCATTCAAGGATTTGATTGAGCGTTGGTTGTCTAAGAAAATACTGGCTACAGAAATTGCAGGGTTTATTCGGAATGTTCCTATGCTGTCGTTACGTTGTTGAAATCCCCAGATGTCAGAATTGCTGGTCCCCACTCCCATTTCATTGTCTCTACGTTTGACGACACGGGCATAACTGCCTACAACTTCCGCGAGATTATAGTCTTTCAATTTCGCCAACTTCGGGTTGATCGTTACGAAGGGTCTGTACATTTCCAATAAATTACCATCTGGTGCTCCAAAAGGCAATTCTACTCCATACATAATCGTATCTTGAAAGGCTGAAACACGGTATAAGGAATCCTGGTTGCCATGATCTATACCGTCAGGGAACAATGAATTTTGTCTAACAGAATCGCTCACTGTCGAATCGGCAAGTAGGCTTGACGTTACTTCAGCCCTGGAAACATATTTGCTTTCTATAGCATTTGAGAAGGACGCGATGGGAATGTTCGAGCGCGTCGAGGCCATGGCTAACATGTAGGCATTAAGCCCCAAGTTAACTCCGACAATAGGCTCGGAAACGAAATACTCATCCAGCATATCTAAGTTGGAACGTAGTGTTTGCGGATCATATGGCATCGTAACTGCTTTCCAATCCATCCGCTCCCAAATATCGCTGATGCCTCTTCTAATCTCTTTCTCTGCTTCATCGTCACCTTTTAGGTATTGTCTAACAACGAGCAATGCCTCCATGATAGCCGCGGATGATTCTACATCGTACTGAGGTCGACGGTCGAAGTATTCAGGGATACCCTTACGGCCGTCGTAATAAGATGGGAAGAAGCCATGTTTATTCTGCGCAGTAGCTAAGAACTTCACGATTCGTTTAACGCGGCTAATAAATAATGGACGAGAGATGAAATTCTTTTCTACGCCTACCATTAAACTAAGGATTGCCCCTCCTGTTTCCTTTACCGACACTATCGCTTTTTCTTTCATTCTAAAGGGCATATGCATGCCCGTGTTGATATCATAGTTCTCTACGAAGTAGTTGATATGCGCAATCTGAATCAGTGAGAAAAGCTCATCATCAGATATCTTTTTTGGCTGTACTTCCTGCACCGCGGATAGAGGTGATTCTTTGTAATTGTAATCAAGCCAAGCGATCTTGTAGTAATACTTTTTATCCAATACCGGCACGTAGTCCAAACAGCGTTGCATGTAGGTAGGGCGTATAGAAATCGGTACGAAATCCTTGTTATCCTCGGACCTGTAGATCTTCACATAGCGGATGCTCTGCGTCAAGGGTACTTGCCATTGCAAATCGACATGATTGCCATAGGCTGTAGCTTTGGCTAATACTGCAGCTGATGTTAAAGGAACTTTTGAATAGTTTGCCGGAAGGAACTCGATTTGATCCAGAAAGAGCTGATGCGTGCTTTTAGAATCGTTGAGCTGTCGTAGGATAATTCCAGAGATATGTTCTTCGACATTTAATCCTGCGAATTCTTTGACAGGAATACGAACATCCAGCCAGGCATCTTTTTTGAATCCTTGCACGTAATTTCCTATCGCTAAACTTACCGATTGGTTATCGCGCTGCTTGATGGAAATCGATGGCAAATGTTCGGATTTGGTATTCCCCGAGCCTACATAGAGTTTGAAGCTCAGGACATCATCATTCGAAAGTCGATAATGGAATTTCTGGCGACTATAGCGAATCGTCACATTCCAATCTCCTTGGGGATGGGAAAGATATCGTAAGGATAGCGCGTTACCAGGCGTAAAGAATAGCGTATCCGATACGAGAAGATGTTTATTTACATTCTCTACCCAGCTCTTCCCACTATAATCTACCAAGCTTCGGGCATACGTGCCCTTTACCAGGCTATTATCAAACACCACCTCCGGATATGTTTCTGCATTTGCGGTCAATCCAAACAAACAGAACAGAAGAATAGGAATTAGTTTAAATCGCATAAGGCAATAATAATGGACAAAAATAGCGAATTTTCCCTCTAGAAACGAGTTTTAACATTGAATTCAAGGTTCGTGATAAAATTATTACGCACATTTTAAGCCTGTTGCGATAAAAGGGTAAGAAATATTTTTGCAGTTTCTGTTTTCTCTCTATATTTGCAGCACGTCAAGCGAAAGTAGCTCAGTTGGTAGAGCACAACCTTGCCAAGGTTGGGGTCGCGAGTTCGAATCTCGTCTTTCGCTCAGTTGCCTAGGTGGTGGAACTGGTAGACACGCAGGACTTAAAATCCTGTTCCCGTTAAGGGAGTGCGGGTTCGATTCCCGCCCTAGGTACTTGGAAAAAAGCTCATCGAAAGATGAGCTTTTTTAGTTTTTGGGAGTTTTTTTTTGCGGCGAAACTTCCTAATTTTGAGATTCGTCTCGACCATATTTTTAAACCAACTCTACTGCCTGAAGCTCTGCCGCAAGACGGTGAAGCCCTTCTTCTATCTTCTTGAGCTGCAGCTGGCGAGGCTTTTTCAGACCGGAAGAATAATGTTGCAACTGACGTTGATTGATGCCTGTAATCTTTTCTAAAGCGGCATTAGTAAAGATGCCTTTGTAGTAATTGAGAAAGCTCTCTGCATCGAAGTGATAAATCACTTTGTAATTGCCTTTAAGAATAGACGGAATATTCTCTGCAGCGAATTCTCCGGTCATAATGTCGATTGCATCTAAAATTGATTTTTTTGCTTCTTCGACAGTATCCCCTCCTCCATAAATACCTTCGGCATTTTCAGCATAGGCACTGAACATGTCATCACTGCGCTCGATAATGATCTTTAGTGTTCTCATAATATTTTCATTTTATTTATCATGGGGATCGGGAGCTAAAGCCCCAGATCCTTCATGATTTTCTTGCGAAGGCCCTCTCCAATCTCTTTGCTACCATGGTAAGGAATTGGATAGGTCTTCCCATCCTTCTCATAAATGTAATGAGATCCTCTGGTACGGATATGAATCCAGCCGTTTTTTCGCAATAGTCTGTGGAACTCGCTTGATTTCATAATGAAAAATTCTAAAATGTGCCTGGATAATTTATGCCTTAAAACACCAATCACATCTCGAACTCCACAATACAAAGGTAGTATATATACTACCATTGTTGCAAATGTTTGTACAATTATATTGTCTATATATCTATTTTTAAGATATTTAATATAAAAAATACTATTATGAGAAAAATAGGAACCAAAATCACCTATAAAGGGACACCATTCAATCCAGATGGAGATCATAATATTGATTGGGGAAATGTGAATTCAGACGAAATGGATTATAACGAAGCTTTTGAAGATAAGCATTCCTTTTTTCTCAGATCTGAAAAAGGTATGCTATATGGATTAGACAAGCTTAAATTCAGGAAAAAAGGGTTCTTAATAATGGAACCAAATCCTGTTTCATTTTACTTTTCCATAGCGAACGACACCGCTATGCAAATTCAAGATGCATATAGCAGGTTGGAAAACTTGTTATCAAAAAATGATAACAGTCCTAAATTATCAATAGCTTATAGCTATGTATTCAAAGTAACAAGTATATGTATTCTTTTTGCATATACTGCGTGTGATGCATTTCTAAATCAAATGATTCCTGAGTACAAAAAAATCAAAATGGATGAGACAAATAAAGAATGGAGTAAACAGGAAATTGAACGGCTACCTTTTGAAAAAAAATTAAAAGCTGTCAGTATATATGCGAATAATTATTTTGAAAAAAAACATCCCATAAAATTAAAGAAACTTGGTCAGTTAAAAGACTTTAGAAATAGATTAATACATCTCAAAGAAGCAAAGCAGAACCCAATACTATCTTATAATGACATATATCAAGACATTTTAGATACAGACCTTATAAAAACAGTTAAATATGTCAAAGATTTTATCAACTTCTATAAGCCTGGCTTAATTATTAACTACCGTTATTAAATAAAATGAATTACACATTTGTTTAATCTACTTAGTGATACTAAATGAAGAAAAGGTTCGCCTACGTTGTGCTTTTTATTTTCATATTAAAAGCTAGATTAGATTTACAAATCAAGCATCTTTTCTTTATTTTCCACCCGTCGAAGTCTTTCTTTTAACAAATTTATACAGTTCAAACCACAGAACAGAAACACTCGCTATCGCAATGGACATCCCTAATTCAGAAGCATTCAAAGCCGTGACCTCAAAGAAACGGGCGAATGGTTGAATATATAAAATAGAAAAGAGTAGGATTAACGTCACTCCAATTACAATCGGGAATAATATATTTTTGTATTTAAAGCTTTCGAATACGCTATAATAGAAAGAACGGTTAACCAAGCTCAACAAGATATTAGCAAAAATAAGCGTCGTGAAGACCATGGCTCTAGTGTTCTCTTCGGAACCTCCATTTTGAATAGCCCATTGATAAGCGAATAAGACGCCAGCGGTAATTGCCAGTCCTTGTATAATACTGATAGCAAGCTCTTTTATATTTAAAAACGTATCGCCTAAAGACCTTGGGGGCTTCTGCATAGTATTCTTTTCCATAGGTTCGCTCTCATAAACAATAGAGCATGTAGGCCCCATGACCAATTCCATAAAGATAACATGCACCGGGCTGAAGATTTGCGGATAGATCCAGCCCAGAAACAAGGGCAATGACACGGTCAATATGATTGGGATGTGAATCGATATGATATATTGTATTGCTTTCTTAATGTTAGCGTAAATGCGGCGTCCTGCGGCAATTCCGAGCACAAGCTTATCCAAATCATCATTGGTAATCACTAAGGCCGCTGCAGCCTTCGCGATCTCCGTTCCTTTGCTTCCCATGGCAACCCCAATATGGGCGGCTTTAAGTGCCGGTCCATCATTGACACCGTCGCCCAGCATAGCGACCACCTCTCCTTTTTTCTTTAGCGCATTGATGACTGCAAGCTTTGCTTCTGGAAACATCCGTGTAAACAATACGGTCCGCTCTGCAACCGACATTAATTGCTCTTCCGAAAATGCGGCCAGGTCGCTCCCATTTAGTCCCTCAGCTGTATTGACGATACCTGCTTGGGCAGCAATACTAGCGGTGGTGTCTGCATTGTCGCCCGTAATCACCTTAACTTGTATGCCTGCGTCGTATATCTTCTTGAACACATTTTCAATACCTTTCTTTGGCGGGTCATAAAACACGACGAAGCCTAGGAAATCAAATTCGAAGTCTTGTTGTTTTTCAGGGAAGTCATCCGTCGGGAAAACAGATTTCGCAACGCCTAGCACCCGAAAGCCTTCTTTTCCGAAAGCCTTGTATAATGCTCGTAGCTTATCCTTCTCGACCTCATCTAGCGATGACACCGCAAGGATAGCTTCTGGCGCTCCTTTTGCCGCTATGATACGAATACCATCATCATTGCGAAAAAGATGTGTCATCATGGGCGGCTTACCTTCTAATGGGTATTCATGAAAGAGCTCATATTGCTTCCGCTGATCGTCTCTGGTCGTCTTTTCGTAGACCTGATGCAACGTCTTCTCCATGGGATCAAAAGGCACTGGTTCGCTGCTCCACATCGCGTAATCAATCAATGTTGTAAGCTTCGGATTATCGAATTCAGTCTCAACGTAGATTTTGTTGGAACCATAATCATACAACTTGCTAAGATGCATGCTATTCTCCGTTATGGTGCCTGTTTTATCCGTGCAGATTACGGTTGTACTTCCTAGCGTTTCAACAACACTGCTCCTTTTGATGATCACCCCTTCCCGCATCAATTTCCAAGCTCCCAGAGCCATAAATGTGGTAAAGGCGACGGGAATCTCTTCCGGCAGAACAGACATCGCCATCGTAAGCCCGTTTAATAAACTGGCAACGAAATTGTGAGACTGAAAGTAACTATATCCCCAGACTAGTAAAAAAATAAAAATGCCGGCTACGGCCATCCATTTCACGAACTGACGGATTTGTATCTGCAATGGCGAGCTTTCTTCTTGAATGCTTGAAATGGACTCGCCAATCTTTCCGATCTTTGTATTCTTCCCGATTGCTTCGACTTCAAAAACTGCCAATCCGGATACGGAAATTGTTCCACTGTATATATGCTTATCCGCCGAATCCGCACTCTTGAACACCGAGAAGCTCTCGCCCGTCAAAGAGGCTTCGTTGACAGAGTAATCATTGCTATGGACAATCCGACCATCGGCATTGATCATCTTCCCCTCCTCCGTGATGCACAAATCACCAACGACGATTTCATGACTTGGAATCTTCTCGACTTGCGAATTTCTGATAACAGTGCTTAGGGGTTCATTTAGTTTTTCAAGTTCCTCCAAAGCTTTCTTGCTCCGATTATCTTGATAGAAGGAAATTCCCGATACAGCGACGATGGCGACGAACATAAATAAAGCCTCGCCATAATCTCCAACGAGCACATAGATGATAGAAATTGCGAACAACAATATCAACATAGGCTCTTTGAGAATTTCCCATAGTATCGCCCAAGCTCCGCTATGTTCCGTTTCTATTTTATTAATGCCATACTTCTCACGGGATGTATTTACTTCTGCTTCCGATAGCCCTTTGAGGTGCTTCGGTATATTATAATTGGTCATCAATTGTTGTTTTTCAGATAGATTTGGTTTGCTGATAAAATGAAGCCGAAAGTTTTCCCGCTTTCTCTATTTTACAGATAGATAAGTTACGAAAAGTAATCGAATTGGATTGGTTTGAAGTGTTGAATTCGAAGAATTAACGCTTATCCATAGCAAATTACGGAAGTTTTGAGAGGGATTTTATGATTTTCATCACTTCTTAGAAAAGAAAAGCCCCATCACAATGCTGTGATGGGGCTGATATCTTTTAGAAGGCGTTCTTAGGCGCCGTTCAATTACGCGTTGTCTTGGTTTAAAGATTGCTTGTAGATAGCTTTCTTAACTTGGATACGACGAGCTACAGATTTCTTCTCATAAGCCTGACGAGAACGAAGTTCTCTTAAAACACCAGTCTTCTCGAATTTCTTCTTGAAACGTTTTAATGCTCTATCTAAAGATTCACCTTCTTTAACATTTACAATAATCATAGCTTTTATATACCTCCTTTCGTCGTAAAATTCTTGGTGTGCAAAAGTAAACAAAACAAAGCGGTTTCGCAAATTAATTTTCGAGGAGCTTGTATTCCTCCACTATTGCTTCAAGCGGATGCTCCGCTGTGCATAGAGCGGTGTGGATGCCTAATGTCTTTGCAGCTTCTAAGTGTTGTGGGCTATCATCAATGAATAATGTTTCTGCGGGGTTGAGGTTATTTTCTTTCAACACGAGTTCAAAGATGGCTAAATCTGGTTTACGCAGTCCCGCAAGGTGCGAATAGTAAGTCTTTTCAAAAAATTGATCGTTGCTGTCTACGCGGTAACGATCTTTGATATGCTGCATACAGTATGCATAATGCAATTCGTTATTATTGCTTAAAAGGAACATACGGTTATGCTTCTTCAACTCCTCTAATACCTCATGTTTTCCCTCCGGAACACCAATCAATAATGAATTCCACGCGTCGTCTATCTGTTGGTCTGTTAAGTTCGGCCGATTGGCTTTTACCCTCACCCCTTCTCTAAATTCCGCCGCAGAGATCTCTCCCTTATCGAACTCGTCGAATAGGCTGTCTTGTCCGCGATGTCCAAAAAAGTCGTTCACATTGGTGATACCCAGCGCACTAAAGGATTCACTTACTTTTTTGAAGTCAATCATAAAGATGACATTCCCATAATCCAGGATAACATTTTTAATATTTTGCATACAAAAATTTTGTTTTCTCGTCTCAAATATCGATAATTGCATCGTCAAAACCGGAATTATCGTTCTCTTTTTTGATAACAAAAACTGCGCCTATAGCTCAGTCGGTTAGAGTAGAAGACTCATAATCTTTTGGTCCCTGGTTCGAGCCCAGGTGGGCGCACAAATCTAAAAGTCGTTTTTCTGAATAGAAAAAACGACTTTTTTCGTTTCAAAGGGCATCTTTGAATCATTTGTCCTTCACTTTTCAAGGGCCGAAAAGGCGCTGATGATGATACAGAAACTCTATAAAATTGAACGTAGAGTTAAAGGAGAGAAACTTTCTGCCGACAATAACAAGGAGCTACGCCTCAAAGAATCTTTGGAAATCATCAACGGCATGGGCAAATGGATATTTGAATAGATCAAGAACACCCTGCCAAAAAGCCAGATAGGAAAAGCCATGACCTATGCCACTGCACGATGGGATGCGCTGTCCGCATATCTAAACGATGGAAATCTGCAGATTGATAATTATCTCGTTGAGAACGCGATCAGACCAGTGGCCCTGGGGCGTAAGAACTATCTTTTTGCAGGCAACCATGAGGCCGCACAGCGCTCGACAATAATCTATTCGTTCTTCGCTATCTGCAAAAAGCATGAGGTGAACCCATTCCAATGGTTAATACATACTTTGCTCAACATATCCTCCATAAACCACATGAATCTAAAAAATCTTTATCCGCAGAGCTATAAGCAAATTATCGACAAATCAAACATGTAGTTCGTCGGTCGGATACTTTTTCTTCGAGAATCGGTTTGAATTTCCTTGCAGAAATCATCGACTTTAACATAAATTTCTATAACTTAATCTCTTAACATGGGGCTTGATTTATATTTGTAATAAACTGATTTCTAAAACTTTACATACAAAAACCAAGCCTTTTTTATGTTTTACTCAATCATTTTTAATCTTTTTCTTTATCCCGAACTCACGTTAATACATTCTGAAGCCGAATAAGAAAATCTAACTTGGTCTGCCCAAGAAACTAAAGTGGGAGTCGGGAAGTCATAATTCTTACGAAACACTCTTTTCTTTTGATATCCATCCCTTAATGCTTGATATTCATAAAACTCTTCTTTATGTATCTGCTTATTCTTGTTAAACCATTTCTTTGACACGATGTTACCGACAAAGCCCTCCGAAAAGTTGCTGTATGGTTCAAAATTGAAACTCCATTATTATCTGAGCCTCTGTTTAAAAACATCTACTATCGTTTGATTGAGTAAGATCACTTCCAAAGGATCATGAGTGATTTTATATACAAGTTTCTTATTATCTATCCCAATAAAGTCGCCATCTTCTAAATCTTTTATATGAAAATATTCTTTGTTATTTACATAGACGGAATAAACGTCTGAAGAATTTAAAGTCGTCTTTTCTTCTTCATTAAGCATATCTGCAATTCGGTTATAATCCGACTCTCCAATTATTTCTGTCCTGAAACCGGAAGCATTAATTCTTGTAAAGTCGATTTTAGATTTTTTATCCCCTTCAAATAAATAACCAATTATTACACCACTTGACACATAAATAGCATAATCTAAAAAGGTCGATGTAAGGTTATCATATACCTTAATGCTTGTTAGTTTATAACTCTTTTTGTTTTCATTGTAATACTTTTTGTAAACATCAAAATTGAATCCAAAAGAGACATAACCAGGTATATCGCTCGCATCCCGTAAAACTCTCCTAATCAACCCATCATCTAATTGGCGAACTAATATTAAATATTGTTTGGGAAGGTTAGTTATCACTTTTTTAAGCAAAAGAAGTTCCCATTCTTCTATCTTCGTCCTTTTAAAGAATTTAAATATGTCCATCAATTTCTAAAATTTAGTAAGCCAATTATATTTACCGAACCAACTAACATCTGATTTAAAGCCTTGCCTTAAAAACCTATAACGGTAAGCATCAATTAACGAGTGTTGTACAGTATTAACTTTCCAGACGTTTACTTGGTTATTTACTAACCAATTTGGAAGATTATAAGCTCTTTGCATTCTTTGGGTGATAAAAACATGATGGAACTCCGTACTTATTCTTTGTATTCCGGTTGAAGTTGGAATCTCTGTTAATGTTCGTGTCCCCACATGTAACTTCTTAAATTGTGTAAAAGTATATCCTCCTTTAAGAAATCTTGAACCTAATAATTTTAATCCCAGATAAGAAACCGAATTAGCTATTACTTTTCCGCCAATGAAATAGGTTTCTGGGTAGAACCCCTCTAATGCTCCGCTATTTAATTGCTGCTGTTTGAACCATCTACCTGGTGCTACCCTTGCGCCACCTTCTTCGTTGTACGCAATATTTTGTCCTTTTTTTTATTCTTCCAAACGCTGTTGTGAAATCATGCCAAGAAGTCTGAATTTCAAATCTGATTTGGTAAAAAGCCGATGGACGCTCAATATTTTTCAAATTCAACATTCACAAAGTTTTCAAGAATGTTTTTTATGAAGCTCTCGTCCGACGTTTCAATTAACCAATAAGAACTATCCAAAAGTTCAATTCGATATTGTACAATGGGCTCAATATTAATTTGATTTTCGTAACAAGTCTGTATATTTTGTACATTCTCATCACCGATCAATAGTAGGTTTATAAATTGTAATTTTTCCTTTGAAAGCTCAATCAGACCAGCTAAATCAATAAGTTTAGGAGTATTCGATTTGTTCACTTCTTGTTCAAATTCAATAATTGAGTGGTTTCGTAAATTTCCAAATCCTTCAACCCAGACCAAGCACCAACAAATGTTTTCCTTTAGAGATAAAAAATTTAAAATATCCAAAAGATTAACTTCTAATATATCAGTTCCATCACTTACTTTTATTCTTTTCATCTTTTATTGGATTAATCACGTTAAGATAAAATTTATATATAAACGGTTGGGCTTCCCATCATTGTTTAGTGCCTCCTATTTTAATTGGTATATAATTGTGCTCGTGAGGATTCGCATGATCTTTTCTTTCATGATCTGTGTGATTAATTACTAGGGTTTAAGCTAAATGCCCACAAATTATAAGGCTTTTTATTTATCGAACAAGATTTCTTAGAAATGATTTCATCTACTTTCCTAAAAGACCGTGAAGAACCACAACCCAACTCTTCTGAAATAGTAACTGGAGAAAACACATCGGATGATATTATCAATTCGCAATGCGTTCTATATAAAATAATTCTCTTCCATGATGTATTACCGCAAATAATCAAATAAGTTACCTATGAATTGACTTGTCTTTGGACTAACCAGTGTCTGTCTTATATCTAATGTCTAAACTTAGCCCTTAACCCTTCTTCAAACTTTCTTTCTCTATTTTCCCTTGTTCTTTTATTAAATTCAATGCCTTTAATGTAGATTTGCTAAGAGTATTCTTGTAATGCAGGCCTTTACTCATTAGCTGACCGATCTCATTATTGCACATCCGGCTCTGTAAAATAGAATCTCGAGCATTAATCTTTTTATGGGTATCCAATAACCGACGGACATGGTCGTGCGTATTTCGGGTCAATATTCTCTTAAGCACAGTCCTATTTAAGCTTTTTCTTTAGAAGTCTATTCCATGGAACAACTGAAAGGAGTAAAAGAAATGAGAAAAGAAACAGCCTAAAGCTAACTTTCGCAAGTCCATCTTGCTTATAAAAATAATCGTGTGTATCGTTATAGACTAATTTGATTTCAGCACCAACCGGATATTTTAAGCATTCTCCGTTCGCCATTCTGACAGAGTATTGATCTCCGTTATATTTTATATTGATTGAAGAGCTTCCTTTTGAAGCTCGACAATACTGCTCTACAACTACAAAACTCTGAGGAACAACCTTCTCCATCTTAACATCTTCTCTGTAAAAATACAGATTACAAGCAACACCAATAGCGAGGATACCAATAAGGAAAGGTCTTATTTTCGAATAACTCAAATAACTCATTCTACAATTGTTGGTGTTCCTACCTCGATAATTGGTCTTAGGCTCGGGGGGATGTTAAAGTACAAATCCAATTGCTGTAAAGCCTCCGCTCCACCACTTTTATATGCATCATTTACTGTTTTAACTCCCATATATACCCTAGTATAACTACTGCTCTGCTTAGAATATTCTTCAAATTTGGAGCGATTACGTTTCTGAGTATTTTTCTTGCGATGGCTGTCACTTGCCATTCTACGCCTATATTTTTCAGCTTTATTCGCACTAATATTCATCTTTTTAAGCAATTTTTTCTCGAGTTTATCAACGTATTTAAGCGGAATATTTTCTCTGTCAAGGAACCAATTGATATCCTTCTTCTCCCTTTCCCGCTTTATTTATTATGCTCATATACTCTCTATTTTCAAGAGGGTTATATTCTATCTTTATAGATTTGAACCTCTCCTTAATATCGATCTCTTTCCATTCCAGATAAAAAACAGATAAAGTATCTCCCCGAAACCTATATACAAATGGTGACAAGCCAATTATAGCACTCACAGTATCGGTTCTATTCTTTAACCTACCTGCATCTTTAGTAATGATGGTGTACTGATTGTCATCAGTAACACCCCAATTAAGAGTATTTATATACAGTTTTTCTCCCTTACTAGAAACAAGAATTTTACTCCTAAATGTATCCTTAACGCCATTACAGTTGTTAAACAAAAACATCATTGGAAGTATAAAAATAAGTAATTTACTATTTCTTTGTGCCATAATTGATCCCTTGTAATATTCTACGTCCTGAATAAGGTTGCTCACCATAGTAAGGTGTTGGGCCGAATGATTTTCCAAAAAGCAATATCAAACCTATGTTTTTCATAGATAACTGACCTTGGTGATATGCTGCCGCTAATTTCATGTAAGTTAAACCACTGATTTTTGATCCTTGAAAGGTACCAGTTACACCATTTAGTCCTGCTAAAAAATTACCAGCAGAACGTGTTGTTGCATTTTTACCGTTCAAAAGTCGGCCGGTCATAGGCCCATAAGGTGCATAATTTATATTCCTCGTATGTTAGTTTCTATAAAGCCTCTAATTAACATCTCTAAATGTCTTCTTAAAAAACTGCTTTCGTTCCTCCGTTTGCATAGCATCGCTTCCTTCCCAGATAACATCACCACTATCCAGTTCAAACATCTCTAAAAATGAGATGTTTCCGTCTTTTTGCTTTTTTTTCACCCATCGATTGTAAAATTTTGCTAGCTTTTTGATGCTCTTATAATCATCGTAGGCAACGGCCGTTTTTTTCTCTACATCAAAAAGGATAGGTTTTGTCGATAGGAAGGTAGCCATATCCCCGAATGCCATCCAATTAATCAAAAACATGGCCTCCACCGCAATTGTATATCGCGTTTCTTTTGAATTGTGATCCAATGTTCCAACTGTCCCAATCGCTGGAAGTAGCGCATCTACAGCTTTGCTACACAAGGAATAATCATCAAAGTAGTGAGATAGTTGCTTCAAGATTTCTGCGCGCTCTTTGAATTCAAATTGCCACATAAAATCAACCCAATTTTGATAGTCACCGGGCCTAGTTTCATATCTACCACCATCCTTCTCTACTGTAATCTTAAGCAGATAGCCATCATAATCCATCTTAATGGCTTCTTTACTCACGCAAATTTTACTTTCTTGAGCATTCAAAATGTTCGAAGAAATAAACAATAAAAAAATTAGTATCCAACGCATAACATCCTGATGTCCGATAAAGACCATTTTAAGATACGAAAAAAGAGCAGAAAACTTTAGTTTCCCACTCCTTCTTTTAAGCCTGTTAAAAATGACTTTTTCGGTGTCCTCCTTCAACATATCTGGCTTTTCTTGTTGAATGAAAATAAGGATACAATTACTTTCTACTATGGTTTGATAAAATATGTACCCCCATTAGATAAATTTATCAAGTGAATCGCTTTTCGCGATTTTTTGATAACTCTAAAGTTGATCATATCTACTTTCAAAACTTCTGATTTTAAATCAATTATTATTCTCACAAGATAGTTCGTATCATCTTTTTTCAAAAACGAGGCATTAAATCCATTTTCAACCTGATATACTCTTTCAGATAAATCGACATCCTCTGATAGGCCAGTAATCACAAATATATTGTCATAATTACGAACATCTTCCTTCAATCTATTTATATGATAATTAACTGCTTCCTTAATCGTACTAAATGAATTAGTCTGTGCATAGCTCAAAGGAATCATAAACATAAAGCACAAAAAAAAAGTAACTTGATATTTCATTTTTTATATTTCTAGTGTAACTAAGTATTTTTGAAGCATAGTTGCCACGACTCTAGACTGTTGGTTATATATGTAGAGGTTATTCTTGGTTTAAAGAACCTGTAACACTTTCACAAGCAGGATTCATCATTCATCAGGTATTTCATATTTATCTCACCAAACACCTAGGCTACTATACTTTAACAATTTCAATAGTTCCCCAAGACGAACCAAATCATATGAGATCGCATCATCAGCATTGACCAACAACCTTTTAAGCTCCGACCAGTCATCGCTGATCTGTCCAATCATCAATTCTTTTGTCTCTTGGTGAACGTCGTACATATCATCTAATCCTATTTGCCAATAATAATCCTGAGAACTCAAAATAATCTCATCTCCAAAATTTTCATTGACCTTTTTTGATAAAAGCGTAAGCACATCCAACACTTCTTTCTTTTGTATTTTCATAAAACGAGCTATTTGTATAAAACACTCTTATTCCCCGAATTTATATCCTTTTCTAAAAACGTATAACCAATTTGAAAATAAATCCTCCTCCATCCGTGAGCACGCATTACGAACTAGATTTCCTCAATTCCAAGACAATAGCGATATAGACGCGTATCCAACATAATAATTGTCACATTGGCGCTCTTAATTATTTATTATTTTCAATAAAACGTTTGTAAGCATTTTTAAAAGTTTTCTTAAAAAACCGCTTTCGCTCCTCAGTTTGCATTGCATCGCTTCCTTCCCAGATAACTGGACCGCTATCCAATTCAAACATCTCAAACATCGAGATGTTTTCGTCTCTTTGCTTTTTTTTCACCCACTGCTTATAAACCTTTGCTAGCTTTTTGATGCTTTGATAATCATCGTAGGCAACCGCTGTTTTTTTCTCTACATCAAAAAGGACAGGTTTTGTCGACAGAAAGGCTGCCATATCTCCAAATGTTATCCAATTAATCAAAAACATGGCCTCCACCGCAATTGTATATCGCGTTTCTTTTGAATAGTGACCTATTGTTCTAGGCATCCCAATTAGCGGAAACAACCCTTCTACAGCTTTACTACACAAGGAATAATCATCAAAATAATTTGAAAATTGTCTTAGGATTTCTGCACGTTCTTTGAATGGAAATTGACCAATAAAATAAACCAAATTCTGATAATCCCCTGGCATTGTTTCGTACTTCTTACCATCTTTTTCTACTGTAATCTTAAGCAGATAGCCATCGTAATCCATCTTAACGGCTTCTTTACTAACGCATATTTTGCTCTCTTGAGCACTCGAAATGTTCCAAGAAACAAACAATAAAAAAATTAGTATCCAACGCATAGCGTCCTGATTTCCGATAAAGACTATTTTAAAATACGAAAAAGGAATAGAAAACTATCGTTTTCAACTTCTTTTATAAATCTGCTTAAAGCTGAATTTTTCGGTATCCTCCTTCAACAGATCTGACTTTTCTAGTTGAATAAACCTAACCTCTATTGGGACTAGTCTAACTTCAAGTTATATTTATTTGATTACCCCGCAGAAATTGATTCAGACTATAAAGACTTCTTATTTTCGGCATAACGAAAAAGACGTATAGTGCTTTAGGTTTAACTTAGGAAACTACCAAATCTAAATTAAATTGTACTTAGTTATAGCCTCTTCTTTTAACAAATATTTTAAAATCGGGGCACCACCACCCTGCAACTTACTATTAGAAAAAAAATATTCCCAATACCTCCCATCTCTTGGATCTTTAAACAGTTTATACCAACCACTACAATCAACGTCTACTTCTATTAAATAATTTTCAACAAGAGAAAATATTCGATTGCTCACATCATCGTACTCAATTGAATTTAAGTGTTTTATTAACGCTCCTTTTAATAGAGTTTCTTCCTTTTTCAATTTTGTCATTTTACTATTGTTTTAATTGCATTAGAAGGTATTGTTGATTAGTTATTGAAGTTCACCTGCTCCTCCGGTTTTTAAGCCAAACCCTACAAACCTGGGATTGTCTCGATTTATTAGCGATGAGAGACCTGAGCTGGGAGTATCAAATTCAAAGATTAGACAATATTAAAGATGAATTTTTTACCCCCAAAAATTTATTTGGGGCAGTATTGACTGCTGATATCTTTATAAACAACATTAAAAACTCCATAGCTTTAATAGTTAATATAATGGTTTAGTAACTATATTTCATTCTGTATTTCATTTTTAATTTCATTAATTTTAGATAGTTCTGCAGTTAGTCGTTCTTCCAACTCAATTATTAAAGCAAGGGCTCTGTTATTATCCGTCATTACGTTGTAATTAAAGTATATTACTTCTAAATTCAAGTCTAAATTAGATTTATGTTGTTTTAAAAGAATATCAAATATTTTAGCTATATCTTCTAACTCAAAAGAATCATATATCGATTCTGTTTCAGAAATCTGTAATGCAGCTGTCATAATTAAAATTAACCTTATGTCGTTTAAATACTTTTGATCAACGTTATTCAAATAATTGAAGAATGATGTATCATTTTTAGTTCTACGCATTAAATCGTGAGAAATCACATTTATGTTTCTTTCATATTCTGTTAATCGCTCTATAAAGTCGTTTAGCTTTATCATCGTTTCGTTGTTTTTAGTTTGTTAAGAATGCGTTTAGCTTGGTCTATTATTTTTTTCAACTCCTTGCCTATCTTGTCACCTTTCTTTTCAAGCTCAGTTAATTCTTTTCTCGTTTTTTTGCCATAATTAGGATTATATAATTTGCCCTTTTTCAAGCTTTCAGGTATCATACAATCATCCTATCTCCTCATCTAAGAAGCTAGCACCGTAATCGTCGTGATTAATATTATTACTTTACCTTCCTGGCTCTAATTATATCCCAGTCCCAACCCAACCGTGCCTCTATCTCTTTCATTATTGCAGGTGTTTGTTCTCTTAATTTTATACATCCAGGACAATCCTTAATATCAGTAATATGTTCCATGCTTACCAGTCTTCTTAAGTACATCAATGGAACATAACCCCATTGCAATTCATCCGGTGATACACCATTATCATCATTGATCACTTTTGTTATTTTACCATTCTTGATAAAAAACAAAAAAAAGTAAGTCCGATCTCCTAAATGGGAAGAATGATACTCCTCTTTCAACGAATCTACATCAACATAATCAAAATTTCTTTTAATAGTTTCTAACTGACTTGATTTTAGCCTATATCGGTATATAGGATATCGAATGGTATCCAATCCTCTCACATCAAACTTCTGATAAATATAAGCTCCTTGTTTATCTAAATAATAAAATTCGTCCGAAAGATAATCTGGCGAGACAGTGGCGAGGATAATTTCGTCAAAATCCTCGTTTGTTTGAGAGCTCTTCTTAACTTTATGGTATTTAAACAAACGATCGTCCTCCACTTCCCTGAGGACTAAGGTGTCATTGGTCAAACGCTCAATTAAGATTTTTTTCCATTCCGACTTGCCCAAATCCCAGATCTTTAGCGTATCACTTGCTATTTTATAGATCGTCTTGGAATCTATAGGCAGAGGTAGCCCATTGTCCATATCCGCATAGTCATAAAAACCAGCTTTGTAGTCACACGAATCCTTATAAAAGGAAAAACCTTTAATGCCGAGTTGATCCCCAGTAAAATGTCGCCAAGAATACTCACGATGCCCATCTTTAGCTACCTTTCTTAAAATATTTTCTTCCTCTATATCAATAGCCCAGGTTCCTTCCAAATCTTCACGTGAATAATTCACCGTATTGAGCCTGTTCTGACAGGAACAGAAAATTGACATAAAACATACCTGAATAATCAATAATAAATAAGTTATACAAACATTCAATTGTTGAGAAAAATTTTGTACTTCAAAAAGAATTAATGATTTGTTCATCATTTTTATTATCTAGCCAATCCATATACTGGCATTAAAAATTTCATCAAATCGCCATGCGAACAGGACTCTAATTAGTTTTAAAAAACACTAAAATTTCAATAGAAAGATGACATTTGTTCTATAAAATAAATATCAATATAGTCATCATAAATAACGATTGAACCGTTCGTAAAACACAAATACATCAAAGTATATAATTCACTTTTTTCAATTCCTTTTTTTAATTTATAACTACCTTCATCGAATATTTCTAAATGTTTCTCAATTGTGTACTTTAATCCAAATTTGTAATAAGTTTCAAATGTTCGAGAATTAATTTTAAAGGCATCTGCATCTATTTCAGATTTCAAAAATTTCTTTTTCTGAGAGAGAGCATCGCTTATAAATTTTTCATAAGAGATTTTATTTTTTTCATAAATACTTTTTTGATTATAAACAGTATTCAAATAATCGATATATGTTAGTCCTTTTTCAGACTCTGAATAAGAAATAAATACTGGAAAATAATATGTACTTGGATTGTTGTGGTCTTCATTCACAATATTTTGGAGTAAAATTTTGTCGAATTCAAAGTTTGACTTTGAACTTTCAAAACTAATGAATAGCCAACTGAAAATAAAAAACAATACAATGTATTTCATAATTCTAATATTCACACATACTAGTATTTTTTCCGGTTAGGAAGACCTTCCAAACCTCTAGCAATGTTCTCTAAATTAAGCGCTCTTTTTTCAGCAGGAGAACTTCCATAATTCTTTTCGTCAATACTATCAGGCATTTTTCCTTAATCGAAATCAAACTGATGGGACATTTCATGAAAAACAAGCTCGAGACCAGACCACCTCCTCGAACCGAAATCGGTTTATAGTATTTGTTTTAGTTCTTATAATCTTATATATATCCTGATTAATCATATTTTTACATGAACTAAGATTTTATAAAAGCATTATAATAAACAACAATGTACTTCTTTTTTTCATAAAACGAGCTATTTATGTAAAACGCACCAATTCCCCAATTTTATATTCTTATATAAAACAATTAATGAATTTGAAAATAAATCCTTCTCCATCCGTGAACACGCGTTGCTACCTAAATCTCCTCGATTCCAAAACAATACCAATAGAGAAGCGATATCCAACATAATAAGTATTACTTTGGCGCCCTTACTAATTTATTATTCTTCAAAAAATACCCGTAAGGATTTCTAAAAGTTTTCAAAAAATATTGCTTCCTTTCGACTGTTTGCATAAGGTCACTTCCTTCCCAGATAACCTGACCACTATCCAGTTCAAACATCTCAAACATTGAGATATCTTCGTCTTTTTGCTTTTTTTTCACCCATCGCCTGTAAAGTTTTGCTAGCTTTTTGATGCTCTTATAATCGTCGTAGGCAACAGCCGTTTTTTTCTCTACATCGAAAAGGATAGGTTTTGTCGATAGAAAGGCAGCCATATCCCCGAATGCCATCCAATTAATCAAAAACATAGCCTCCACGGCAATTGTATATCGCGTTTCTTTTGAATCGTGACCGATTGTTCTTGGCATCCCAATCGCCGGAAGTAGCGCCTCGACAGCTTTGCTGCACAAGGAATAATCATCGAAGTAGTGCGATAGTTGCTTCAAAATTTCCACACGTTCTTTGAATTCAAATTGCCACATAAAATCAACCCATTGCTGATAATCCCCTGGCCTTGTTTCATATCTCCGTCCATCTTTCTCTACCGTAATCTTTAGCAGATAGCCATCGTAATCCATCTTAACGGCTTCTTTACTAACGCATATTTTACTCTCTTGAGCATTCAAAATGTTCAAAGAAATAAACAATAAAAAAATTAGAATCCAACGCATAGCAAAATATATTTTTTAAACTTTTAAATAAATTATCTATCATCTCAAATATACCACTCGCAACTCAAGTCTGTGTATTACACCACGTTTATAGTAACGGAAAGTTCCGAATATTCCTTGGTTCCCGTTTCAACTTATCATAGCTATAAATAAAGGTATCGTCGCTTGTAGCCGCCTTATTCCATAGTTGTTGGGAAATATTGATATTGAACTATTTCTTATTCCTCTCAACAACATTTTTGAAAACTTCGGTGGATTGTAGTGAACATATGCAACTCGTCCGACTAGGTTCATTGTGTAAATGAATATCATGATGCGAGCTAGCATGTTGTTTAAAAATGTAAAGTCTATTATTCGATAATTTAGGAAGACCCATAAAAAACACAAATGTAACAACTATCTACTTAAAAGATAGGAAAATTCTTTCATAACCCTATCAAGCCCATATCAATCCCTTTTCGAAAGGCTTTTGATTTGGGTTTGAATGGGTTATGAAAGGGTTTTATAAGGGAATTGAGTTGACCAACCGTAGGCAAATGCTAGACGTCGCTATCGATAGCACTTAAAAAGAATGCAAACGTTTTAAAAGAATTATGCCGCTGAAAGCTTTCACATATGCGACATAAATCCTACGAAAAAAAGAGCCCATGTTAATTAACATGAACTCTTTTCATTGGCCTCACACCGTTATTTTATTATATCTAATTTAGGCCTCATCTGGCGGTGCCCAGTATGTGCAATAGCCTTCTGCAAAAACGGGACCTGTAAACAACATACATCCTCCACACTGCTGCCCGTCTTTTGGCGCGATATACAGCTTACAATTATCACATTGATGTTCCGGATTAGGAGTTTGTTTGACATAGCCCAGCTGCTCTCTTTTTCTCAAGTTTACCTCATCCACGCCTGAATAATCGTCGCATGAACTCACTGCATTCCCCTGTGATTTAGCATCAGCAGTCTGTTCAGTCTGTTTCCCTGAATTATTACATCCCGTCATCAAGTATGCCGTTCCTAGTATTAGAGCCAATGAAGAAGAAACGGTGCTTTTAATAAAATCTCTTCTCTTCATCTTCGTGTTATTCTTCATAGTTATGATTTAAGTAGTTCAGATAATTTAGTTTTGACATCTTGATTTGCGGTAGATTCCATTATCGACTGCAGGGTTGTTTTTACTGCTTGGTTTTTCACCCCGTCTTTGCTTGCTTTCTCGATACCTTCTATCGCTCCTAACAACCACTTACTTTCATTTTTACCTTTGGAAATGGCTTCCACATCCTTCGCGAATTTATCGACAGATTGATCTCTTTTTGTTAAGATAAAAGCCAAGTCTTTAATAAATTGAGCCTTATCATCATTGTACGCATCAAAGAAAGCTGTTTTATTCAGCGAATTGAATAGCTCATAGGATGAGCCTACATTCGAACTTAACACTGCCATTCTAAACCATGGATCAGCACTATTTTTTTCGAGGATATTAGTCAAAAGATTAATGGTATTTGCATCATTGAACTGTCCTAAACTCAGGGTAGCTTGAAAAACAACTCGTGGAGCTTGATCATTTATAAGAGCGGCTAGAGCCTCTCTAGTTTCAGGATATCGCTCTGATAAGATGGCACCGTGCTCTCGAACGCCCTCATGACTATCTGCCAACGCCTTTTTAACCAATTCACTATTCAGTGCTCCAAGACCTTCTAAAGTATAAAGCGCATGCAACCTGTACCGTGGATCATTGCTGTTATTAAACAAATCAACGACAGCAGGAACCACACTTTTATCCTGACTTTCGATCAACTTACGTTGAGCCTGCAATCGCCACCATTGGCTTTCATGCGCTAGCAATTTCACATAATCAGCCGTTGTCTTATTCTCTTTCGACGTTATACTACGGTTCAGATTCTTTTTCTTTTTAGGAACGATCCTATAGATTCTTCCCATGTCCATACCTTGCTTGTAATCCATTTCGGCAACCAAGTCTTCAGGAATAGACATCGGCGTTTCTATATGCTGGCGATACATATCAACCATATATAAATTACCATCAGGCGACACAGCGAAACTTGTGGGTCTGAACCAAGAATCCGTAGAGGTGATAAATTCACTCTCTTTTTCTTCGGCAGCGCGCGATGCAACGTATTTTGGACTGGTTTTGTGCGGTACAATAACATCTCGGTGAACTAAATTTCCTGCCACTTCTCCGGTAAAGATATTACCATAAAAGCCTTCTGGGAATGCATCTCCTCCATAAACTGTACCTCCCGAAGCACCAGTAAAGTGGCCTTCAGCATGCTCCACCTGCCCTTTCCCTTGTTCATCATATGCCTCTTGGCGTCTTCGACTACGTTCAGCTCGCCAATACGGAGCTGGCGTAACCTGATACATTCGCAATTCATGATCGGAAATATTCTCAACACCTTTTTTAGAAGGTAGGAATTCATGTCTATGCATGTATCGCCCTGGCATAACGGCTTGTTGGATATGTAATGTATTTTGTGTCATAAAGCGATGTCCCCAATCGTTCAATGTCTGTCCGAATTGTGCTGGGGCGGTTTCTCTTTCAAAAAGTTGCTTATCTAAACGGAAGCGGAAATCGGAGCCGCCGACGGACAACGCAGGTGCATCAGCTTGGCGTGTGGATGTAATTTCCCCCGCTTGACCATGATTCGATGCATATATCCAGTTATCAATTGCGTATGTCAAATTGGTAATTTGTGCTTCAGAGTTATTCGTGAAGAAACCGGTGTAGAGCACCTCCTTATGATCGGACTTGCCGTCACCATCTGTATCTTCCAAATAGAAAATATCAGGTGCTGCAGTCACTAAAAGACCATTCTTCCATGCCATTACGCTTGTCATCTCTGAAATGCCTTCGACAAAAACGATAGACTCGTCAACCACCCCGTCGTTATCATTATCTTTCAAATAAACGATTCTGCCATTGCCCTTGCCCGGTGGATTGGGTTCCATGTCTGAAAAAGGATAATCCGCCATTTCGACCACATAAGCATTCCCCTTCTCATCAAAGGTCATCGCTATAGGATCCTTTACGAAAGGCTCGGTTGCATATATTTGTACTTCAAAATCTGGATGCACTTTCATTGCTTTTATGGACTCCTCTGGAGTCTTAGGCCCCGGATATTTGGGTTGATTGCAGGACCATAACCCAAATAATACGGTTGTTGCAACGAAGGCATGACAGCCAACTACCTGAAACTTGCTATTGATTTTCTTCATTGTTTTTCAAAAAATTAGATTTATTGTTTTCGTTAGCTTATTCTATGATTATCGTATTTTCTTGATCAAGGAGTCAATCGCGGTAAGTATCCGACCTTCGATTCCTGGCGCCCATTTACTGGGCAAGCCGTAGGCTCTCTGAGAAGTATCCCCTTCATAGCCTCCTTCCTCCAGTACTTGTTCAGTAGGAATATATCCCATCACATCATTGCTATACGCCATGACGAAAATATCCTCACCATATTTCTCTTTCAATTTGACCGCATAACCGATCGTCACCTCCCCTCCCAAGCTGATTAGCTTTTGTCCGGCGAAGTCCCATACCTGAATCGGATAATTAGTGTAGCTTCCTAGAATTGATTTTCCGCTCTTATATTGGTCAATCAAATTAGAGCTCCATTCATAAATATAACCCGAACCGGCTTCTTTCTGGATTTTCTCCAATTCTCCCAGTGTCGGTGGACTAGTCAAGGGTAAATCTATATTTGCGGATGCTGATTCAAATTTAGGCGCCAATTCGGTCATATCTTCCTCAATAACGCGTTCGACAGAAGCAGCTAAAGATTTACCGTATTGCTTGGCAAGTGCTAGCGTGCGTCTAGGCAATGGATTTTGATCTCCGCCTGCACCTTGAAAAAACAATGCCTTTGCCCCAGGATATAACTTTTCTAATTCCGCCTGAGCGAAGCCTGCATAATCTCCTGACCATTGATACCCTGATAGCACCGTAGGATGGCAGGCATATCCAAAAATAATAGCCTTCAGTTTTCCCGAAGCCGTCTCGATCTTAAATACTGGGACGGAGAAATCATTAGGACCTTTTAGTTCTTTTAAACTGGCTATGTCTTTCTCTTGATTTGACCTACGGTTTACTTGAACTCTAGAAACACCATTTTTAGCGAAAAGTTTAACAGGCTCCAGGTCCTGAAGCGCTTGTTTGCTTAATTGAATTAACGTTTTCCTTAGCCATTTTCCATATTCAACGATGACCATTTTATTTGAATCATCTAAGGGATAAATACCAGTTAAAACGTGATCGAGTACGGGACCAGAGTGCGTATGGGAGCAGTTGATTATTATGTTTTCGATGGGCGCGCCTGTTTCCTTACTGATGGCTTGGCGAACTTCGCTGCTAAAACTACTGCCGATTCCAACGACTTCAAGGGTTAAAAGTAAGGATCTATTTCCTTGCGCATCTTCAAAGAGAATACATTTTGCCCACAAAGGATGTATACTTCCTTCAGAAGGTTTTGTGCGGCTGGCATAACCAGCCAACCACATCGGCTTTTCGGGTGTGATATTGGCAGTCGCCAACCCTACCTTCCAACTTTTCCCTTTTAGATCCTGTGCATACGCAATGGATATAACTATATTCAATATCATGAAGGAAATGCTAATTGCTTGTACGATTGTTCTCTTCATTATTTTTTAGTTTTTAATGTTCATATCGGCTCTAGCCTCCTTTAACATTTGATTGGCGGTTTCTACGAGTTCCAATCCTGCAACATGGGACCCCGAAGTTCCCTCTTCCACCTCGTATCCCCCATGAGGCTCTTCATCCGGCAAACAGACGTAGTGGACGCCATTGCCATTTGAATAGCCCAAGACAAGCGTTTGAGGAAAAGGTGAATTCTTCCTTATCTCATCTGCAAGAGAAGTCAAAGGTTCACCAGGCAATGCGACTATGGCCAACGGCCCCATTGTTATTACCTGAACTTCCGCTTCGATGGCTTCTAAGCCGGTTCTGCTTTTTCCTCGGTCGGAAGTTGGAAGACTGACTTTCCGTTGATATGTTTGAAGTGGCGAAATAGAGATCTTTGCACTATAATTAAAGGCTAAAGCCGCCAGATCAACGAGCCCAGTTGCCATCTGTTTTACCGCATCGGGACCACGACGCCATGGGTTGATATCGCCAGCAGCGCCCTGTAGAAAGATGGATTCTCCACCTAATTTTTTGTTCATGCTGGAAGCAGCAGCATTTGGCCAATCCCCCGAAATATCGTCAGAATATGGATAGATAGCCACCGCATGAATTGCTAAATGGAAAATAGTGGCTATATTCCTTCCCTCTTTGTTGCGAAAAGAAACTAAGGACATTGCACGATCCATGGGACCAAAGGTTGCAGCACCCATAAGTACTTTTGGATTCCACTCTTTGTGCTTGTAATTGTACCCAGCAGGTGTGTTGTTGTCTTCTACACCCCATTTTGCAGCACGTGGCCTTCTATTATTCATAAATTCGGAAGCATCGACCCGTCCGACCCAAATTGAGGCCGGTTGAACGGATTTCATGGCCTCCTTTGTTGCGGCTAAGGTTTTATCGATCAGCTCTTGCTTCCAAGCGGAAAAGTGTGGATCACTATTGATGTTTTCAATGTGACGGCTTGTCCACCATGTTTCATTTTCTCTTCCACGAAATCCCTGATTGTAAACAGGCGACCAGGGAGCAGAATGGTTATGCGTCGCATTGACCAAAATGTTTTTCATGGGGATTTTTGCAAATTCAGAAATCCTTTTCCGGATTTCTTCCGTCGCTGATTCACTAGCATCGACTAAATCCCAAGAAATGATAACCGATGTATTATTTAAGCTGTCCATAAGCACTAACGAACGGACGAAGATTGAATCCTTAATAACTCGGTATGGTTTTCCTGTCACCCAATTTTTCACCTCGGAACTTGGCGTAATATTTCTCTTGGCAATTCCGACCCTTAGCTGCTCAGCAGCAAAAGTGTGGGAGATTCCGAAAAGCGATAGCAACAATAACATATATATGAACTTTGCCCTTATCCGTTTTACGGGAGTGATGGGTTTAGTATTTTGATTATATAAATTCATACTTTCAAATTTTCGTGACATCCCAATTGTCAATGTTTAGCATTTTTATTCAATGTCCAATCCATAGCATTCACTAATAGTTTGATAAAATTTTCATTCTTAAAATCCGATGGATAGCCCAGCGAGGTGTAGAAAACTCTACTCTTGCCATAATGGCGCGTCCATGCTATTGGCTGTGATTTCTGGTCACTCAGCCCCTGTAATAAGACTTGAGCGTTTCTGTCAAGGAGTGGATCCACTAGATAAAGGTTACCATCACTAACCCAGTTTCTGTACTGTATCCCCTTTAGAATCTCATGGTCTAAGAAACGTTCATTGACCTGCACTACTGTTTTAGCAGTGGCCAATCCATATCCTCTATTTTCACAGCCTAAAACCGTGGAAACGAATTCTGGCCATTGTTCGAAGCCGTTCTCAGCAACCTCACCTTTTAAAAGGGTAAAAGCATGATTTGCGGTTCTTATTCCGACAAGCCCACCGCCATTCTGGAGATATTTTTTTAGTATATCCATTTGTTCACTAGGTAAAGCCAGTCTTCGCGTAAAAACCACGACTAGATCCGCCTTATTTACGATTTCAAAGTTTGGAAAACGGTAGGACGTACGGTTCGAACTGCCCAAGAGTACTGTCGTTTTATATTGTCCTGTTTCCGACAAGGATTTTGCAAAGGCAGGTATCGTGAGATGTGCTCCATAATTGTCTGGATCTTCACTTATCAAAAAGACGATGTGCGGTAGCTTGCTCTTTGCGATTGCAAACGCCGAAGTACTCATTCCAACATCCATGACGATCAACAAGATTATCAGACGCACAAGTCGATTAATTACTATTGGATACCTTTTAAAAAACATCAATTCCATCATTTTTAGATTCAATTCTATCAGATCATGATCAATTCTTACAGCATTGACGGCTTATTGGTCATAACCTGGATTTTGTGGAAATTCAGCGTCAATATTCAAGTCAATATCTGCTAATGGTATTGGCCATCGGAAATTATGAGGCTTAATAAAAGCTCCAGGACACAGCGGATTATCATTGTACTTCAGTACCCGTTCAATCAACTTTCCGGTCCTTCTCAGCGTAATTAAGCGCCATTCTTCGCCATATAATTCTCTAGCTCTTTCGTCCAGTATATAATCGATATCCAGATTCGCTGCAGCAACAGGCTTCGCATTTGATCTTTGACGAACCTTGTTTACATCTGCAGCTGCCAGGTCTTTTTGACCGGTCGCTAAATAAGCTTCTGCACGCAACAATAAAGTTTCGGCAAAACGTAAGGCATACCAATCCTTATGGGTAATCCCGCCGCCAGAGCGATTTGGCTGCAAGAAATAATTTAAAGGATCCGTGAATTTCGTATGAATCGGAAAGAGGATTTTTAACGTGTCTGCTCTAGGATCTGTTCGTGCCGGGTTGTATAAACTGAAGTCAATCTTCTTTTTATGATAAGCCGATTGCGGATTATCGTAGTAGAAGTTTCTTTTCAAGTTATGCTCTGCATTTCTTGTATCATTATTCCAATTATCCTTCCATATGTAATAGTACACTAAATTCGTTCCTCTAGCGTTTGCCGTTGGACGTCCAAGCGTATCCGTATAGCCAGTGTAAGCACCATTATACAATTCACCAAGAATGGCTTTCTTCCCATCTGGAGTTAGTCCTATATCGAAGTAACGTGGGCCAAAGATATAAGCACTGGCTATTTGCCCCCCACCCTTGATAAATGGCTCAACTTGGATGACCCACATGGATTCGGTATTCTCGGGAAGATTATGATTGCCATAGCCGAATAAGTCAAAGTATGGGTCACCTGATCCAAAAACATCATTTCCTAACCTACCCCCAAAGCGTCTCGTCATCAAATTATAATTGTAATCATTGATGACCTTGCTCGCTGCTTCTACTGCTTTGGTTGGATCTTTCAGTTCCAGATAAGTTTCTGCTAGAAAGTGTAAAGCCGGACCCTGCGTAATTCTTCCAGGCGCTGCTTCTTGCGATGGTTTCGGAAGATTCTCCGCAGCAAACTTGAAGTCCT
Organism: Sphingobacterium hotanense; assembly: GCF_008274825.1. Classification (NCBI taxonomy): domain Bacteria; kingdom Pseudomonadati; phylum Bacteroidota; class Sphingobacteriia; order Sphingobacteriales; family Sphingobacteriaceae; genus Sphingobacterium; species Sphingobacterium hotanense. Next base: position 2,718,530 of record NZ_CP030848.1, read on the forward strand.
CTACCATTTGCTCATAAACCTTTTTTATAGGATCTCTTACAAAGTCGGCCTTTGCAGTCTGAATAGGTTCAGTTAGTACCGGAATATCGCCATAGGTCGAGGCTAAATTTCTATACATAAAAGCTCTGAAAAATCTTGCTTCAGCGATATATACATTTTTACCCTTCTCTCCATTCGTAAAATCTTCCGGACTGGCTTTGCCAACCTTATCGATCAATACGTTAGCCCACTGAATTACTTCAAATCCAACATTCCAAGGGTCCACGACATTTCGCCAAATCGGTGTCATATCTTCATAGGAATTCAAATAAACTCCCCCAGCTGCAGGGGTTTCGCCGTTATAACCAAGGTCGCTTCCATGTGTCGCCCAATTCATGACGCCAAATTCGCCAAAGGAATAATATGCAGATCGAACGCGGTCATGGATTGCAGTCACACCCTGCAACGCCCCTGCTTCGGTTAAATAAGCATTATCTGGTGATAAAAAGTCTAATGGCTTTTCATCCAACAAGCTTTTATCACAGGCTAGGAAAGCAAGCAGCAAAAGTGATAAGCTGAATACGCGTATGTTGTAAAATATTTTCTTGATCGTTTTCATAACTAAGAGTTTTGAATGTTATTCAACATGTTAAAAAGATACATTTAAGCCAAAGACTACATTCCGCATTACCGGATTATCGCTTGCGCCACTTTCTGGATCCCATCCCTGCCACTTCGTCCACACGTAAGGATTTTTGCTCGAAATATATACCTGTGCAGATTGCATCTTCAACTTTTGCAACAGCTCATTTTTGAAACTGTACCCTAAGGAAACATCTTGAATACGAACAAAGCTTCGGCTTTGATAAATGCCACTTTGACGAAGCGGAACGTTATAAATACCCGTTGTATTTGTTGTTGGCTCTAGCGGACTCCAATAAGGATTAACCGCTGAGTTGTTGTGTCGATCTGGGAAATAATAAAGCGGATTTACATTCTCTACGTTATTTGCCAAATAACGATTGCTGCCTCCTTGAATAGAGTTAATAAAAATTGATAGACTAAAGTTCTTATAAAGGAAAGTATTATTGATGCTGAATCGATAGCTTGGCGATGTAAAGCCAATAATCGCTCTATCGTTTGTCGGATCAATCACGCCATCCTTATCGCCTTGATCTACATATTTGAATTGACCTGGATACCAGCCTTCCAGAACCTGTCCGTTAAAAAACTCTTCCTCCGTCCAAACGCCACCAGCCATCTCATAGTCGTAGATGGCACCTAATGGCTCGCCTACAAACCACGCATTACCAATATCTCTATCATTTCCATCGCCGTAGAGTCTAGTCAACTTATCTCTGTTTAATGCAAATGTCAAGCTTGTTTCCCATCGAAATGCGCCATTAAGATTGATTGATTTAATGTCTAATTCTATTCCCTTATTCGCTGTTGCGCCGATATTGGTCCATATGTCTGCATAACCAGCCATGCGAGGAAGTTTTCTTCTAACAAGAATATCGGTTGTCTTTGATGAGTATAAATCCAGGGTACCAGTAATTCTATTGTTCATAAATCCGAAGTCGATCCCTGCGTTTATTGCCGATGTCGTTTCCCAACCTAATTCAATATTCCCTAAGGTACCGGGGTAAATTCCGATAGCCGTATTTTGTCCATACACATAGTCGCGAGTGCCCATTCTTGATTGGCTAGAGTAACGTCCAATCCCCTGATTACCATTCTTTCCGTAGGAAGTTCTGATCTTCAAATAGATATCATCCCTTTTAAAGAAAGGTTCTTCTGAAACCACCCAAGCCACTGATGCGGAAGGGAAATTTGCCCATTTGTTCGTTGCTCCAAAACCGGAAAACCCATCCCGACGTATTGTCGCTGTGAAAAGATAGCGTGACATAAAGCTATAATTTGCGCGGGCCATATAGGATATACTATTCTCCTTATAAGCGCTAGACGCAACAGTCGCAACTTCAGCCAATCCGACATTGTTATAGCCAAGCACTTCATTGTTAAATCCTGATGCATTCAAAGATGACCCACTTCCACTGCGCCCTTCGGTACTTAGCAACAGGGTTGAGTTAATTTGATGTTTACCGAACGTATTGCTATAGCTAAGGATATTGTTAATCGCCCAGTCTTTTCCTTCCGATGGCGATTTTACGGCTTCACCCCGATTGCTTACTCCCGCTGGTGTCTTACTCGAGTTAAAAGTATTGTTGTTCCGATTGGAGTAGATGTAAGAATAGTTGAAATCATAAGCTAAACCCTTTACCCAAGGAGCGTCGATTCTAACAGCACCTAAACCAAAGAACTCTTTACTTACATCCGAATTATCCACATAAAGATTGACTAAAGGGTACGGCTGGAACAATTCGCCTCCAAGATAGATATCATAAGTGTCTTGACCTATATAGTTATTTACCAACGGGCTTGCCTTTCTAGCAGTAGCTAGACTTGCCGGAATACCAGAATTATCAATATTGCTAAAGGAAGTATTTAGATTGATCTTTAACCAGTCGTTGATCCTTGATTCTACATTACTACGGAGCGTCAGTCTCTTCATCCGGTCATTTAATTGTATGCCTTCGACATCCGAGTAAGAGCCTGAAATATAATAGTTAGAGAGATCGGATCGTCCCTGCAAGCTTAAATTATAATATTGCATGGGAGCTGTTTGCAATACCTCGTCGACCCAATCAATTGATTTTCCTGCTAGATAGTTTTCTTTTTCTTCTAACGTTCTCAAATAATTAGCGACCACATTTCTGTCGGTCACATCCGGTCGCACTGGTCTTGTCGATGCATCTGTCGGATTTGTCTTATACCAATTGTAAACCTTACTTTGCCAGTCCCAATCTACTAAACGAACAGCAAATTCTTCACCATCCATCACACGCATGGGGTTATTTGTCATGTCTTGTACCCCGGCATAGGTATTGAATGCAATCACCGGCTTTTCAGTCTTACCTTTCTTTGTTGTAATCAATAATACCCCGTTTGCCGCGCGAGAACCATAGACCGCAGCAGCACTAGCATCTTTCAAAACATCGACTGCTTCGACATCGTTCATATTGATATTATTGATACTACCATTGTAAATAACGCCATCGAGAACAATCAAAGGTCTATCGGATGCCGATAAAGATGTTTGCCCGCGAATTGACAAGGATGGTTCGCTGCTTGCTCCTCCTCTTGATTCTAAGTTGACGCCGGACGTAGCACCGATAAGTGACTGCAGTAAGTTGGTATTAGCCTGTAACGCCTTGTCTTCCATAGAAATTCGAACTACAGAACCAGTCAGGTCGGATTTCTTAGCAGTACCATAACCAATAACGACGACATCTTCTAATTCTGCAGATACTTCATTTAACGAAATTTGTAATGTAGTTAGATTCCCTAATTGTACGCGAAACGTTTCATAGCCTAATAAGCTAGCCGATAAACTTTCGCCTGGGTTTGCCTGAATGGTAAACTTTCCTTCAGCATCTGTTTGAACCGCAGCATCCTTCACTGTTATCGAAACGCCAGATAGCGGAGCTCTCGTTTCCGCATTCTGAACAAGCCCATTGTAAGTTCGAGCTTCCTGACCATAAACAAGGATGGAAATTAGGCAAGAACAAAGCGTTGCGAGAAATATTTTTGAATTTTTCATCATAATGTGTGATTATATCTTGTAGGTTGTATAATTTGATTAAACAATCAGTAAAATGAAATGCAACCGATCAGCTTATGATGAATCGAATTTCTGACTGGACGGGGTAGTTTTAATTGCTTTACTCATCGATAACAGTTAAAGGTTCTTCATTGCGTTCAGCTCCTACGTATCCTTTGTTTTGATTAATTCTTCCCATGGTATTTGAATTAATAATTTTATCGTCAATCGGCCATTGGAAATTGTAAGGTTCGATGTGGTAGGTATTTGAAATAATCAAATTGGCATTGTAATAAATATTATTCAGCTTAGATATCCGATCATAAAACCAATTTTTCTCATGCAAATTGGTTAGGGAATAGCCGTTCAGACCCAACTTTGCCATAATGTAGGAAACCCTGTTCAATTCATTTTGTCTTGGTTCCTCCCCAAAAAGCTCTCGCGCACGCTCATCGAAAATAAAATCAATGCTAACATCTGAAGCCCCAATCAACGGTGCTTTTGCCCTTCCACGAACTTTATTGATATCTTCAGCAGCAGCCGTCATATTTCCTTTCCAGTAATAAGCTTCCGCCCTTAATAGAAAGGTTTCTGCTAAACGATAAATATACCAGTCACCATTACTTCCCATTGGCGGACTAGTTTGCTGAGGATGATTTGGCACATATGTTTTATAAAATGGAATTGGATAAATTCTAATAAAATGTTCTGCAGGATGGGGTAAATTCTGTGGGTCGAAGGGTTTGCCATATTGAGACGACGCGGGATTATTGTAGATAAACTCATGCCGATCAAACCAATTAATATCTGCTCTTCTTAAATCAGGTGTATTCTGCCAAGTATGTTGTTGTTTATCCTTCCAAATGTCGTATGCATGCCAATCGTTTAATAAGCAGTCAGGATTGCCACGGCCCAAACTGTCATAAAGCGGTCCCTTATCGATAAATCCTAAACCACCATCCTTATCTCTGGCATTTTCTGCAGAGTGCCACCACGTTGGATGGTAAACTCTTGCCGTGAATAATCCTGGAGACCTGGCAGCGTCAGGAGCTTCATATCGATCTATGAAAGCAAGGATAGTCTCTTTATTTTGAGCAATATTTTTATTCTGAGGGCGATGCAGATCCCAGATATAATTCTTCTTAGGATCATTAGCTTCGGCACCAAAGCGTTCCGACATCAAACTGTAGGGTCCGTTAATTACATTGCTGGCCGCATTGATTGCGTTATCCCATTCTAGATTCGCTAAATAAATCTTCGTTAATAAATGATATCCCGCTCCTCTCGTCGGCACACCAGCAGCACCAGTTTCCTTCATGTTAGTCACAGCCCATTCCATATCCTTTTTGATTTTTTCTAAAATGGCCCATCGAGAGTGTGTTTTATAGTCTAATTTGGCACCTTTCGCTTCTTCCATCACAAACGGAAGGTCGCCGTAGTTCCCAATTAGACGATAATACCAATAAGATCGATGCCAGAGCGCTTCAGCAAGAATTTCATTTCTGTCCGACTCCTTTTCCCATTCAATATTGTCTATTCGAGAGATTATGGTATTGGCATTTTTGACAATAACGAACATCTCGTTTATTTGAGAAACAAACTTTTGGTGTCCTTCGACCGTCGGTGTCAACAATCGCCAATCGGTGCTTCCCGGTAAATAAGGTGAACCTGCTTCCGAAGCCATCCATTGATGGGCTAAGAAGTTTTTCTGCCCCGTTTGTTCCATACTCAAATTCTTGCGAAGAGTGATTAACGCTGCATCATAGCCCTGCTTGTTTACAAAGACATTTTGTCCGGTAAAAAAAGACTTTGGTTTAGGTTTCAAAAAATCGTCAGAGCAACCTATTAATAATAGCTGAACAAGCATCATAAAAATTGCAATGTTACGCTGCTTTAAGTGTTTATATGTTCTCATGATTATCGACGTCTTTAGATTATAAAACAATATTAAGGCCCAGTGAGAATGTTCGCGGCATTGGTGCGAAGCCAGATTCGGGATCTGCACCTGGCCATTTATCAAACGTGAATAGATTGCGTGCAGAAACGAATGCGCGAAGACTCGTAAATTTTAAAGCTTGCAGATATTCTTTACCCACATTGTATGCTAAGGATACGTCCTGAACACGAAGAAAAGAGGTTGGCTTGTATGGCATAATTCCCCCACCATACGCGGTTCTTCGGAAACCTAATCGAGGCCAATCATTTGTCGGATTGTCGGGTGACCAATATGGGAAATTCGCAGTACTTAAGCGATCGAGTGACGTAACATCCACTAATGAGGGATTGAAGTGACGTTTATGACCTAAGTCTGCTCTGATAAAAACTGACGCAGAAAAGTTTCGAAGAAAATTAACCTCATTTCTAAGACCTATATTAAACCGAGGTTCCGTGTAGCCTATAAACTTCTTGTCTTGCAATGCCTCGTATTTCCCATTACCATCCAAGTCCTCAGCTTTGTAATCGCCGGGATACAGGGTATATTTCAAAGCTTCTGCTGCTTCATCTTTCTGCCAAACACCCAATATACTATAGTCCCAAATTGCATCAAGAGACTTTCCTGGAAACCATTTATTTCCATATTCTGGAAGTTCTCCATAATATTCCTTACCCTCGAGAATATACTTCCCTTGATCGCCAAATAAGGTTTTTATTTTATTTCGGTTGAGCGAGAAGTTAAGGCTAGAAGTCCAATCAAAATTTTCCTTTCGGATATTTTTCGTAGATATGGAAAGTTCCAAACCTTTATTGTCGAGCTGACCTATATTAGTCATCACATCCTCGAAACCTGTAATGGTCGGCAATGATCTATTAACGAGCAGATTCGATGTTTTCATTTGGTAAACATCTGCTGTAAGATTTAATCGATAATCAAACATGGATAAATCCAATCCCAGATTCAGGGCTTCCGTTTCCTCCCAGCGAAGGGCAGCATTAGGTAAAGTTGATGTTACGACCCCTTGCTGGGTTCCAGAGCCATTGTAGTAAGGGTTTGAACCAATTTGATCCAAGGCAGAATAAACTCCAATGTCTCGGTTTCCATTGACTCCCCACGAAAGCCTCAACTTCAATTCGTTGACCGACTTAACTTTAAAAAACTCTTCATTGTGAATCTGCCATGCAAATGCGGCAGCTGGAAAGGACGCTTTCGGATTCTCTTGACCAAAAGCGGAATAGCCATCGCGACGTATGGAGAGGGTCAATAAATATTTCTTCAATAAGCTATAGTTCAAACGCGCCATAAACGCATCGCCTGTTCTTTTTTCGTCGTTAGCAGAAATGGCTGGTTTATCACCAAACTGAATTCCGCCGAATCCTAGAATAGGGCTAGGCAGGAAGTTCTGATTCGTCGCTTGTGAAAGCCAAGTGTTCCTTTCTTCTGCTGAATACAATAAGGTCACATCGAAGTTGTGGATCCCTATCTCCTTATTCCATTTCAATAAATTATCAATCATCCATTCAGAGAGCGTGAAATCATCTCTTGTGGCATAACCATTCGAAAAGGTATGCCCTCCTTTTTGAGTTTCGGGCGACCAATAGTTATAATCTCGATACGTCTCAATTAACGGCTGAAATGAAGCTTTATATTGGATACCAAATGGCAAGGCGATCTCAGCGAAGACTGAGCCGAAAAGATTGTAAGTTATATATTCCTTTTCTTGTCCATAATGATCAAGAAGCGGATTGGTCGGACCTCCTAAATAACCATGAGGATACCAGTTTAATTTACCCTTGTCATCATATAAACTAGCATATGGACTCATAATTTGTATTCTATCCAAAGTCGCTGGGACAGAACTCTCGTCCTGTCTCGAAAATTGCAGGTTGGTACCGATTTTCAACCAAGAGCTTAAATCAAAATCTAGATTTACACGTCCGCGAATGGCCTTGTATTTATCGCCAAGAAGTATTCCTTGATTATTTACATACCCTAAAGAAAAATACTGTTTTGACTTTTCAGATCCTGCTGATATTCCAATGTTATAATCCTGACGCAGTCCGGTTCTAAACCCCTCGTCTACCCAATTAACTGTCTGATTATTTTTATACCCTTCAATTTCCGTTGGAAAAAAACTCAATCTTCGCAGCCACTCCTTTTCATCGTCAGGATCAGGATTATTTACCGTTTTACGCCAGTCCTCAATGCTGACACCGGCTGGCAGCTCGGAGGGAGAAAGCCAATGGTAGTCCGGCAATTTATTAGACTCCCTACTTCGAAAGAAATCACGACGCATGTTTAAGTAGTTTTGAGGATCTCTAGCAAAATAACCTGGATTTAAAAGTTGGGAAACACCAACAGAAGAGGAGATATTAATTGAGGGTTCGCCGGAATGGCCTTTTTCAGTTGTGATGAGCACAACTCCCGAAGCTGCACGAGAACCATATACCGCTGCTGAACTCGCGTCTTTTAAAATATCGATTGTTTTGATATCATTAGGGTTGATATCTTCGATAGAGCCATTAAAAATAACACCATCTAGTACAATCATGGGTGAACTCCCCGCTTGTATTGAATTCGGCCCCCTTATCTGCATGGAACCTTTCCCTGCCGCGCCGGTAGATTGCTTAGAAGAAAATCCGGCGACAGTTCCCGATAGCATATCCGTGAATTGTGTCATCGGTTGATTTTTAAAAGTTTCGCTATTCACACGAGTGACAGACCCTGTTAAATCCGATCTTTTAACGGTTCCATATCCAACAACCACCACTTCGTCAATGTCCGCAAAGTTCCTAATTAACAGGACTTCTACAAAGGACGATTCGACAACAATCTCAGACGAACGATAGCCCAATGAAGTAAATTTAAGTTTCGATCCCTTGGGCGCATCGATATTAAAATTTCCAGATTGATCACTTTGCAAACTATTTTTACCAGAAATAATAGTGACATTTGCAATAGATTCCATCGTTTCGCTATCCCTCACTATCCCTCTGATACTCAGCTGCTGAGCATTCAGCTGAAAGAATATGGAGAATAGAAACGCAAAGATGGGAGGAAGGAATTTTGTTCTCATCATCATAATTTTGGTTAGTTTAGGAATTGTTTACGTACCCGTTTTAACAGGCAGTTAGTTAACACAATTATAGGATTTATAATCTTTTTCTCGAAGTGTAAAACGATGCGTTTTGTCACCCTATTGTCATTAATGTATTTATTTCCTCAAAATATTTGTTATTTGTTAAAACAAATATTCAAAAACAACCGATATTTTTAACACACTATTAATCAATATTATGACTATAAATCGGTTGTAGGAAAGTTTATTGATAAAATACTATAGGTGGTAACAATAAATAAAAAAGCCAACTCTTATTTTAAAAGTTGGCAATCCATTTATTATCGTAGTTTAAAGAATACCCTTCTACCCTTTCTACTTCTTCAATTTCTGCAAACGTGCTTTAGCAGTTGGAATGATATCATCATCGCCCTCATAATTCTCAATCACACTTTCCAAAGTACTTCTTGCCTGCACAGCATCCCCTTTCCTAGCATAAGTATCAGCAAGCAAGATAAAACTCTTAGCCACCCAATAGTCCTGTTCATCCATATTTTCAATGACATCAAAAGCCGACTTTTGCGCTTTGCTGTACTCCTTATTTTCATACTGCATCATTGCTACTCTATATCTTGCCTCAGCGCTTGCGGCAGACTTACCTTTCAAAGCCGCCAAATTCAGCTCTTTCATCGCAGTAGCCTTATCTTCTTTCGCTAGCGATGCCTTCGCACTATACAAATGTGCAGTAGCAATCTCGGCTTCAGATGCTTTATCATAATTTTTAATGAGTTCAACATAATTCTCCATCTGTTCAAAATCTCCAAGCTCGTAGTAGCAGATCATAAGGTTAGTCACTGCGTATCCATAATTCTTCTTATAATCCGAATTTAGCTCTAACTTTTTGAGGTGAACAATCGCCTCGTTATACTCCTTTAAACTTAAGTACAAAGCAGCGACTGTCATCAAAGTTTGTTCCGTATACTGACTTGTCCAATCGTTTAATATAATATTCAAATCATGTAACGCTTCGCGAGGATGCCCAGTATGATATAAACTTACCCCTCGAATGTAACGCGCATGCTTTTCCTGTCTAGGCTTCGGAAACTTGTCGAAATACGCGTTAATTGCTTCTACCGCTGGACCATATTGTCCGCGCGCAAATAAGGTTCGTCCAGCTTGGAATGCCAAGTTATCCTGTTCGGAAACACTTAGGTCAGCGATATTGTTGCTCGTTGCGTAGTGTATATAACTAGTTGCATCTCCTTGATCCAAATAAATATTTTCGATAGAAAGCATCGCTTGAGCTGCCTCACTAGTCGTCGAATACTCCTCTACCACCTTTTGGAAAGTAGCCATTGCTGCCTCATTATCATTGTTATTGTATTGTACTAGACCGATTGTCATCAAGGCTCTAGGCACATAGCTACTTCGAGGATATCGTTTGATCATTTGCTGAAGTCCCGAAATAGCGGACTCGTAATCACCAGTGGTAAATGACAAATAAGGAATTTCAAACGCGACATCATCCGCATAGTTTGAGTTCGGAAATTGCTCTACCACAGCCCTCAGCGTATTTAATTTGCCTTCGTTATCGCCTTGAAGCCCTTTAATGATTCCTTGCTGAAACAAGGCATAATCTTCGTTTGGCGCCTTTTCCTTTATTAGCCGGCAATAATACTCATTCGCACGCCCGTAGTTTCGTGTTGAGAGATAAGAGTCACCAAGACGAGCTATTACGTCATGCCGTATTTTTTTGTCTAAGGAACCTTCCTCTGATGCTAAAAAGCGCTCAAAATACTGCGCAGCGACGTTATATCGATTAATACGAAATGCGGCATACGCTAAGGCATAATTCGCATAATTGTAAACAGTAGTATTTCGTGCTGCCGGCAACTGAAGGAACTTGGAAAAATTATCTACCGCTTCCCCATATTTACGAACTTCATACATCGCTTCGGCTTTCCAATAAGTCGCTAATGCCGCCATCTCTGGGTCAAAAGGAACCTTCTCGGACCGCATAAACATAGAAATACTGTTTTCGAAAGCACGTTCGTTATAAAACTCCATTCCTCGATAGTAGGTCACCTTCTGATAGATCATTTCTGCCTTCTCCTCCCTATTCTTGAACGACTCTAACAAATAAACCCCAGCCTGAAAATTGCTGGTACCCGTTAAAACTTGTGTAATTCGAGATTCGGTCGTTTCTTTCCCTTGTTCGGAGCTTTGGTCTTTAAAATTTAACGCTATATATTCCTGCAGTGGTTGCAAGGCATCTCGAACAGAATCTAACTCGTATAAGATTTTGCCATAATTGAATAAACCATCAGCTTTCACTTCTTGATCGTAATTCAATTGGGCTGCTTTTTGAAATGCCGCCAAAGCAGCTTGCTTATCCCCATTCTTCAACGCGATGTTCCCTAGCCCGATCAGTGAACTCTGATAGAAGGCGTCTGTAGGTTGCACCTTACTTAAAATAGATGCTGCTCGCTCATACTCACCAGCTAAATATGCAATAATACCGATCCTGTTATTATCAATATTGTCGCGGGACGCATTTGGATACCGTTGTGGAAGGGGGCTGTGATAAGGTTGTTTATAATTATTTCGTGCAAAGTACATGCTTGCTGCAATCTCGCGTAATTCTTGTGCAAGTGTAGCCCGATCGATCTTCATATCAGGAGTTCTTCGAATCTTTACCGCATCAGCAAGAATAGGACGATATTCTCGAACCACTTCAATAGAGTCCATTACACGTGGTTGCGTTCGATCAACTTGCCCACTTGCTTGCTCATTCTTTTGCGGTTGCTTTTTCTCTTCTTGTGCATAACCGACTAAGATTAACGTCGAGAAAACGCCTGTTAAAATATACTTTTTATAATTATTATCAATCCTTCGTTTCGCCACCATTGTCATTTTATATACCCGATATTTTTGAAACCATCAAATTCAGTGAGCAAATCAAGCTTTAAGATATCTAACGAAAATGAGATATAAAACTAAATTTTTTAATCACCGTCTGATGAATTTTAGCAAAAAGTCAGCCAATAAATGAGGGTTTCTCCTTTTGATTTTTGATGTGTACACTTTAGGTGAATTTACTACTAGAAGGGAGAGAGTATTGATTTCAGATCAGAAGTTTAGGATTGCAGTATCGATTGCTTGTCTTGAAACCAGGAAAGGAAAGATGCGAAGATTGACAGTCAATCTTGTCAATCCTCGCATCTTTCCTTTCCTGGTTCCGACCAAATTCATTTTTTAAACCAAAGGTTCGAAAAAACCACATCCCGACTAGCCTACAACCGACTCTCTAAAAATTTACTAAGCTCCTCGCCTCTCAGATTTTTCGCAATAATCTTACCTGTTGAATCAATCAAGAAGTTCGTCGGAATTGCTCTCACCATATATAAATCACCAACGCTTTGCTTTCCTTTCACATCCAACGCATGAACAAATGGCATATTATCCTCTTCCAGCTCTTTCTTCCAAGCTGTAGCATCACTATCGATCGAAACAGCAAAAACCTGAAAGTTATTTCCTTTGAATTGCTCGTAAGCAGCTTTCACATGAGGCATCTCGCGTCGGCAAGGACCACACCAAGAAGCCCAAAAGTCCAATAAAACATACTTGCCTTTAAAATCACTCAACTTAATAGCTTTCTGATCGACACCTTTAATTGTGAAATCCGGAGCCTGCTGACCGACTTCCAACTGACTCACCTTTGCTAACTTGTTTTGCAGCTCTTTCAAATAAAAACTTTGCGCTATCACTCCCTTATCGAATTGAGAAAGAAATGTTGAAATGGCGTCCGGTGTCATTTCCGGGGCGGTATATTGACGCGCTAAGGTTGCAACAGTCAAAGACTTTGGATTCGACGCAATAAGTTCAGTGATTTCCTTTCGCTGATCCGTATAAATTGCCTCAATCTTGTCACCCACAGCCTTCAATGCTTCGAGATTTTCTTCTGTTTGCGCAACGTTGTTATAAGCATTGAACGCTTTATTATATTCTGCAGTAACAAGCATCAGCTCTCCCGTGCTCTTCAACTGCTTATATGTCGAATTAAACGCGTTAAAATCATTCGCCCCAATGATGGTATCAGTCTCCACACTCCCCTCTTCAATATGCGCTTGGATATTGATGGGATCATCATCGACCATAAAAAATAATGCAGGTGTTTTCATCGACGGCCCCATATCACCTAATGAAGGTAAATGCAAAGTAAAGAACCTTTGGTCGTTCGTGTGCAAAGGCACTTCGATCTTAAAATTATCCTGAGTCGCATTGAATCGCTTAATCTCTCCCTTTTCAGGGTCTAACACTCGAATCTCCCTATTGCCAATACCCTTAATTCGTCCGCTAATTTCCACTAATTTCTCTTGGCCATGCACATTCGTAAAAAGTGCAAAACCCAATAAACCGAATATTATAGATCGCTTATTCATCATATTTTAATTTTAAAAATTCTAAAAGTTCTTCGTGATTCATGTTCTGTTTAACCACGACACCATTCTCATCAATTAAGAATAATGTGGGCAACTGCTCAACATGATATGCCGCAGCCGCCTTATTCGATTTTAAATCAATTAAGTCTGCAACCTGTATCCAAGGAATACCGTCCTTCTCTACTGCTGCCTTCCACAAATGATCCTTGTCATCCATCGAGACCGACACAATCTCAAAACCCTTTGAACGATATTTCTCATAGGTCGGCACAAGTTTTCGATTCGCAATACGACAAGGGGCACACCATGAAGCCCAGAAATCGATCAGCACAGTCTTCCCTTTCAGTGAAGTTAAATCGAATGCCTTTCCCCCATTCGTTTGACTATGGATCGCAGGAGCTTGCTTACCCACTAAATTTCGTTCCTTCTTTCGTTCATAATTCCTTAATAACTCCTGATAAACTGGTGCATAGGCTAATCCCTTGTCGAATCGACTAACTAATTCCTGAAGCTCGACATAGTTCATACCAGGAATATATGGTCGATAGATATCTAATACAGCTAAGGAAGCAGGATGCGCTCTTAAATAATCTTTACGAACAGAGTCGACCTTCTGATTCCAAACTTGCATTTGCATGCCTAACTTTACTTTACCGTCTTCGTCGGCATGTTCATATGCAGCACCAAGTGCCCTCATACTATCCTGAAACATAGCCACATCAAGCTCATATCCCTTCTTAATCGCATTCTGCATTCCACCGATCACCGTACTAGGCTGGTTCCAGTCTTCCTGTAGTCGTACCTGCATCTGCGCCGGTTCTAAGATGAAATGAACTGAACGTTTCGACCCTTTCAAGCCAACGCTCGCCGCCTGGATCTTATCTACTTGACCGCTAAATTGAAACGCATTGTTCTTAACCTCTGCAGAGTCCAGCAATTCCCGACCTTTATTGAAGGTATAGAGATAAGCATGAGTAACATTTTCATCACTAATAATCTGTCCATTAATTTGATAGTTCCCTTGTGCTATTGTAGCAAGTGGAATCAAATGAATGCATAACCAGAACAGCACTAATCTAGATTTCCTCATATCTGCTTATCTAGGATTTGGAACAATATTAGGGTTCAACTTCATCACCAAGCCTGGAATCTGAGCAACGAAATGCGAGGAGCCTGGAGCCAGCGTATAAGATTGTTCCGTATTAGCACGCTTATAAGTCTTTGCAAAACGCGGGTCTTTGTCCAAACGCTTCATATCAAACCAACGTAACCCCTTACCGAACAATTCCATTCTACGCTCCTTGATCACCAATTTCAATGCATCCTCTGCAGTTGTGGCTTCAACCTCTTTAAAGTCCTCAGAAGCAAAACGCTTCTTTCTCAAGGTATTTAGCAACTTCACTGCCTGATCTTTTTGATTTAATCTGGCATGGCATTCCGCAACAATTAACATCATCTCCGGAACAGCGATATTATAGTTCAAGTCTGCATTGATATATTGTGGATAGGGTTCTTTAACCGGAACACCAGTACGGTCTGTTTTTGACCAGCCGAATTTGAGTCGAAGATCCTTCGGATCAAATTGATTTAACAAATCAGGATCGATGAAACTGTTGCTCAAAATAGTTCCAAATGAAGTGGTCATATAGGAAATCATCTCCGGATGTACTTGCGCTAGCGCACGATTAGCAATCCCCAAAGCAGGACGATCTGGATTAATAAATCTATACTCATTGAAATCGAAAATAGTACTGTTTGTTTTCAATGCTTCATTGGCATGGGCCAATGCCTTTTCATACTGTCCCTTATAAAGATACAGACGTGCAAGTAGCCCGTTCGCAACGCCTTTACTTTGACGATATACGTTCTTAGGTTCATCCCGAAGAAGAGGCAATGCGGTCGTTAGATCGCTAAGAATTTGGTCATACACTTCTTTTACCGAAGCTCTGCTAGACTTCGCTTCCAAGTCTGGAATCGTTATTAAGGGTACCCCAAGGTCTGAAGCCGCTGTGCTTTCATTGTAAGTAGGCGCGTAAAAAAGTATAAGATTCATGTATGCCTGTGCACGATTGCAAAGAGCATTCCCTCTAACCACATTCTTACGCTCTTGCGTTCCATCTTCAACGCCATCAATCTCTTGCAAGATGATATTTGCGTTGAAAATATTATTATAGTTATCATTCCATGTACGGTCGCTCTCCGTCTCTAGGTAATACTCCGCTGCCCAGATATAGGTCTTTGAACCTGCTCCGTTCATCCCACTATTTACAGTGGACTGCGCGAGATAAATCCCGTCGGAAAGACGTTCTAAATACGCATTGCCATTTCCTGCATACGATGGATTTGATGACAACTCTTCATAGTCTTGGATTGTCTGAGGAATAAATTTCCCTTTAGGACGGATGTCTAGGTATTTTTGGCAACTACTTAACGAAGCAACCAGAATTACGAATGCTAAATATATTCTTTTCATCTTAGGCAAAATTAAAGGGTTAGGTTAAGTCCAAATGTATAAACCATTGGCTCCGGTAAATAGTACATTCTACTTACAACAGCCTCGGGATCAAGCCCCGATTTGTTTGCTTTCCATAGGAACACATTATTCACTTGCATTACCGCACGAACAGATTTGAAAGGCAAGCTTTTTAAAAATTGAGAATCGATTAAGGTATAACCTAACTGGATTTCTCTTACCCGTAGGAAAGAAGCATCGAAAACAGAGTTGCTGGAAAGAGTCGCCAATCGGCTATAGTCATCCGCGAGTTCAAAAAAGTCTTCCATTAAAGGGATGGCCGGAATATCAGTCTTATGCTCATCACCCGGTTGTCTCCAACGTTTGGCGATTTTATTATTATAAGAGCTATCCCATACATAACCATACATCTCTGGCATTTCCATGCGAGCAACTTGTCCTAAGTTAAATACGGTAAAGATAGATAGGTTAAATCCTTTATATCTCAACGTGTTATTAAACGATCCGCTATAGCGAGGCCTTGTTGTACCATTCAATTCTAAAGATTCTTCCACTGGCACAAGGACTTTTTCGCCGTCAGCACCGTAAGTCTGTGGCCTCCCTTTTTCGTCCAATCCTGCCCAGCGATAACTCCATAGCGACTCCCTTTCATATCCTTCTAAGAATGGGACTACATCTCTTGGACGATTTAGCCTCGGATTGGTATCAGTAATTTTATTAGATATTACTTTGCTTTTATTATAAGCAAGATTCAATTGGCTCGACCATTCGAATGGACGGTTTTGTAGAATATTTGCTTGAATACCAAACTCAATACCCTTATTCGATAATTCTGCAGCATTAACATAGGCATTCGTTAAACCAACTGTAGGGTCCAGCTCCTGACTTCCGAGTAAGTCATAGCTAAACTTGTTATAATAATCTACATTGACTACAAAACGATTTGCTAAAAGGCCTAGATCTAAACCAGCATTGAAGGTACGCGAACTCTCCCAACGTAGCTTAGGGTTTGGAGGAGTTTGAAGCCGCGCAACAAAATCATCAGCAATATTGTTAAAAAAGCGTGTCGCTGTCAAAAAGGTAGTTGTTGAATTGTTCCGGTCGAAATTACCCGTAACACCAATAGTCGAACGAAGACTCAATTCTGAAATCCATTCATTGTTAAAGAAAGCTTCGTTGTGCAATAACCATTTACCTCCTACGCTCCATAGTGGCGTTCTTCTGAGCTTAGGGTCTGCACCAAATAAATTCGAATAATCATTTCTATAACTACCTGTAAAGGTATATCGACGATCATAAGTATAGGCTAAGGATGAATAAAAAGAATACTCTCTATTTTCAAAATAGCTTAATTTATTATAATCTGCGGCAACATAACGTTGGGTTAATCCTTCCCAATCTCTGACACCCAACGCAAGTTTCTTCGCGTCGATATCCTGCGAACTGTATAGCTCATCATTAAACCCTAACATTCGCTGGATTCCACCGTCGGCGATTCGCTTACTAATATCCGCCCCAGCAATTACATTCAAATAATGGCGCTCGGCAAACGTGTTTTCATAGTTCAATTGATTACGCGAAGCCATACGCTTGGTGTTAGTATAATTTAAGTCTAATACATCACCATATGGAATATATTTCACATAATCTCCCACAGCATCATCGTAAGCCGTAAATCTATTAACTAAGCTTCTCGTAAAATAAGATTCTTGATTATAAAGATTACGCTGTCTGCCGTTCAGACGTTCATAAACTAAATCATTCGTCAATCGCAGGCCTTTCATCAGCTTCCAATCCATTCCGAAAATACTACGAATACCAAATCCGGTCGATTTATTGTTCGCCAGGTTATTATCTGTCAATAAATTCACCCCATTATCCAAATACCCTAGGCCCATTAAACGGTCGTTTTCAATCTTATTGTAGCCGAAATAATTATTGATAGGATTACCTTGTTCATCCTGTATCATTTGATACGGTTGCAAGGCTCGTATATTGCTTTCTAAATTACTAACACCCTGATTCCCCCAGTTATAGTCCATCGATATGTTACTACGCAGCGTCAGAAAGTCGGCCAAATGGTATGACAATCTATTGGTCACCAAAGTACTCTTTGCTTGTGTACCTTTTGTTCCCGCTAAATCCTGCTCGAAATTAAAGCCAGAATAATAGTTGAATCTATCTGAACCGCCGCTGATGGATAAAAAGTGCTTCTGATTGATTGCTTGACGCAACAATAAATCATTTACTTGCGATTGATTATCTAATCCCGCTAATAGGCTCAATCGTCTATCGCGCTCCGCTAAATCAATATCCTTACGATCGAAATCATTAAAAATTCCTATGGATTGCGAATATCCACCCGAAGAATTATCGAAAATGCCGGCCATGATATAACCCTTGTCATATTGTTCCTTTTCATAGTCGATAACATCCGCTGAACTTGCTCTTTGCAATGCGGAATAATCAGGTCTAGACTCTACCCTCAAATTTCCAGAATATTGGATTACAGGTTTCCCAGCTTTTCCTTTACTCGTCGTGATAACGATGACCCCATTCGCAGCCTGAGAACCCCAGATTGCAGCAGCCGCTGCATCTTCAATACCGTAATATTTTCGATTTCATTCACATCAGGCATAATTTCACTTGGAAACCCATCAACTACGATCAACGGATTTGTGCCGGCGCGTAGCGAACTACCGCCACGAACTCGCATGTCCATCTTTCCATCCGGTGTTGTATAAGTGTTAAGACCAGGAACCGCATTTTCTAGAATTTTATCTAGTGAATTGTTATTTCTTTCCTGAATGAATTCCTTTGAAATACCACTGCTGGAACCCGAAGAGCTTTCCTTTTTTAGCGCCTGATAACCCGTATAGACAATATCGATATCTTCGATTACTTCATTATTTCTAAGCAATTGTATCAGATTCGAATCATTAGCAGAGGCTATACTATACTCTTGAGGTCTAAAACCCAAGCTTGTGATCATAATATGTACAGGGAACGAGTTTGAAGGAAACTCGAATTCACCCTTTGAACCTGTAGCTAGCGTATGATAGGTTCCCGAATGGCTATATCGCACCGTTGCGCCGACCATCGGATTCCCCTCTTCGTCGATTACACGACCTCTAACAATCTGCTGCTGCGAGTTTGCTGTTTGAGATAACTTCGCATTATCTACACGAATAATTACCGTTTTCTTGTGCAGTCTGTATTCAACCGGCAGGTTTTTAAACAAAGCTGCCAGTACTTCGTCGATATTACCAACGACAGAAACATCAACTAGCGTATTTGAGAAGTCCTTACCCTCCCAAAAGAAATGGTATCCATTTTCTTTCTTGAGTTTTTCAAATATTTGGCTCAGTCGTTCTTGCTTCGCATGAACTTTCAAATCCTGCCCAAATGCTAATGCTGAATTACTATGAATCAGACAAACAATTAGCAGCACTACGGCAATTTTTTTGACAAAGAGATAGTCTAAACCTCCCCAGGTTTTGTAATTAATAAAATGCTTCATAAAAAATTGGTTATTTCTTTTCTTGGTTTAAGCGTACTTTTATTTGGTTATTTTCATTAGAGAATCTATAATTCATGTTCTTATCGATCAGGATATCTAATACCTCATTGAGCGAATAAGTTTTAGGAATATCACCGTGATATTCGCCTTTCGGCAGATCAGCATCTATATCAAAGGTAACCGGATACCAACGTGCTAGTTGCGCACAAACTTCCCTTAAGTTTTCGCCATGGAAACTGAAATATCCGTCCCGCCAACTTTGCGGCGCATCCTCGATAATATTTTTAAAATCTAACAGTCTGCTATCTCTGTTGAATAACCCTTGCTGCCCAGGCTTTAAGATCACGGCTTTATCTACTTGCTTATTTGACGCTAATATCTCTAGCTTTACGGAACCTTCGAACAGGCTCGTTGTACTCCACGCTTCCTCTTGATAGTTTTGTATGCGGAACTTTGTGCCAAGCACTTCTACTGCCTGACCGGCAAAATAAACTTTAAAAGGGGTATACAATAGACCCTGCGGGTTTCTTTGTTTGCTAACCTCAAAATAAGCCTCGCCCTTCAAATATACTTCTCGGTTTTCCACGGCCCATTGTTTTTTAAAACTCAACTCCGACGCCGCATTTAACCAAACCCGAGTACCATCAGGCAGTAATATTTTAGTTTCTGTACCCACCGGGGTCCGGAAGCTGTAATTCTGGTTAGCCTCATTTATATCGCCATCAAAACTATATGCGATATAACCATCACTCGTCTTAAAAAGCTTGCTGCCATCAGCATCGATGGTATCACCTTGACCGACCTCATTAAGGGAAATTACTTTACCGGTAGCCAATACCAACTCCGCTCCTTTTGTAGAGTCTGCTTGAATAACAATGTCTAAAGGAATGTCTTTTTGTTGAGAAGTATAGATCGCCAAACCCACCGCCATGGTAATTATGGCTGCAGCTGCCCATTTAATCCAGGAAATTTGACGAACCAGCTTCGTATTCAACGCAGGCAATTGTCCAGCGATCCTTTCCAAACGAATATGCATATCTGCATCGTCCATACTGGTTGCAGATTTAGCTTGTTCGTTATACCAACGAAATAGCTGTTCTTGCTCGTTTTTGGATATTGTACGCGCTTGGTATTTGCCAATTAAATTCTTTATCTCTTCAGGTAGCATGGTTATTTTTTAATTGCCTAGTATCATAAAGACAGCTAACCCAGCCGAAGGATATATAAGAAAATGAAATAAATTTTTATTAACCCGCTAAAAGAACAATAACGGCTTTAAGAACACGCTGTCTAAGAATTGCCAAAGCTTTGGAAACCTGCAATTTAGATGTACCTTCCGAAATTTGCAACAACTCGGCAATTTCCTTATGACTAAGGCCCTCATTTCGACTTAAATTAAAAACTTCACGCATTCGAGCAGGAAGCTTGCCGATCTCAGACTCGATAATCGCAGCCAACTCTTTCCCAATAAGATCTAAGTCACTATTGCTAGTCTGTTCCGACTGCTCAACAAGAACATGCTGAATATAATTATCCATCACCTTCTGATGACTGAGCTTATTCAGTACCCGATTCCGTGTCATGCGATAAAGATAACTGGAAAGGTTTGCTTCTGCAGGAATCGACTCGCGCTTTTCCCAAAGCGTTGTAAAGACCTCTTGAATCACATCCTCAGCTTCATCCATGTTCCTGACAACGTAAAAAGCATGCTTAAATAAGATTTCACGGAATTGCTTGAAGGCGATTTCAAAAGCCATAACATTCCCCTCTCGTATGAGATTAGCCAAATCCTCTTCGCGAATGTTCTTTTCCTCCATCTAAATTTAGTCAATAATTGAAACCGATCTGATAAAACCGATTCTTCCCAAACTTAGGAAATCAACGAACGAAAACAAAACTTTCATCTCCCCATTTGAGAGATGAAAGTTCTGTATGGCCATTGGAAGAATAGCTAAGAAACGAATAAGTAAACTAGATATAAATGGAATTATTGCTTTAATATCCATTCAACCATCTCCTTCACGTCTTCTTCTTTCAGGTTCGGGTGTGCAGCCATAGCCACCTTGCCCCATACCCCACTACCACCATTCATTATCTTCTTCACTAGGATAGTTTCGGCATCTTTATTATCCTTATAATATTTCGCAACTTCCTGATATGATGGTCCCACAGATTTCTTATCGATAGCATGACAAGATTTACAATCTGATGCTTCAATTAAGCTCTGTCCACGAGGAATATTCGCTTGCTGATGTCCTACAGGATTTGCTGCATCCCCTGCATTGGTAGATCCGCTTTGCGCGCCCTTTGAAGAACCTTCCTTATAGTCAAATCGAGCAACAGCGGCATCCGGGTTCTTGCTGAACCAACCACTACCATACTCTAACACATAGATTTTTCCATCAGGCCCAACCTCCATATCGATTGGAGATGCTAATTTCATATTCGAGATGAAAGGCTCCATCTTGTCAAAATCCCCGTTCGGCTGCATGGAAACCAACATCACCCAGCCTCTGATCCAATCATAAATAAATAGTTTACCATCGAAATAGTCAGGATAGCGCGTCTCCTTTGGAAACATTGATGAGTAATAAACAGGTCCGGTCTCCGCATTGCGACCTCCATTGCCAAGCTGCGGAAATTCAGGCGAATCGGCATAAGGATACCATATAAATGCGGGCTTTGCAGCAGGCAATTCTTTTAATCCGGTATTGTTTCTCGACTCATTTACTGGTTTCATGGGATCAAACGCTGCACCTTTCGCACCTGTTTCATAATCATGAGCATGATAAGCATAGTTATTGCCAATGAAATATGGCCAGCCAAAGAAACCTGCTTCACGTGCCTGGTTGACTTCATCGTAGCCGCGAGGTCCTCTCCCTACGGAATCTTTGCTTGCATCCGGCCCTACTTCCCCCCAATATAAATACCCTGTCTTTGCGTCAACCGAAATGCGATAAGGATTTCTATTTCCCATGACGTAGATTTCGGGACGTGTATTCGCCTGATCCTTTTTAAATAGATTTCCTTCAGGAATCGAATAACTACCGTCCTCATTCATCCGGATCCTAAGAATCTTACCGCGAAGATCATTGGTATTTCCGGATGTCCTTTGCACATCATATTGCTCATGCCCAACGCGCGAATCTTTTGGAGAGTAACCATCACTCACATATTTCTGCCCTTCTTCGTTAAATGGAGTAGAATTGTCTCCCGTGGAAATGTACAATAAGCGATTTTTTCCAAAAGCCAAAGAACCTCCTGTATGGCAACAGATATAACGCTGTGAGTAAAACTGAAGGATAACCTTTTCAGAACTCATGTCCAATTTCTTATCCTTGAACACGAATCTGGAAAGTCGGTTCACCGACGTATCTTTCGGACTATAAAAGGCATAGATATAATTGTTCTTCTCAAAATCCGGGTCTAGTGTCAAACCCATAAAGCCTTCCTCTGCATTGACCTTTGGGTTTCCAGTTTCATGATATACATCTAAAAAGCCAACCTGCTCCACTTTACTTGTCTTTTGGTCGAGCAATAAAAGTTCTCCACGACGCTGCGCAATTAAAATAGAAAGGTCAGGAAGAATAGCCATTTCCGTAGGCTCAAAAAGCTCCCCTTTTGCCATGGTGACCTTTGTGAAATCCGCATCTGTAGGAACGGGCTTCGCTTTAGCTTTTTTATAATCTAAGACATAGTTCTTACCAACCACATATTCGATTCCCTGGAGTAGTTGACTCATATAATTTTTATCAGAGAATAGGGAATTTGAATAAGCTTCCTTCTTTTGTAGCGAAGCTACGCGACCTCCCTCTATTTCTTGTTGAGATAAGTCATCAGAATTATTAGATGAAAATAAGCGCTGATACCAGCCCCAGTCAACTTCCGTATCTTTTATAGACTGAATGGCCAAGACGCCGCCACCTGCCTGTATATAGCGCTCGAATGCTACTTCCTGATATTTATCCAAAGTATTTCCGGATGTATTTAACATCACAACCGCAGCGTAGTTTTTCAAGGAATCCTCAATAAACCTAGCCGCATTGGAGGTTGTATCCACGTCAAATTTATGTTCTACCCCTAGTTTCATGATCGCAGCAGCGCCTACAGAATTCGCGTTCGAACTGTCTTTATCAGACGTGGTAAACACCAATATCTTAGGGTCTCCGTCCCGCTTTTGCTGACAGGAATAAAAACTCGCTACACAAATTAATAGCACAAGGGTTTTAAAGAAATAGGATGCCATTTTCTGGATTTTATAAGTGATTAGGTTGTTGACTGTATATTATAGACTCGAAGCTAGTGTAATAGCTCGAGTTTATTTTTTAAATATAGATATTTTAGAAAAGAAAATGATAAGGTTTAAACATAATTACAACGCCTTACTTCTATCCAATTCAATCCGTACGTTAAAGTTTCCATAGACGCCGCCTTTTCAATTTTCCCCTCCCATTTCCAAAAACTTATCCCTAATTTCGTCAGCATAAAAAAAATTAAAATGAGAAAACTACTGATATTATTTCTATTAAGCTCATCGGTAGCCTATGGACAGCGAAAGCTAACCATTGACGAAACAGTCTTTGGTCCTGGAAAATTCGCTCCAAAGACTATCACTGGTTCTAAATGGGTCAAGAACAGCGATGCATTTTCGAGTTTAGATAGTACTTATCAAAATTTACTGATTCGCGAAGCCAAAAGCAACTGGCAAGCAAAACAAATTATCAGCAAAGCCGACCTACGAAGCGCTATTGTTGCTGCTATTCCTTCGGATAAAATAGAATTGCGCCGATTTCCAACTTCATACGATTGGATAGATGCAAATACGATTTCTTTCGACGTAAGTGGGGAGAAAAAAGCCTACAACATCCATTACGACCTTTCAAAAAAACAAGCAAAAGTTGCTTCAAGTGTTCCGAATGATTTAGAATCAGCGACTGCTAGCAATTCCCAATCTAAAACAGCTTACCTAAATGGCAATAATATTGAGATCATCGATCAAAATGGCACGAAGGTAATTGT
Organism: Sphingobacterium hotanense; assembly: GCF_008274825.1. Lineage (NCBI taxonomy): Bacteria > Pseudomonadati > Bacteroidota > Sphingobacteriia > Sphingobacteriales > Sphingobacteriaceae > Sphingobacterium > Sphingobacterium hotanense. The sequence continues at coordinate 2,742,621 of NZ_CP030848.1, forward strand.
GACAAAAGACACGGTTGATGGTATCGTGAATGGTACAGATAAGGTCCACCGTAACGAATTCGGTATTGACAAGGGCATGTGGTGGTCACCAAATGATAAACTTTTGTTGTATTACCGTAAGGATGAGAGCATGGTTACAAAGTATCCATTACCACAATGGGATACACGTGTTGCGACCGTAAAAGATATCCGCTATCCAATGGCCGGAATGAATTGTGAGGAAGTAACGCTACAAATATTCAACACGGAGACTGGCAAAAATATACAATTGCAAACGGGCGAACCGAAAGAACAATACTTAACGATTGTAACCTGGGATCCAAGCAACGAGTTTGTGTATGTGGGTGTATTGAACCGCGGACAAGATCATTTAAAATTGAATAAATACAATGCACAAACTGGCGCATTTGTAAAAACTCTTTTCGAGGAATCATCAACGACATGGGTCGAACCTCAACAGCCATTAGTTTTCTTACCGAACAATCCAAAACAGTTCTTGTATCAAACCGATAAAGACGGTTTCAATGCTCTCTACCTATACGATACTGAAGGAAAGCTAATCCGGAATCTTGGTTATAAGGATGTCGTTGTTACCAATTTCCAGGGCTTCGACAGCAAGGGCAATAAAGCCTATTACGTCGCAGCAACGAACAATGGTATGGAACGCCACTTATTTGAAGTTGATATCAAATCAGGGAAAACTACACAATTAACTGAAACCAATGGTGTACATAATGCTTCGGTAAGCAGCAGTGGACAATACGTATTGGACCAGTACAGTAATTTGAGCACTCCAAATAAGATTCAGGTTATCAATAAAAAAGGAAATAAGGCCAGCTCAATTCTTCAAGCGAGCAATCCTTTCGACGGTAAAGTCGATCTTCCAAATATAGAATTCAAATCATTCACGTCTCCAGATGGACAGACGCCTTTAAATGCACGTATTACTTACCCATTGAATTTCGATCAGAATAAGAAATATCCGGTGATGGTCTACCTATATGGAGGATCACATGCGCAATTGGTAACTGACCGATGGTTAGGGGGGCTCGGTTATTTTGATATGTATATGGCACAAAACGGTTATATCGTTTTTACCCTAGACAACAGAGGATCAGATGCACGTGGACGAGATTTCACCAGAGTAACACACCGAAACTTGGGCGAAGCCGAAATGGCAGATCAGTTGGTGGGTATCAACTACCTGAAATCGCTACCATACGTTGATACTGAAAACATGGGAATATTCGGATGGAGTTACGGTGGTTTTATGACCAGCTCTTTGATGACCAAACATAACGATATCTTCAAAGCGGCTGTAGCCGGAGGACCAGTAATGGACTGGAAATATTACGAAATCATGTATGGCGAGCGTTATATGGATACTCCACAGGAGAACCCTGAAGGCTACGAGAAGACTTCCTTGTTAAATAAATCAGATAAGTTGAACGGTCACCTATTGATCATTCATGGTGCGCAGGATCCGGTCGTAGTACAGCAACATAGTATGGATTTTGTACAAAAATGTATAGAAGCCGGAAAACAAGTGGATTACTTCCTTTATCCTACCCACGAACACAACGTAATGGGAAAAGATAGAATCCATATGTACGATAAAATCGCTAAATACTTCGATCTACACCTCAAGAAGTAAACAGACAAACATCTAGAAAAGGCTATCCACCGATTGTGGGTAGCCTTTTTTTGTCCCATCCCTTCCTCGCAAATAGCTAATACCTGGTTCCACTCAAACCCATTGTAAACCCAATTCAAAACCCTTTCATATCCCAATCAAAACCCTTCTGGAGCGGCTATGATTGAGGTATGGAAGGGGTCAAATAAAGAAGCGATTTAAAGATTGTCTTTGAACCAGGAAAGGAAGGATGCAAGGATGAGCAGGATCAAGCAGACTTACACTTTTGTCTTGAACCAGGAAAGGAAGGATGAATTGATGAGCAGGATCAAGCATACTTACACTTTTGTCTTGAACCACGAAAGCAAGGATGAATAGCAGGATCCTGGTTCTCCTTTTCTCCTTCCTTTCCTTGTTCAAGACAAAACATCCTGACTATCATTAAACCCCTCCTTTCCTATTCACAACTAGCGACCATACTCTAATATCTAATGTCTTACATCTCACATCTAAAAAAGGGTTGATTTGAAAATAAAATAGTACATTCTAAAATTCCCTACCTAGCTGATTGATACTTTTCTATTTTTGTACAAAAGACTTACACCTGTGCAAAAAACATTACTGCTTTTCAGCCTATTATTGCTTACTGCTATTGCTCACGCTCAAAACAGCAAGCTCAGCGGAACTATTCAAGACTCCCTATCCAAACATCCACTCGCATACGTTAGCATTGCGGTAATTGACGAAAAAAATCAAATTGTTGAGGGGGAGATGACAGATGCTAATGGGCGTTTTGTTTTTGCTAATTTAAATGCTCAGCAGTATTATCTTCAAGTCAAATCTTTGGGTTATAAACAAAGGCAATTGGCTATAGATCTTAGCGGTCAGAAACAGGTAAATCTTCAGCCTATTCTATTATCGGCTGACAGCGAAACGCTCGAAACAGTGCATATAGAAGGCCAAACAGCAGCACAGAAACATAGCGCTGACCGACAAGTATATCAAGCGAATCAATACAAAAATGCGGTAGGCGGAACTGCGCTAGACATTGTAAAGAACCTGCCTGCAGCGGCCGTTGATGCTGCTGGCAATATATCTGTTCGTGGAAATTCAGGTATTCTAGTTTTAGTAAATGGGAAGCCTTCCCTTGTTGATCCGGCGACAATTCTAACGCAAATTGCAGCAAATGACGTTAGTGAAGTGGAATTTATCAGTAGTCCGACGGCACAATACGATCCGGACGGAAAAGGCGGAATTATCAATATAAAGACGAAGAAATCCGTAGGCTCCGGCTTTGCTTGGGTGATGAATTTACAAGGCGGTTTACCGAGTATCGACGATTACGACAATTTAAAAAAACAACAACGCTACAGTGCGGATGTTGCTTTCCAATATAGAAAAGACAAATTAGAACTTAGTGCATCGGCAAACTATCTGCGTAATGATAATGCGGGATTTAGAGACGGCGATGTAAATACAATTATAGGCGATAAGCAGACTTTCTTTCCTTCCAAAGGCGAGCGGAGCTTTGACAAATACAATTATGGATTGCGCTTAAATGCAGGGTATGAACTTAATGAGCGACATCAGCTTAGCTTGGGCGCGTTAGCGTCGCGTAGGTTTCAAGACCGCGTTGCTGATATATATTATAACAATAGAAGCATTGTTCCTTCAACCGGTGAAACGATATCTACATTAGATTATTTTAATCCTAACCTACAAAACAAACAGGGTAAATTCTATCTGCTAGATCTGGCCTATACATGGAAAATAAATCCGGCGCATAGTCTGCAGCTCGGTGCAATTTATGAGTACGCCGACATCTACGGTTCGACAAAGAACAATAATATCGAAAATCAAATCGATACCATACAGCGGACCTACAACAAGTATACAAACCCATTGAAAGGGCTTCGTCTATCAGCCAATCACCAATGGGGCATAGGCAATGCAAAAATCAATAGCGGTTATCAACTACGAAGAGATGAGCAGGATGGGAATTTTGAATATTATGCTGCTGAACGGAATCAGAGAGATTTAAGTTTGATACCTGAATTCTCCGGAAAGATGAAAGCGAGCAATACGGTACATGCAGCCTATTCACAATACGATCAAAAATTCGATAAGCTCAGTCTTTCCTTAGGCTTGCGCTATGAATACTATCAGCGAGACTTGATTTTGCTCCATACGCAGGAGTCTTTCCCCTACTCGATTCACCAGCTATACCCATCGATTAATTTAATGCGCGATTTGGGCGAAGGCTGGTCATGGAAGATGGCCGCCTCGCGCCGTGTGCAAAGGAATAACAACTTCGAGCTAAACCCCATTCCCGAGCGTGAACACTCGGAAACTTTGGAACAGGGGGATCCAGAATTGCTGCCAGAATTCATTAGCCAAGCGGAAACCGGTCTGGTAAAAAAACTGAACAAGGGGTCTTTATTTATGAATGCTTATTTTCAGCATAGCAAGAACCCCATTCAAAGAGTAAACTCGGTTTATGCGGATACCATCTTGCATCGTGTATTCACTAATGCAGATTATGCTAACCGTCTAGGCGTTGAGCTTGGCGGTGAAGGTAAGTTATTTCAATGGTTACAAATTAATGGAGGGATCAATCTCTATAATTACAAAATCACTGGAAAGGTTTTGGATTATGAGCAGGTTCGTAGCAATCAAGACTGGGTATACAGTATAAATGCAGGCGTGCAGGCTAGCCTTCCCAACAATTGGAGCGCGGGTTTACAGGTCAATTATCTGTCTGAAAGACCTACGGTGCAAGGGATGGATTCTCGTTTTCTCACACCAAACTTCAACCTTAGTAAATCTTTCTGGAAGCGCGCAATGACGGCACAACTACAATGGCAATTCATCGAGTTGGGGAAATGGGGTGTGAATGAACAGCGAATCACAACATCTGCACCGGATTTTTACACGACGACGAATTATATTTATGAGAAGAACGTGTTTTTGCTAAACCTCAATATCAATCTACAACGCTTAAATCAGGTTCTTAAATTACCGAAAAGTGAATTCGGAGAAAAAGAATTCTAGTCCGTCATTTTCCGATAGTTTTGCGGAGTGAGTCCGACAACTCGTTTGAAATATTTAGAGAAATTGGATCGATCCGCAAAACCTAATTCAAAAGCAACTTCAGCTACCGTCTTGTTCGTGTAAAACAGCAAACGCTTGGCCTCAGAGCTAATATAGCTGGACAATATTTCAGAAGCGGATTTATCCGCATATTTTTGGCATGCAGCATTCAAGTTTTGTGGACTGGTGTGGAGCAAGCCAGCATAATATGCAACATTGTTCAGGACCTGCTTTTCTTTATTCAGGACATCGGTAAACTGTAGAAATAGGTTTTTCGATTTAATTTTTATAGGGTTTTCCGTAGCTATTTGCTGTACAGATTTCGCTAGGATTGCTTTCAGTAGTGCTTCTTGTACTGTTCGATGTTCCTCTGTCAGCAGCAAGGAAAACAGGGAATGAAGCGTAGAGATGTCTTTAAAATTAATGGTATTCATATCCTCCAATTCATCGATTAACCTTCGGATTTCCAAATCCAAACTTTCCTCTACAAATTGACGCTTTAATAACAGGACATAGCCCTCCACCGGTTCGCTCAGTTCCCAGTGATGTACATTATCTTTACGGATAATCAATAAACAGGGCGCTTTGACTTGTATTTCATGCCCATCGATATAATGCTTTCCCAGCGTTCGTTCTAATAGCACAAGCTCCAAATAGCCGTTATGCTTATGTGGCTTGGTTATGCACTTCTTCTGATCGAATAGCGCTACTTTAAGCAATTTCGAGGGGTCTGTTTTATCCTTTATGGCGATTGCCTTATTTATCATGAACTAAAAGTACGATATATGCAGATGTTTTCTAAATCATGGCACGTGTTTGGCTCGAATTTAGGAAAAAAGATTATTATGCCTTGGAATCCGGAAGTTTACAATCAATATAAAGAAATTCGCTATAAACCCTTCTATGATTTATCGGACTTGCTCATCGATGACCATCACTCTAAAGCGGTCGATGTGGGCTGTGGAACCGGCGAGCAAACGCTTTTATTATCGCAAAAATTTAAACATACCAGTTTTCTAGGGATTGATTCCT